>JAHJQE010000060.1 GCA_018819205.1 Gammaproteobacteria bacterium
CCAGCGCGCAGCCCGCCTGCGTCGAGACGCACAACGTGCCCCTGCCCTCTTCCGGGATGAACACGGTCTCCACCGCATTGCCGGTACCCACATCCAGCAGCCATTTGCGCGTACCGTCGGTGGCGGTCTCTTCGCGCATCACCTTGGGCGTCTGGATACAGGCGAGTTGCTTCAGTTTGTCGCGCAGAGAGATCGCCAGATCGCTCATCGCGTCGAAATCGGACTCCCCGTTCTTGTAGATCCAGCGCAGCACCTGCTTGGCGCGGAACGGCTTTTCGCCGTGTTCCGCGAACCATGCGGTCATCGCAGCCGGTTCAAGATCGAGGAGGTTCTGCTTCATCAGGCGTCGCTTAGCGCGAGTAGACGTTCAGTGCCGGGAAGAAGTAGGCGATCTCGACAGCCGCTGTCTCGGCCGCGTCGGAACCGTGCACGGCGTTGGCGTCGATGCTGTCTGCGAAATCGGCACGGATAGTGCCCTTGTCAGCTTTCTTCGGATCGGTTGCACCCATCAGGTCACGGTTCTTCAGGATCGCGCCTTCGCCTTCCAGCACTTGGATCATCACCGGGCCGGAGATCATGAAGTTCACCAGATCGTTGAAGAAAGGACGGGCAGCATGCACGGCATAGAAGCCTTCCGCTTCAGCGCGGGAAAGTTGCACCATGCGTGCAGCGATGATCTTCAGACCGGCGCCTTCGAAACGGGAATAGATCTGACCGATGACGTTCTTGGCGACTGCATCGGGTTTGATGATAGAAAGGGTACGTTCGACAGCCATGCTTCTCTCCAAATGATTATTGTGAATCAGAAAATTCTGAGGGCGCGATTCTAGCAGGGTTTATCTGCGATGTCGCAGTACGGACTAGGGAGAATACCCCGTCCCTGCCAGTCCTTCGACAGCAAGCTCAGGCCGTGTAACTACCTAGTTGAACAGCAGATCCGGCAGGAACAGGCTGATCTCAGGGATGTAGGTGACCAGGCCAAGGAAGGCCAGCAGCACCAGCAGCCATGGCAAGGCGGCATGGGTGACTTGCATGATGCTCATACCGGTGATGCCGCTGGTGACGAACAGGTTCAGCCCCACCGGCGGTGTGACCATGCCGATCTCCATGTTCACCACCATGATGATGCCCAGATGGATGGGGTCGATGCCAAGCTGGATGGCGATGGGAAAGAAGATGGGTGCCAGGATCAGGATGATACCGGTCGGCTCCATGAAGTTACCCGCAATCAGCAGGATGACGTTGATCACCAACAGAAACATCCAGGGCGTCATGCCATAGGCCACGATATGTTCGGCGATAGTCTGCGGGATGCGCTCGGTGGTAAGGACATGAGCGAACAGCATGGCGTTGGCGACGATGAACATCAGCATCACCGTGGTGCGGCTGGCATCGACGAATACCTCTGGCAGATCCCTGAATTTGAGGTCTTTATAGATGAACACTGCAACAAACAGCGCATAAACCGCCGACACGGCAGCGGCCTCGGTCGGCGTGAACACGCCGCCGTAGATGCCGCCCATGATGATGACCAGCAGCGCCAGCCCCCACATGGATTCGCGGAACTTGCCAAACACTTCACGCAACGGCGCGCGCGGGGTCGGCGCTATGTTCAGTTTGCGCACGCGCCAGTGCACGGCCACCGCCAGCATCAGACCTAGCAGGATGCCGGGGATGACACCGGCCATGAACATGCGCCCGACCGACACCTCGGTTACGGCAGCATACACCACCATCACGATGGAAGGCGGGATGAGGATGCCCAGCGTGCCGGAGTTGCAGATGACGCCGGCCGCGAAGGGCTGCGGGTAGCCGCTGCGCACCATTCCGGCAATGACGATGGAGCCGACGGCCACCACGGTGGCCGGACTGGAACCGGACACGGCCGCGAACAGCATGCAGGCCAGGATGGAAGCGATAGCCAATCCGCCACGCAGATGACCGACCGCCGCGATGGCAAAATCGACCATACGCCGCGCCACGCCGCCGGTGGACATCAGCGCACCGGCAAGGATGAAGAACGGGATGGCCAGCAGCGTGTAGTGCTCGCTGGTCTCGTACAGCTTGATCGACAGCGAGGCCAGTGAGTCATGGGCGAAGAAGGCGATGGTGAGCAGGCTGGAAAGGCCCAGACATATCGCCACCGGCATACCGATAGCCATGAAGAAGAACAGGCAGGAGAACAGAAACAAGGTGTTCATTGTTTCTCCTCCTGTTTCAGTTTAAGGGCTTCTGCCACTTCGTTCGCCAGCCGCAGATGGTCGGACTTGCCACTGATGAGGTTATACAACACAGGCAGGAAACGCAGCACCAGCAGGGTGAAGCCGATAGGCAGGATGACACGCACCATCCATATCTGGATCGGAAGGTCCTCAAGTTCGATGCCGACCTTGCGCATCTTCATCACATACTGGTACGAACCATAGATCACCATACCTGCATACAGCATGCAGAACAGCACTGCAACGATGGAGACGATACGTCGTACTTTCGGGGTGAAGAGTTTGATCAGTGCATCGACGCCGATATGCGCACCGACGCGCACGCCGTAGGAGATGCCGATGAAGATCATGAAGGCGAACAGGATGGTGGTGAGTTCCTGCGCCCAGGTGAAGCCGGAGTTAAACACGTAACGCATGACCACCTGCGTGAAGGTGAGCAGCGTCATCGCCGCCAGCAGAATGGCGATCAACCATTCGTCCAGTCGTTTCAATAACTTCATGCAGCCTCCCTGTGTTGCGTCCCCGTGCATGGCGGGGACGCTACGTCACTATTTGCTAGTGAGGTTTATAATTTTACTACTTTGTTATTTGCGGGGCTTTTTGTTGGCAGCTACGGCAGCATCTATCAAGTCCTTGCCGATATCGTTCTCGAACCTGGCCCACACCGGCTTCATCGCCTCACGCCATTGACCACGCTGTTTCTTGGTCAGCTTGACCAGCTTGGCCTTTTTGTCGTCGATGACCTTCTGGCGGAAGTTCTCATCCTCTTCCAATGCCACCTTGTTGCCGTAGGCGATGGACTCAGTCATGGCTGCACTCAAACCCTGTTTCACATCGTCCGGCAGACCGTTCCACCACTCATCGTTGGCGATCACCATGTAATCGAGCACGCCGTGGCCGCTCTCGGTAATGTACTGCTGCACTTCGTGGAATTTCTTGGTGTAGATGTTGGCCCAGGGGTTCTCCGCCCCGTCCACCACACCGGATTGCAGTGCTTGGTATACCTCGGCAAAAGCGATCTTTTGCGGGTTGGCGTCGACTGCCTTGAACTGTGCCTCCAGCACATCGGATGCCTGGATGCGGAACTTGAGTCCCTTTGCATCGGCTGGTGTACGCAACGGTTTGTTGGCCGACAGCTGTTTCATACCATTGTGGATATAACCGAAACCGATGATGCCCTTGTCGGACATCGAGGTCAGCAGTTCGCGCCCTTTTGCGCTGTTCTGGAAACGTCCCACAGCGTCAATATCGTCGAACAGGAACGGCAGATCGAATATCTGCAGCTTCTTGGTATATTTGCCGAACTTGGCCAGCGATGGCGCAAGGATCTGCACGTCGCCCAGCAACAGTGCTTCCATCTCCTTGCCGTCGCCGAACAACTGACTATTGGGGAAGACCTGCACCTCGACCTTACCAGGCAGCAGTTTCTCGGCTACTTCCTTGAACTTCAGCGCGGCCTGCCCTTTGGGGGTGGTATCGGCGACGACATGACTGTATTTGACGATGATGGGGCCCGCTTGCGCGGAGAGGGACAGACTGAATAACAAGGCACTGCACAACACGCTCAATATTCTCATGTTCTTCTCCCTGAAGATTTGACTGGAACGGTTACGGCTTGCTTCTGCCAGCGCATCATATGCCTATCAAGCTTACATCACCATTACAGATTGCTCCGCCTCGCCTGCCTGAAACTCCGCAGCGACCGCCACACCGACCACGCACACCAGCGCCTCGCCGCAATACAACAATGGCAGTCGCTCGCGTAGCCAGGGCGGCACACCATGCTCCTGCAGCAGATTCTTCATGCTGCGTCTTGCCGCAAGCGCATGCGGGCGCAACGCCTCTCCACCGCTGCGTAATCTCAGTGTTACCTGTCCTTGCGACAATTTTTCTCGACTGATGCCTAGTCCGACTGTCAGAGTGAATTGCAGTTCACGTTGCAAGGGTGGCCAGTACAGACTGGCTGCCCCATCCCAAGACAAGCACAGTGTCGCTTCGTACTGGGGCAATGCTCGCATCACATATATGAGCCCGCGATACCTGCGCACCTGCCACTCACCGAAATTAACGCAGACATCTGCATTGTCACGTGCACCGCAAAATTGGCGAAGCATGTCCTCCAGCTGTGCCTCCTGAGGCATCGGCGCACCTTGAAGATGCAAATGATGGCGTAGCAGGTTACGGGCGCGCGGAGGAGACAACGCCTCCAGCATTGCCACCGCCAGCAGCGGCTCGTCTGCCCCGTCTACCTGCGCGACCTCATCCAGTACCCCTGCAGCCTCGGCGAAATGCTGTGCGCTGCGCCCCAGCGTTTCGCGCCAGGCTGGGAAACGCTCCTCGAGCACGGGGAAAATTCGATGTCGCAGGAAATTCCGCGGATAGCTGTCGTCCGCGTTGCTTTCGTCTTCTATCCAATCCAGTGCATGCTGCTGCGCATAGTCGAGCAGCTCCAGCCGGCTGTGTTCCAGCAAAGGCCGCAGCAATATCTGACGTCCCTGCTCGCGCACGAACGGCATGGCAGACACCCCACGCAGACCGGCACCGCGCAACAACTGCAGCATGAGAGTCTCAGCCTGGTCATCGGCATGTTGGGCCAGTGCTACGTAAGGAATGCCGCTTGAGGCGAAAGCGGCATGGCGCAGTTTTCGTGCCGAGGCTTCGATACCGTGCGCATCCTTCAAAGGCGCGATATCAACGCGCTTGATCTCCAGCGGAATGGCATAGCGTGCGCACAGTTCACTGCAGAACAATGCCCATGCATCGGCATTGGGACTGATGCCGTGATGGACATGCATGGCTGAAAGCTTGAAACCCAGCTTGGGTGCGAGACTATCGAGAACGTGCAGCAACACGACCGAATCCATGCCGCCGCTCAAGCCGAGCAGCAGCTTGCTGCCCGCAGGCAGCTGCGGCGCGAGACGCGCCGCGATGCGGTCATGTAAATTGATCGAGTGAGAGGAAGAATGCGACATCGACGAACGTCGCGTCAGAACAGATCAGCTTCCTGGACTACTGGAGCTCTATCTCTTTGAATTTTCCGTAGCCCATCAGGCGAGTGAAACGCGTCTGCAACAGATCGTTGGTGGACTTGTTCTGGGTCTGCTTGAGCGCATCGGCCAACGCCTTCCTTACACTGGCCATGGTCGCTTCGTAATCACGGTGCGCACCGCCCAAAGGCTCGCTCACGATCTTGTCGACCAGACCCAAGGTCTTCAAACGGGTGGCGGTGATCGCCAGCGTATCGGCAGCTTCTTCTGCCTTGCTCGCACTCTTCCACAGGATGGAAGCACAACCTTCGGGCGAGATCACGGAATAGGTGGCGTACTGCAGCATCAGCAATGCATCGCCGACCGCTACGGCCAATGCGCCGCCGGAACCGCCTTCGCCGATGATGGTGCAGATGATGGGCACGCGCAGTTCTGCCATCACGTACAGGTTACGACCGATAGCCTCGGACTGACCGCGCTCTTCCGCACCGACGCCGGGATAGGCACCTGGAGTGTCGATGAATGTCATGATGGGGATACCGAACTTCTCGGCCAGGCGCATCAAGCGCATCGCTTTGCGATAGCCCTCCGGACGCGGCATGCCGAAGTTGCGGTACTGGCGTTCTTTGGTGTCGCGGCCTTTCTGGTGGCCGATGACCATCACGCTCTGGCCGTTGAAACGGGCCAGTCCGCCCACGATGGCAGGATCGTCCGCATAGACGCGGTCACCGTGCAATTCTTCGAAATCGGTGAACAGGTGTTCGATGTAATCGAGCGTGTAAGGACGCTGAGGATGGCGAGAGACCTGCGAGATCTGCCAAGGGGTGAGCTTGGCATAGATGTCCTTGGTCAGGCTCTGGCTCTTCTTCTGCAGGCGGCCGATCTCGTCGGAGATGTCCAGCGCGGAATCGTCCTGCACGTAGCGCAGTTGTTCGATCTTGTTCTCCAGATCGGAGACCGGTTGTTCGAAATCCAGGAAGGTCAGTTTCATAGTAGCTATCTCAAAGGATCATTCACGGGCGGCATGATACAACATGCCGTGCAGCAAACCGAACGGGTTTCATTGCCATAAAACAGGAAATCCGTTTTTTCAATGCCTTACTTGCCGAGTGAAAAGAAACGTCGGATGGTTGCCAGTATTTCGCTGGAGCTTTGGGCAAGATCAGGTCGGCGCGATATCGAATCGATATCCTGTTTCGCACTATTGAGTTCGGCAGTTCGTACGGCCAACATGTGCGACACTTCTTCCGCGATGGAGGGGCGTGCACGCAATATCTCCTCGAACGCGTCCTTGTCCAGCCGATAACATTCCACATCACTCAGTGCCATCACCGAAGCCCGGCGCGGCGCACCAGTCAGCAAAGCCATCTCCCCGAAGAAGTCACCCTTGTGCAGGACATTGAGTGTGCGTCGCTCACCGTTCTCTGATTCAATGAACACTTCGGCCTCGCCGCGAATGAGGATATACAGTCCGTGCGACTGCTGATCGCCTTGTCGCGTGATCAGATTGCCGCGTGCGAAAGGCGCGAAACGCAGGTGCTCGGCCAGCCACTTGAGCTCCTGCTCAGTCATTGAAGAGAACAGACCGATGTGATGCAGGGTCTTCAGACGTAGCTCGATCTCGCGCTGGTGCTGCACGTCTTCGTATTTCTCGTTCTCCTTGGTTAGATGGATATGGCGTTCGTCCACCGCCAGCTTCAGACCGGCACGCTGCAGCGAGGTCATGATGTGCCAACGGATCAGGGCATCGGTAGGATCGTCCGGCATCAGGTCGGTTAACCAGTAACGCATGGCATAACGCGCATAACCTTTGTCGTCCATATCCATCAGCACGCAGTTTGGTGCCGGATCGGTCGCCACATTCGGGATGCTGGTCTGCCGGATGGCATCTTCCACCACACGTACCACCCGGGGCACTGGCGTTTCCATAGATACGTTGAACCACACCCAGCGGCGCCATTGCACAGGCTGATCGGTACGACGCCCCAACACCATAAACTTGTTCTTCATCAGCTGCGAATTGGGGAACACCACCGTTTCCCAGTTGCGGGTCTCCACCAGCGTCGAGCGCCAGCGGATGTCAACGACCTTACCAGCAAGATCGTCCACCTTGATCCAGTCCCCCACCTCGATGGAGTTGTCGAGCTGCAAGGCAAGGCCGCCGAGGATGTTGCCCAAGGTGTCCTGCATCGCGAAAGCAATCACCGCCGTGATCACTGCCGAGGTCGCGACGATGCTGCCCAGGTCCAGACCTGCATAGCGCAGTCGCACCATGAACCAGGCGACGTAGGCGATGATTACAAAGATGTCCTCAGTGATGCGTGGCGGGTTGAGTTTGATCTTGGGCAGGATCACCCTGAACACCATCAGCCCCCATATGCGTATCACCGCCACACCGGCACCGATCACCGAGACCTCATGCAGGATGTCGGCACCACGCTTGATCGCTAGCGCATTCAGTACACCCGAGACGAACAGCCCAAGTACGCACACGAAGTAGAAAACTACAGTATTGAAGATACTGGGACGCTCTTCGCGCAGGAAGTGATGAAGCAGGAAGAACAGGCCCAGCACCATCACCAGCAGAGGTAGTGACTCAGGGCCCCAGAAGAAACTCATCACATCGCGCCAGAAATCCATGTTCGCACCCTTATTGTTTTGCGATGATTCTACACAGAATAAGTGGCCAATGGCTGGCGGCGACGCCACACCTTCCAGCGGTCGCCGGCCTTCAGTTCGAAACGATGCAGTGCGCCTGCAGCAGGCACATCCAGCGTGAGCGAGCGTAACTTGCCTTCAGCCATCGCTTGCCAGATGGTATGCAACAGATCGCGTTGCATGACTATCAGATTCTCGCGCCATCGGTACAGGTCATGCTGCCGTAAGGGAGCCAGCAGATCGGTCGCCAGCCAGGCGCCGTGACTGGCATCGCCGGACAGCATATCCGATATGCTACCAAACCAGTCCATCCCAGCGGCACGCGCAAAAGCCCCCAACGGCTCATCCCCGCCTGACGCTGCTATCCTTGCATTGACCTCACCGGGGTAACCGCCTCCCCACAACCACAGACTGCTGATCGGCGGCAGCCCTACTCCCTGCCGCTTCTGATTGAGCGGGTGCCCGTGCAGCAACATCTGTATCTCATTACCCAGCGCACGCCAGCGCACAGCGTCTTTGCCCTGCGGCAACATCTCGCGCGCATCTCCCCAAGCGGCAGTGCTCAAGGTGGGCATGGTCACTTCGCCGATCTCTGCCACCCGCAGATACCAGCGCTGCGGATGTGGTGCGTAAAAGCTGATGCCATCCACAGCAAAATGCTCATTCAATGCTGCGCAGAACGCTGCCGCCTCAGCAGCTTCGCACACCACATCCGGCCGCACCATCACCTGTGCAGGCTGCCGTTGCAGTTCCACTGGATCGGCGCACATCCATGCGTAGCCGGCCATGTCGAGGCCGTCTCCCGCAGCGCGCAAGGGCGCTGCATTTGCGACGCCGAACAGCTCGCACAAGCGTGCCTCGGTCGAGCATGCAGGCAGCGTCGCATGCGCGGCGCGCGCCAGTATCTTTTCCAGCAATGCGAGTTCAGCTTGCGTATCGGGCGCGATCTCCCGCGGCAGGATGAGTTCGGGAATGATGAGATGAAGATGTTCCATGACGGCGAGTTTAGCACTCGTCCCCCTGCTCCTTGTGGCACACTAACGCCCGTAAAAAATACGGGAATCACCTTGCAACCCTTTGAACTGTTCGTCGGTCTGCGCTATACCCGCGCCAAGCGCCGCAATCACTTCATCTCATTCATCTCGCTGATCTCCATGCTGGGCATCGGTCTGGGCGTGATGGCGCTGATCGTGGTGCTGTCGGTGATGAACGGCTTCCAGAAAGAGATCCGCGCGCGCATCCTCGGCATCACGCCCCATCTGCAAGTGATCGGCAGTGAAGGCATCGCAGACTGGCAGCGCACACTGGATACCGTCGCCTCGTACCCAGGCGTACGCGCCGCCGCGCCCTATGTAACCGGCCAAGGTATGTTGTCGCAGGGAGAACGCGTGCAGGGTGTGATGGTGCGCGGCATCCTGCCCGCTGCCGAACAGGACCTGATCGCGTTCGGCGACAAGATGAAACACGGATCGCTGGATAGCCTGCAAGCGGGCGAGTACAACATCGTGCTCGGCGTTGATCTGGCGCGATCTCTGGGTGCCCGCGTCGGTGACCCACTGCTGCTGATCACCCCGCAAGGGCAATTCACACCTGCCGGCATGTTGCCGCGCCTGAAGCAATTCAAGGTGAGCGGCATCTTCGAGATCGGCATGTCACCCTACGACAATGCGTTGGCGCTGGTACATCTGAACGATGCGCAAAAGCTCTATCGGATGGGGAAAACGGTGAGTGGCATCAGTGGCAGTGTCAACGACCTCGATCAATCGCCCCAGATCGCCCGCGCGCTGGAAGGCAGGATCCCGGCTGATCTCTGGACCACCGACTGGACCCGCCAGAACGCCAGCTATTTCGCGGTGGTGGCGATGGAAAAGAAGATGATGTTCATCATTCTGTCGCTGATCGTGCTGGTCGCCGCGTTCAACATCGTCTCCACGCTGGTGATGGCCGTCACCGACAAGCAGGCCGACATCGCCATCCTGCGCACACTGGGTGCCTCGCCGCGCAGCATCATGCAAATATTCATGGTGCAAGGCGTGCTGATCGGCCTCATCGGCCTGGTAATAGGTGTGCTGGGCGGCGTGTTGCTGGCAGTCAACATCGGCACCATCGTGCCCTTCATCGAGCATCTGTTCGGCGTGCAGTTCCTGGCCAAGGAGTTCTATTACATCAGCGAGCTGCCCTCCGACTTGCGTCAGGGGGATGTGCTGGTCGTCGCCGGCATGTCATTCCTGATCAGCGTGCTTGCCACCCTGTATCCAAGCTGGCGCGCTTCCAAAGTACAGCCGGCGGAGGCATTGAGATATGAGTAAGCAGGAATCTGAGATGGTCATCACCTGCCGCGACCTGACCAAGACCTATGCACAGGGAGATCTCAGCGTCACCGTACTGAATGGCGTGAACCTCGATCTGGCACGCGGTGAAAGCCTCGCCATCGTCGGCGCTTCGGGTTCCGGCAAGAGCACGCTGCTACATCTGCTGGGTGGGCTGGACAGCATCAGCAGCGGCAGTGTCAGCATCTTGGGGCAGGATGTGGCAAAGATGAACGAGACACAGCGCGGTGAATTGCGCAATCGCTCACTGGGCTTCGTCTATCAATTCCATCACTTGCTGCCGGAATTCACTGCGACGGAGAATGTCGCCATGCCGCTACTGATACGCGGCATGAAACCTGTCGATGCACATCCGCAGGCCATCGCCATGCTGGAACAAGTGGGACTGGCTCATCGGCTACACCACCAGCCAACAGAACTTTCCGGCGGCGAACGTCAGCGTGTCGCGGTAGCCCGTGCGCTGGTCACACGCCCCGCCTGTGTGCTGGCCGACGAACCAACCGGGAATCTGGATCGCAATAGCGCGCATACCCTGTTTGAACTGATGCAGGAACTGAACGCCCGGCTGCAAACCAGTTTCATCATCGTCACCCATGACCTTGAACTCGCCAGCAGGATGCAACGCAGTTTGCAACTGGTGGACGGCAGGTTGACGTCCAGCTGAAATGCCTATGCGGTGATGCCGGCCGCCTTGAGTTGTTCGACCAGCCTGGCATCCTGCGTTTCGATATGTGGCAACAACCATTCCTTGAATGAGTGCGCCAAAACAGTGAATCCATGACCATCCTGATTCTCTTGCAGCCCCTTCAGATTGTGCAACAGATCAGCATGTTCGGCACGATGCATCTCCTGCCCGCTCAGTGCGTAGCGCAGCATGTAGTCTTCTTCGGTGTCAAAATGCGTCTGGGTAAGCAACTGCAGATGCTTCGCACGATGCTTGAGCTCTTCCTTCGACTCGTTCCCTGAAAGTCCCTGCAATATCCCGCGAATATTGTCCGCGATCTCTTCATGCTGTTCATCGATGACCTCAAAACCGAGCTTGACTACATCGATCAGGGGCTCAAGTTGATGGCGTGATGAGATAGGTGCGATCTCTCCGTTGCTGATGCGATAACACCCGCCGCCGGCCTTCTTGGCCAGATACATGGCGTAATCGGCCCGTCCCAGCAACTCATGGATGGACGCACCGTCCCTAGGACTGAAAGCGATACCGATACTTGCATTCACACTCGCCTCGACTCCATCCAGTTCGTATGGACGCGCAACTTCCTGGATCATTTTGTTCAGTACGGTATTCGCTTCTGCTGCACAGCCGACCCCTTGCAGGACCAGGGCAAATTCGTCTCCGCCAAGGCGCGCGACGGTATCCACATTGCGCACGCTCTGCCGCAAGCGGCGCGCAATCTCCTTCAGCAACAGATCACCCGCGGCATGCCCCAGCATGTCATTGACAGGCTTGAAACCATCCAGATCCAGCACTCCGACCGCAAAATTTGCATTTTCTCGCCTGGATCGGGATAAGGATTGATTGATACGATCGAACAGCAGGATACGATTGGGGAGTTCGGTCAGCGAGTCATGAAAGGCAAGGCGATCGAGCAGGCGACGCAGCCGCTCTTTTTCGTTCTTTTCATTGACGATGGAAAGCACGAAGGTCTTGCCATTCATTTCCATCCCGCTCATGGACAAGTCTATCGCCGTGTACTGTCCGTCTTCGCGACGAAGGTGCAGCGGCATGCGTGTCACCTCTCCGTGCTTCAGGGTTCCAATCGCTTGGTTAAGTAATTGACTGCTGTCTTCATCCAGCAGCTCACCCAATCCACACATAGTGCATGCGCCATCCGGACAACCGCGCATCTTGATGAACCTGCCATTGCCATAGATGCATCGCCCCTCCGATATGACGAACATCGGCAAGGGTGCTGTATGCATCATCGCCCGGAACAATGTTTCCGAAGCACCTGCATCCATACCTTCCCACGTTGCTGTCATCACTGCACCCGCCTTGATTCAGATGGCCAGATATGTAACATCCGAACAAAAGGTGAACAATATGCCAATCGGCCTATATACATACATATACATATAGACACTCCTTCTATTCCTTACACTGCGGTCGGTTATTAAGATGCAATCAAAAACGCAGATGCGGATAAGTGATCAAAGCCGCTCAGCATTGCGCTTGGCGCGTTGATGCCACTTCCATTGCACGGCCAGACGCCAGGCGAAGCGCACAACGAAATATCCTGTGACCGACAGTCCGATTGCCAGAATCGGCAATCCGATCAGTAACGGTTCGCCCAGCGTCAGCAGCCACTGCCACAGCATTTCGAGCCCATCCTGCCAATGCAGCTCCGGAAACTCAGCCGGTGGTCTCTCTGTCGATGTCCCCGAAATCAACAAGCCGATGCGGTGTGCCAACAGATAGAGCGGAACGATGGTGAAGGGATTGGTGTAGAGAGTCGTCGCCAGCGCCACCGGAAGATTGACCCTCAGCCACATCGCCAGCAATGCCGCCGCCAGCATCTGGAAAGGCCCAGGTATCAGACCGCAGAACAGGCCGAGCGCCACCCCGCCCGCTACCGAATGACGGTTGAGATGCCACAGATTGGGATGTTGCAACCAGTGCCGAATCGGTTGCAGCCAACGGTTCTGCAACACCCCATCCCGCCCCGGCAGTCTTTCACGAAAGAATTTACGCATGACGGGATTCTAATGCTCGGTTAGGCTAGCCGCATGGTTTCCTTTGCACTCAGCTTCGCGCTCGGGGTCTGGTACCTGCAACAACTCGAGACACTCCCGGCGTTACCGTCCTATTGGCCATTGGCACTGCTGTGCCTTTTGCTGCCGCGCACCTTGCCTCCGCCATGGCGACGCGGACTGCTGCTCGGCTGCGCAGCCCTGATCGGTTTCTGCCATGCAGCCTTTGTCGCCCAATTACGCTTGGCCGACAGCTTGCCGGACGACTGGCAGGGCCGAAACATCACGCTGACCGGCGTCGTGGCAGAGATGCCGCGTCTGCATGAACGTGGCCTGCGTTTTACATTCGATGTAGCGCATGTCGAAACTGTTGGCGCAACGGTTCCCGAGCACATTCAACTTGCCAGCTTCAACTCGAATGCCCAGCCGCCCTTGGATATACGTGCCGGAGAACGCTGGCGTTTCACTGTTCGCCTGAAACAACCCCATTCCACTCGCAACCCCTATACCTCTGATTTCGAGGCCTGGGCGCTGGAGCGGAACATTCGAGCCTCCGGCTACATATATGACAAGGTTGCACCACAGAGACTGGATGCGACGATCTACAGACCGGGCTATCTCGTTGAGCGAATGCGAGAATCGTTGCGTGAGCGGTTCCATGTGACTTTGCACGATGCCCCTTACGCGGGGATATTGGTTGCGCTCGCCATTGGTGACCAAGCCAGCATCACGCAGGATGAATGGCGCCTCTTTACACGCACCGGTGTCAATCATCTGATGTCCATCTCCGGCCTGCATATCACCCTGTTATCCAGCCTGTTCTTCTGGTTGTCATATTGGATTTGGCGACGCAGCACGCTGCTTACATTACGCCTGCCTGCACGCAAGGCAGCCGCGCTGGTCGGCGTGTCGGTAGCACTGGCATACAGCCTGATCTCGGGCTTCGAGATCCCGGCCCAACGTACCTTCTATATGCTTTCAACCTTTGCCGGCATGCTGCTTTTGTCGCGCAATGTCGCCCCCAGCCAGATGCTGGCGACGGCTTTGCTGGTTGTACTGTTGCTTGATCCCTGGGCGGTACTGGCACCCGGCTTCTGGCTTTCATTTGGTGCGGTCGCGCTCATTTTCTACGTCTCCGCGAACCGACTGGGGCGTCCACACTGGCTAAGAGAATACGGCAAGGTGCAATGGGCAATGACCATAGGCCTGATCCCGCCATTGCTCGCATTGTTTCAGCAACTTTCGCTGGTCTCACCGCTGGCGAATGCATTCGCCATTCCGCTGGTCAGCCTGCTGGTGGTACCGCTCACATTGCTCGGCACCCTTCCGGGTTTTGAGTGGACGCTGCATCTTGCACACTATGTGTTGGCGTTCTGCATGAGTTTGTTACGCCTGTTGGATGATCTACCGGTGAGCGTATGGACGCAACATGCACCACCTGCTTGGGCGATAGCCTCAGGAGTATTAGGCGCATTATGGATACTGGCTCCACGCGGATTCCCTTTGCGCGCATTCGGTACCATCCTGCTTATGCCGATGTTCCTCACCGAGCCCGTCACGCCCGCCCCAAGCTCAGCTCGCTTGTGGATATTCGACGTCGGACAGGGATTGGCTGTCGCAGTACAGACGCAGCAGCATGCCCTGCTGTTCGACACCGGCCCCGACTATCCGGGCGAGGCGGATAGCGGCAACCGCATCTTGGTGCCTGCCTTGCGCGGTTTGGGGGTGGATCATCTGGACACCCTGATATTGAGCCATGGCGACATCGACCATATCGGCGGCACTGCATCAGTGTTACAGGGCATACCGACCGATCGCATCCTTGCTTCGCTGGATAAGGAAGACAAGCGCTTGCCTGACATGCAGCAGGTCGGATCATGCCGGGAAGGCATGGTGTGGGAATGGGAGGGAGTGAGCTTCGAGATATTGCACCCGCCTCATGCGATAACAGCCAAACGGCACGACAACGACCAAAGCTGTGTATTACGCATCAGCACGGGTGAACACCATATCCTGCTCACCGGCGATATCGAAGCGGCCTCCGAGGAACGCTTGCTCAAATCCCATGCCGGCAAACTGCATGCCGACCTGCTGGTGGCCCCGCATCATGGCAGCAGAAGTTCCTCCAGCCGCGCATTTGTGAACGCAGTGTCTCCGCAGCATGTAGTCTTCACCTCCGGTTACCGCAACCGCTTCCATCACCCGCACAATGATGTGGTCCGTCGCTATACGGCTCAGGGTACACACATCCTGCGATCGGATCGGGATGGCGCGATCACAATCGAGCTTGAACCGTCCTGGATCAGGCTGGATGCGTACCGCCACAGCCACCGTCGTTACTGGACGAATTTCCCGGAAAATTAACGTCCGAAGTCATACACCGCCCGAATCGGCACGCGTATAATTCTCGCCATTGACCAACCCCCCAAGGAAACATCGTGCCTCTCTCAACGCGCGTCCAAGCCATCAAACCCTCCCCCACCCTTGCAGTGACCGCCCGTGCAGCAAAACTGAAAGCCGAAGGCAAAGACATCATCGGTCTGGGCGCAGGCGAACCGGATTTCGATACACCGCAACACATCAAGGACGCCGCGATCGCGGCGATCAACAAGGGCTTCACCAAATACACACCGGTCGGCGGCACCGCCTCGCTGAAGCAGGCCATCATCGCCAAGTTCAAACGCGACAACGGACTGGACTACACCGCAAAGCAGATACTGGTTTCCTGCGGCGGGAAACAGAGCTTCTTCAACCTCGCGCTGGCGACCATCGACCCCGGCGACGAAGTCATCATCCCCGCGCCTTACTGGGTGTCCTATCCGGATATCGTGATCATCGCCGAAGGCAAGCCGGTGATCGTGCAAGCCGGTATCGAGCAGGGGTTCAAGATGACGCCCGCGCAACTCGAAGCCGTCATCACCAGCAAGACCAAGATGGTCGTCATCAACAGCCCCAGCAATCCTTCCGGCGGCGTCTATACACTGGCCGATTTGAAAGCGCTGGGAGAAGTGCTGCGCAAACATCCAAACATCCTCATCGCAACCGACGATATGTACGAGCACATCGCGCTGACAGACGAAAAGTTCTGCAACATCCTCAATGCCTGTCCCGATCTGTATCCGCGCACCATGGTGCTCAATGGCGTGTCCAAGGCCTACGCGATGACAGGCTGGCGCATCGGCTATGCAGCCGGCCCGGAAAACATCATCACAGCAATGGAGAATGTGCAATCGCAAAGCACCTCCAATCCCACCTCTATCTCGCAGGTAGCTGCAGAAGCGGCGTTGAACGGTGACCAGGGCTGTATCACCCCCATGTTGAATGCGTTCCGCGAGCGCCACGAATTCGTGGTGAGCGAGCTGAACAAGATCCCGGGGCTGAGCTGTATCAAGGCCGGCGGCGCTTTCTATGCCTTCCCCGATGCGCGGACTGCTATCGCCACACTGCACAAGAAAGGCACCATCAAGGAAGCGACCGACATCGCCTTTTCAGAATATCTTCTGGTCGAAGCAGGTGTTGCCGTCGTGCCGGGCTCGGCCTTCGGTAGCGAAGGCTACATACGCCTTTCTTTCGCGACTTCGATGGAAAATCTGCAAAAAGCGCTAGCACGCATGGCAAAAGCACTGGCTTGACCTTGTTGCAAGGCCAGCGAGGGATTAATACGGGAACAATACTAACGCTCAGAAAACCCAGACTAGCGCGCCAGCAATCTGGGTTCAGCAAGGCTGCCGGACAGCGACAGTGGATTGTTGCCAGAGCGCATCTTGATCTCCGAATTGAACGCCCCGGTAAGCCGACCATCCGCCGCCGCCTCGAACGTACCCGAAGCTTTCAACATGCCGGAGACAATGCGCACACTGCGGAAGCGTATGTACCCGTCTTCCGCCACGAAGGAGCCGTTCAACTCATCGAAATGGGTGCGTCCACCGACCAGATGTTCATGACTCACCAGCCGTGCGGTCTCCACCATATCTATACCGTTTATGACCCCCCGTTTAGCCTCGAACGAAGCATCGATGCGCAGTGACTTTGCCAGATTCGAAAGCGAGCTTGAGCTGGCTGACAGCTCCCCATCGACGAACACTTCACCCGACAAGCCGTACTGCGGGAACAACTCGGACAATTCCATCGTCTTGGCTTGAACATTCGCTTCGAATTTCCAGCCTCTGCTCCAGTTCAGTTTTCCTTTGCCGGACCATATCCCGCCATAGGCATGCGCATCCAGGTCGGAGATATTGATCTCGTGAGTACTGATTTCACCCCGCGCATTGAAAGAACTGAATTTGGCCGAAGGCAACAACGGCAACGCGTCATCACGGATACCGAATGCGATCTGTGTGCGGTTCGCTACCGTCTTGAGTTCTACATTGAACTTCTCATCCTCGCTATGCAGCACCAATCGGGAAAATTCACCCCGCTCGAAGTCGGCCCCCCCCTGCAGCAGAGGAACCGATAGACCGTCAGTGACGATCTTCAGGTTTCGCAGCGTCACATGTTCCAGCGGAAATTGCGCGTCCCCCGCCATCCCTTTGAGCCATCCGGCGACCTTGTCCAGTTCCTTCCCGTTCACAGTCACATCCTGCAACGCAACATCCTTGATCGTCTTGCTGCCAGACAGCAGCGTGAGTGGATCAAAGCTCAACGTGGCAGCAGGCGCGGTTAGCTCTCCTGCTGCACCGACCTTGATCTCTCCCAGCTCGATCTTGGGCATCGGCAGCAGGGCAACGCTCAAACTTGCGACCTTCACCGGTTGCTTGAAGCGTTCTGACAGTCGCTGTTCAAGCGGCGCAATATATTCCTGCATCGGCCAGAACAAAGGCAGAACGAATATTGCAATGAGAACCAACAGCAAGACACCCGCTGTGATCTTGGCCAGCGGAAGAGGGGTGCGACGACGGATCGTCGTCGACTTCTGCTTGGACTTTGCTTGCGCCAAAGCGGCTTCCTTGGCAGCCTGTGCCGCATCCAGCTTGCTCTGCTGCTCGGCACGTTGCTCAGCTTCCGCCCATGCACTCTCCTGCTCTGCAGCCAGCGCTTTTTCTTCTTCCAAGGCTCGCGCCTCTTGTTCGGCACGCAATCTTTCCGCTTCCTGCTCAGCCTTCAATCGCGCCATCTCGGCGGCCATATCCTGCTTCACTTCTGGTGCCTTCTGCTTGGCCGGTTGCTCAACCGCATGAGATTCTTTCTCAGCTTCTGATGATGCAGGTCGTGCCAATTCATCAGCACCCGTATAGGAATCCATAGAACTCAAGGAGCCTAGATCAATCTGGAATCCTGCTGGTGCCGTATCCTTTGTTGTGTCGGCTTGTGCAGCTTGAGCAGCCTGCGCAGCATCGGCTTCAGATTTTTTACGTACGGCTTCTGCTTTTGCTCGCTCGGCGGCATCACGCTCGGCGGCATCACGCTCGGCTGCCACGCGCGCTGCTTCTTGCTCCGCTTTGATGCGTGCAGCTTCGGCTTCCGCTTTTGTTCGTGCGGCCGCCTCTTGCTCGGCCCTGATCCGCGCCGCCTCCTGCTCAGCTTTGACACGAGCGGCTTCAGCTTCCGCCCTAGCCCTCTCAGCAGCCGCTTGCTCTTCCTTGATGCGCGCAGCCTCTGCCTCAGCTTTAAGTCGCGCTGCTTCCGCCTCCTCCGCTCTGGCACGCTCGGCAGCTTCCTGTTCAGCTTTGAGACGAGCAGCCTCCTCTTCGGCCTTGATTCGAGCAGCCTCCTGTTCCGCTTGCAAGCGTGCTGCTTCAGCTTCCTGGCGAGCACGCTCTTCAGCTAAAGCCTTGGCCTCTGCTTCAGCTTTTGCTTTGGCTTCTTCCAGTTCCGCCTTCAAGCGTGCTGCTTCAGCCTCTTCTCTGGCTCGCGCCTCTGCCTCTGCCTTGGCCCTAGCAGCAGCCTCTTGTTCGGCCCTGATTCGTGCGGCCTCCTGTTCGGCTCTGATGCGCTCAGCTTCCTGCTCGGCCTTGATGCGAGCTGCCTCCTGTTCAGCTTTGATACGGGCCGCTTCTTGCTCTGCTTTCAATCTGGCCGCTTCGGCTTCGGCCCTGATGCGCGCTGCTTCCGCTTCCTGTCTGGCACGCTCTTCAGCCAGCGCTTTGGCTTCAGCTTCTGCTTTCGCCTTGGCCGCTTCCAATTCAGCCTTGATACGAGCTGCTTCCTGCTCGGCTTTCAACTTTGCCGCTTCCGCATCTGCCTTCGCCTTGGCTGCCGCTTCCAGCTCCTCCTTGACACGTGCAACCTCATGCGCAGCTCGTGCACGTGCTTCTGCTTCTGCTTTTTCCCTGGCCTCTGCTTCCGCCTTTTGTTTGGCAGCCTCCTGGCTTGCCTTCAATATCTCTGCTTCCTGCTGTGCTTTTGCCTGAGCTGCCTCTGCTGCCAATGTAGCTGGAGCCGGCGCGGCGGACATACTCGTGAAATCAAGTTCCTCGCCAGCCTGCTCAGCCATGGGTGCCACAATCTTGGGCGCCACGACTTTGGGTGCTGTGATCTTGGGGCCGGCTTGAGATTTGGATTTGTCGCGGATCAGTTCGGAGTCGAGTAGTCGCTGGATGATCTCGGGCAGGTCGCCACGCAGACTCGGAGGGGCATGCTTGATGATTTCAGCGAAATTTGATTTACCATCTATCAGCAGTAGCACGCGCTTCATATCCCCGGACATGCCGGAAACTTCGCTTTCACCTTTGCTGGTTTTTATTAATATAGTTTTCTTATCCATGTCGCCCATTGTAATTGGATTGGATTGGATACACACAGCCTCGTCACACGTCGATAATACATAATTTTTTCTGTATCGATGTTGACCGAATGCCCTTCTGACGCTAGTATAGCGCCCGCATCAAATCCCTGATAGCTCAGTCGGTAGAGCGACGGACTGTTAATCCGCAGGTCCCTGGTTCGAGTCCAGGTCGGGGAGCCAAATTTTAAAGCCAGCGTGAAAGCGCTGGCTTTTTTATTTACGTAATGGATCGCATGGGAAACAGGCAAACAAAAAAGGACTCGCATCTCTGCGAGTCCTTTTCTTATTGGTGGGTCGTGCGGGGATCGAACCTGCGACAAACGGATTAAGAGTCCGCTGCTCTACCAGCTGAGCTAACGACCCGGAAGAGCCGCGCATTTTATGGATGCATCCGAATTTGTCAAGATTTATTCCTGAAAGCACATCGATTCCTTTTATTAAATGGATAGTTGGTAAAATCTTCACAACAACGGAACTAATCAACCGGACGACGACCTATAGCACGCCCGTTATCCATGCAAAGTCAGCAGACTTTATATGGTCTTCAAACAGCATCTCTTTCCTTTGCAATAGAATCAACAACAGCCGCGCCACACCGGAGAAGTCGAAACAATGAAAAAACTATCCATCGCCATCCTGTTACTGTCGCAATTGCTCAGCGGCGTTCATGCACAAGATATCGCGTTGAATGAAGAACAAATCCACAAGTTGGGCATCGTGACTGCGTCATTACCGGTGCAAACTGACGGCGAGATCTCCGGCATGCCGGCACAGGTGGTCATTCCTGGGGACCAGCTCTACACCATCAGCACACCGCTAGCAGCGATGGTCGAACAGACTCTGGTAGGCGTAGGTGATTCCGTAAAAAAGGGACAGGTATTGGCCAGACTGCAAAGTCCCGCATTCATTGAAGCACAGCGCAGTCTGCTGCAAGCGCACATGCAATTTCAACTCACTGCCGAGAATTTCATACGCGATCAGGAACTCTGGAAGGACGGCATCATCGCTGAAAGCCGACTACGCTCAACGCGCAGTCAGCGCAATGAAGCCAAAGCACTTTTAACCGAACGTCGTCAGTCATTGAAACTGTTCGGGATGACCAATAAGGAGATCGAACAACTTCTTTCCGGAAACGAATTGAGCAGCCAGCTTGCTATCACTTCTCCAATCAACGGCGTCATTCTGGAAAAGTCTGCGAGCTCGGGACAGCGCCTTGATGCGGCCACCCCACTATATAAGGTAGCCAGATTGAGTCCGCTCGGACTGGAGATCCAGGTTCCCTTGTCCAGCTCAGAGAATATCAAAGTCGGCGCAGCCATCACCGTCCCAGCCTATTCGGCAAGTGGCAAAGTGACTGCGATCGGCCGCAGCCTGAGCGGTGGCAGCCAGACGATATTGGTACGCGCACTCATCCACAGGGGAACAGATGGACTCCGCCCAGGCCAGTTTGTGGAGGCAAGCATCACCACCGCAGGCAACAGCATGAAGCAGTGGAACATCCCGAACAGTGCACTGGCAAGACTGGGAGAGCAAGCGGTCCTATTCGTCAGAACACCCACCGGATTCCGTATTGCAAAGATCTCAGTGAAACTGGAAGGTGCTCAACGCAGCCTGATAAATGGCGATTTCAAAGGTGACGAGATGATCGCCGTGCAAGGTATCTCGACACTGAAATCCAGCGCCATGAGCCTCAGCGGAGTCCAGTGATGCTGTCCAAATTGGTTGAATTCGCGCTGACCCAGCGCATGCTGGCGGCCGCTTTGACGCTGCTATTGATCGGCGCAGGTGTTTCCGCTTTCCGCGAACTGCCCATCGACGCATTTCCTGATGTATCGACCACCCAGGTGAAGATCATCATGAAGGCGCCCGGCATGACGCCGGAGGAAGTCGAAGCGCGCATCGTGGCCCCGATCGAACTGGAGATGCTGGGTATCCCCGATCAGCGCGTGCTGCGCTCCATCTCCAAATACGCCATCGCCGACATTACCATCGACTTCAACGACGGCACCGATATCTACTGGGCGCGCCAGCAGGTCGCTGAACGATTGAACAACGCGATGCGCGACCTGCCTGCCGATGCCTCGGGTGGTCTGGCGCCCATCACGACCCCGCTGGGCGAGATGTTCATGTTCACCGTAGAAGGCGAAGGTATTTCGCTTGAAGAACGTCGCACGCTTCTGGACTGGACCATACGCCCTGCGCTGCGCACATTGCCCGGCGTGGCAGACGTCAACTCGCTGGGCGGTCTGGCGCGCAGCTTCGAGGTCGTTCCCGACCATAACGCGTTATCGGCTCGCGGCATCTCCTTTGCCGAGCTACAGGCTGCCATAGCAGCCAACAATCGCAACGACGGCGCAGGCCGCATCAGCGACGGCGATGAATCGCTGCTGGTGCGTGCCGAGGGCAGCATCCGCACTCTGCAGGATGTGCGCGACATCGTCATCGTCGGCAACCATGGCAACCTGATCCGCGTCAGCGACGTGGCACAGGTACGTATCGGCAGCCTGACCCGGTATGGCACAGTCACCAAGGATGGCAAAGGCGAAGCCGTGGAAGGACTGGTACTCGGCTTGCGCGGTGCGAACGCGCAAAAAGTCGTGAACGGTGTGCGCGCCAAATTGGCAGAGATCGCCCCTAGCCTGCCCGCAGGCGTGACGACCAAGGTGTTCTATGACCGCGGCAGCCTGGTCGAACGCGCGGTCGGGACAGTATCCAAAGCATTGGGCGAAGCCATCATCCTGGTCGTCATCCTGCTGGTGTTGTTCCTCGGCAACCTGCGCGCCGCGCTGGTCGTCGCGCTCACCCTGCCGCTGGCGGTATTGTTCACTTTCATCCTGATGGGCGAGTTCGGCATGTCAGCCAACCTGATGTCGCTGGGTGGTCTGGCCATTGCCATCGGTATGCTGGTCGACGCGGCGGTCGTGGTGGTAGAGAACATCATCAACCATCTCGCGCATCGCCGTGAACACATCCCGCATCTGCATGTGATCTACCGCGCGGTGAAGGAAGTCATCACCCCGGTCGCAGCCGGTGTCGCCATCATCATCATCGTGTTCCTGCCGCTGATGACGCTGCAGGGGCTGGAAGGAAAATTATTCATCCCGGTCGCGGTCACCATCGTGTTCGCGCTGTTCGGTTCGCTGCTGCTGTCGCTGACCTTCGTGCCCATGCTGGCTTCCTTCCTGCTCAAGCAAGCCAGCCATGAGGAACCCTGGCTGGTACGCAAGGCGATGGCTATATATGTACCGCTGTTGCAGCGCGCACTGGACAAGGAGAAGGTCGTTATCGCCAGCGCCGTAAGTCTGCTGCTGGTGACCGCAGGCGTATATATGTTGCTGGGCAAGACTTTCATGCCGGAGATGGATGAAGGCGACATCATCATGCAGACCACCAAGCTGCCTTCCATCAACATCGAACAGACCGCCGAACTGGATAAACGCATCCAGGCCGCAATCCTGCAACAGGTGCCGGAAGTGCAAGGCATCGTTTCACGTGCGGGTGCGGATGAACTGGGACTGGACCCGATGGGACTGAACGAGACCGACAACTTCCTCGTGCTCAAACCGCAGAAAGAATGGCGCAACAGCGACAAGAACGCGATCGTCGACGAGATCCGAAAAGTGATGGATGACTTCCCGGGCATCGAATACGGTTTCACGCAGCCCATCGCCATGCGCGTATCGGAGATGCTGACCGGCGCACGCGGCGATGTCGCCATCAAGCTGTTCGGCACCGACCTTGCCACGTTGAATGACCGCGCAGAGAGGATCGTCAAAGTACTGGAAGGTATTCAGGGCAGCGAAGATGTGTACACCGTGCAGAATAGCGGCGTGCAGTATTACCGCGTCATCATCGACCGCCTGGCAACCGGGCGCATGGGGCTGAACGTGGACGACATCGGCGTGGCCTTGCGCAGCCAGATCGAAGGCCAACAGCTGGGCACTGTCATCGAGGACGGTCGCCGTACGCCGCTGATCATGCGCGGCCAGGAAGAAATCAGACTCTCTCCCGCATTGTTCTCAGCCATCAAACTGCCCCTGCCCAACGGTCAGGCAGTCCCGCTTTCAGTCGTAGCCAGACTGGAAAGAGCCGATGGGCCGGTCAAGGTGGATCGTCAGGACGGTCAGCGTATGGTGGTGATCCAGAGCAATGTGCGCGGACGCGATCTGGTCGGCTTCGTCGAGGAAGCGAAAGCTGCGGTTGCTGCTCAAGTCAACCTGCCCGCCGGCTATCGACTGACCTGGGGCGGACAATTCGAGAACCAGCAGCGCGCAGCCGCCCGTCTGGCCGTGGTCATCCCGGTCGCGTTGGGCATGATCTTCATGCTGCTGTTCGCCACCTTCGGTTCGGTGCGGCAGGCGGCGCTGGTGTTGACCAACATCCCGTTCGCCTTGATCGGTGGCGTGTTCGCGCTGTGGATCAGCGGTGAATACCTGTCGGTGCCCGCCTCGGTCGGATTCATCGCACTGCTGGGTATCGCGGTGCTGAACGGTGTGGTGATGGTGTCCTATTTCAACCAGTTGCACGATGAGGGACTCTCGCTGGCCGATGTGGTGTTCGAAGGGGCCAAGCGCCGTCTGCGTCCGGTGTTGATGACCG
>JAHJQE010000061.1 GCA_018819205.1 Gammaproteobacteria bacterium
ATATCCGCCAAGCCGCCGATACACGCCAGACTGCGCCTGTCATCGAGATCGGCAATGAGCGGTATCGCGCCGCCTGAGCGCCAGCCGGCAGTTTTTTCCGGATCGCGCAAAAGCGCGTAGAGGCGGTAGTGGTCGCGCAACAAGGGCAGCAAACGCCCAGCGATATCCCCACTTCCGACAAGGAGCAGATTAGTCATTACGCGATTATGCGTTAAAATCGCGCCCTTTCATTCAATCCGGAATCCTCGCCATGAGTTTCAAGACCACGATACAGCCCAGCCAGCACACTTTCCCCGTTGCGGAAGGCGAGACCATTCTGGAGGCTGCGCTGGAGCATGGTCTGGTGCTGCCTTACAGCTGCCGCAATGGCGCATGCGGCGTGTGCAAGGGCAAGGTGCTGGAAGGCAAGGTCGATTTCGGCGACCATCAGTCTTACGCGCTGACCGACGAAGAGAAGGCCGAGGGTATGGCGCTGTTCTGCTGCGCCAAACCGCTGTCCGACGTGGTGATAGAGAGTCATGAGGTTACACGCGCACAGGACATCCCGGTGAAGATGCTGCCGTGCCGCGTGGAGAAGATGGAGAAACTGGCCGACGATGTGATGGCGCTCTTCCTCAAGCTACCGGCCAATGAGCGTTTGCAATTCCTTGCCGGTCAATACATCGACATCCTGCAGAAGGACGACAAGCCGCGCAGCTTCTCGCTGGCCAATGCGCCGCACGACGACGGCCTGCTGGAACTGCACGTGCGCTATATTCCCGGCGGCACGTTCACCGAACATGTGTTCAACACCATGAAAGAGCGCGACATCCTGCGCATCAAGGGGCCGTTGGGCACCTTCTTCCTGCACGAGGATTCGGAACGCCCAATCGTATTCGTCGCCAGCGGCACCGGCTTCGCGCCGGTCAAAGCCATCATCGAGCATGCGCTGAAGATCGGTTTCAAGCGCGAGATGCATTTCTACTGGGGTGTGCGTAAAGCCGCCGACCTGTACATGCTGGACAAGATCCGCGCATGGGAAGCGCAGGGCATCAAGTTCACGGCGGTGGTGTCCGACGAGGCCTGGGAGGGCCGTTGCGGTTTCGTGCATCAGGCGGTGCTGGAGGATTTCGCCGACCTGTCCGGCTACGATGTGTATGCCTGCGGCGCACCGGTGGTGGTGGAAGCGGCACACACCGACTTCACCGCGCAGCGCGGCCTGCCGAACTCGGCCTTCTACTCCGACGCGTTCACTTTCGCGCCGAAGAGCCCGACTCCGCCAGCTGCGTAGCAAGCTGGTAGTACTTGAAGGCGTCATCCGGCTTTTGCTGTTTCTCCGCCAGATGCGCCAGCGCGGTGTAGGCGTCGCGGCTGGGTTGCAGGCTGATGCTGGCATCCAGATAGCTCTGCGCCTTGCCCCATAGCTCCTGATGCAGACACAGCTTGCCCAGTGTCAGCATCAGGCCGGCGTCGTCGTGATGCGCCTTCAGCCATTCTTCGGCCTGTTCGATCTGCGCCACTACGCTGCCTTCCCGGCAATCGCCGTACATCACGACCAGCCCGCTATCCCATTCGGCATCTAGCGTCTCGGCCAGCAGTTTCCGGGACATCGCACACTCCCCTAGTCGCATGAAGATGCGCGCCGCCTCGGCAGCGATGCGCGGCAGATGCTTGAACTCGTTCGGCATGCTCTTCCACACCGCGCGCAGCGATTTGCTGTCATCCGCGCAGGCGCGCAGTTTCTCCAGCCAGGCCTGCTGCCGCATCTGCTCGGCCATGGTGCGATGCGAGTCGTTGCGCTTTTCGAGCTGATTAGCCACTTCCAGCACGGCATCCCAGTTGCGCGCCTGCTGTTGCGCTTTCAGTTCCAGCGTCAGCGCGCCCACGTGCTTGCGTTGCGCATAGCCCGGCAATGCCTTCAGCGCACCAAGCGCTTTCTGCGGCTGGCGCTGCTCCAGATCGAACTGCGCCTGCGCCATCAGACGCAATGTCTCGTCGCCGGGCGTCTTGCCTTTTGCGGATCGCAGGTGCGCATCCCGCTTGTCGAATTGGCGCAACTCGTTCGCGGCGCGCGCTGCCAGAATGGCGTTGAGCGCGGTGCTCTCCCCGAGCGCTATCGCGCGTTCAGCCTCCTTTTCCGCCACGGCGAAACGCCCCTCGAAATAAGCCGTCAACGCGGAAAGCATGGCCTCACGCCCCTTCTTCTGCGCGCGATCTGCACGGAAGCGCCGCACAAAGTCCGGCAAGGTCAGTGCCCCCAGCAGCAGGCGTAACAACATATATCCCCCCGCCAATAGCGCCAGTTGCGCCAGGATGTACAGGGTGAGCGAAAGCTCTATGCGCCAGGGTGGATAGACCAGCAGTACGTAGCCGGGATTGCGGGCGAACACGGCGAATCCGGCCGCAACGGCGAACAAGGCCAGCAACCAGAACAGGAATCTCATTTTGCGCTCCGCTCCTGCGCAGCGCGATAATTACGCACGGCATCCAGCGTGGGACTGATATCCGGCAAGTCGACAGCGATGGCGGCGGCAGCCAACTTCTCCACCCCTTGCAGTGCTTGTTGCGTATCGCGTGCGGTGTTGTCGCAATAGCGATTCAGCCATGCCTGCACGGTCTTGAGCTCGCGACGGAAACCAGTCTGATCGTGTGTCAACAAAGCCAGCTTCGCCGTGAGCAAGCGCAGTTTCACGTTCTCGCGCAGGAAGAAGGATTGTTCGGGCGACAACAGCGGCAGTTCTTGTTGATGGGTATCTTCGATGCGTATCAGTTGACGCAACTCTTGCCACAATTCATGCCAGAAACGCTGCCATATATTCCCATCCGCAGTTTCGGCAGCGGCGACTCTGGCACGGGAAGGCGGCCGAACATCCTGCGCCAGCGGCAATTTGTCCACCGCGGCGATGAGACCTTCGATCTGTTTGCCCAATTCCGGCAGATCGACTTCAGGCAGCGCACGCAAATGCTCGATGTCGCGAGCGATGCGCTTGCGCAGCTCAGCCAGCCCGGGTCTGTCCACTCGCTGCAAGCGACTGTCTGCATTCTGCAGGGCGATCAACGCCGCCTTGACGTTGGCGGACAGGTGTAATTGCTGATCCGCCACCAGCAGCACCTGTTCGACATCTGCCAACACACCGACGTCACGATTGCTGGAAATGTCCTGGTACAGCGCATCAAGTATCGCTCGCTGTGCCTGTGTCTCGGCAAAACGATTCTCCAGCAGGCTCAGTTTTCCGCCCAGGTCACGCACCTGCTCCTGAGTCTGCGCCAGCAAGGTCTGATTCGCCTGGTTGCTGCCCGCAACTTCGGTCAACCGCTGCGCCACAGTCTCCTGCAACTGATTGATGCGGTTATGTGCATCCAGCCATTGCCAGATGAAGATCACTACCAGCACCACCAGCGTGAGCTGGGTGAGCGACATGCGCGATACCACCGAGGCCACGCGACTTTCGGGTGCAGCGCGAGGAGCCTCGACCACCTTATCTGGCGCGGTCGCTGTAGTATCGGAGGGTTTCTCTTCGTTCATGCTTCGCTCACTTTCTGTGCCGTGCGGCCCATGCTACCAAACCCGCGCACATCCCGTCATCTCCGGCAGCCGTGGTGACCACGTGCTGCCAGCCCTGCGAATGTGCGAGTTCAGCGATACGCGGATGTGCAACGCACAACATCGTGGTTCGGGCCAAGGTGGCTGCGGTCTCGCCCAGCCCCTGCCGCATGTGCATCAGCGCTTCGCTGCTGGTCACGGTGATGACATCGGGCCGCGCGGCCAACCATGCCGCCGCATCCAGTGCGGGCTTGCTGCGCTGATAGCAGGTCACATATTCGACCTGCGCACCGCGCGACGCAAGCGTCTCACCCAGCAGTTCTCGCCCACCGTCTCCGCGCAGGATGGCGATATGCCAGCCGCTGACTTGCAGCAACTCGGGCAAGGCCAGCAATCCCTCGCTATCGAAACGCGCGGTCGGTGCGATCACGTGCAGCACATGCTGTTCGTGCAAGGCTCTGGCTGTGCCTAGTCCGACGGCAGCGACACGTACTTGCTCCGGAACATGCTGCAGGGCGGCCATACCGTAGCGCACTGCATTCGGGCTGATAAAGATGAGAAGTTGACAGGCGGCAGCGTGTCGTACGAAAGCTTGCAATGCAGCCTGGTCTGCTGCCGGAGCGACCTCCAGCAGCGGCAGCATGACAGGGTTGGCGCCAAGAGTCTGCAGGCTTGCAGCCAGCCCTTCCGCCTGGTCACGCGGACGCGTGACCACGATGTTCAATCCGGCAAGTGGCCTGTCAGTCATTCAGTGCGGCAAGGATCTCGCCGGCACCCTGCTTGAGCAGGTCCTGCGCTATGAGATCCCCCAACGCTTCTGGCTGGGCGATGTCGCCGATGTGTTCTGCGCGCAACAGTCGTGAACCGTCGGGCGTGGCAACGAAGCCTCGCATGCGCAGTTTGCCGTTCTGTACTTCTGCAAAACCACCCAGCGGCACCTGGCAGCTGCCGGCCAGTGCCCTGCTCATGGCGCGCTCGGCCAATACACAGGCGGCCGTATCGGCGTGATGCAACGGTGCCAGTACAGCCTCCAGATCGGGACGGCCGGCACGTGTTTCGATGCCCAGTGCGCCCTGTCCCACAGCTGGCAGACTGTCGTCACTGGATATCTCGTTGCGGATGCGCTCGCCCAGCCCCAAGCGCTTCAGGCCGGCAGCTGCCAGGATGATGGCGGCATACTGGCCTTCGTCCAGCTTGCGCAGACGGGTCTGCACGTTACCGCGCAGGGGTTCGATCTTCAGGTGCGGGTAGCGTGCGCGCAGCTGGCTTTCGCGGCGCAGGCTGGAGGTACCGACCACGCTGCCGGCCGGCAAGGATTGCAGGCTGTCGAAATCGTTGGAAACAAATGCATCGCGCGGATCTTCGCGTTCACCGATACAGGCCAGCGTGAAGCCTTCCGGCAGATTCATCGGCACATCCTTCAGGGAATGCACCGCGATATCGGCACTGCCGTTCTCCAGCGCCGTCTCCAGTTCCTTTACAAACAATCCCTTGCCGCCGATCTTGGACAAGGTGACGTTCAAAATCTGGTCGCCCTGAGTGGTCATACCGAGAATTTCAACTTCGGTTTGCGGGTATAATGCGCGCAGTCTGTCCCGTATGTGTTCTGCCTGCCACATAGCCAGCGCGCTTTCGCGCGAGGCGATCACCAGACGGGATGGAGGAGTGAACGTAGCCTGAATCATTGGTTTTCCTTGCATTTATTTAGTTCATGAGCGCGGCGCATTCTATCAGGAGCGCCGCGCTTTTGCGCCGACGACATTAAAAGATGAAGACAAACTTGATCGCAGCACCCACCAATATCTCCAGCAAAGACGCACCTTTGCGCGAAGATATCCGCTTACTCGGACGCGTGCTCGGCGACACCCTGCGCGAACAGGAAGGGGAAAAGACTTACGAGTTGATCGAGAGTATCCGCCGCGCAGCTGTGCAATTCCGCAAGACGCAGGATGAGCGCGACGGCGAGAAGCTGGAGCAGATGCTGGATGCGCTCTCCCCGGTCGATACACTGCTGGTGGTCCGAGCCTTCAGTTATTTCTCGCAACTGTCCAACATCGCGGAAGACCTGCACCACAACCGCCGCCGTCGCGCGCACCAGAAAGCGGGTTCCCGACCGCAGGAAGGCAGCCTGCAACTGGTATTGAATCACGCCCACGAGCAGAGGCTGGATGCGGACGCCGTGCGAGCCTTCTTCGACAAGGCACTGATCTCGCCGGTACTGACCGCCCACCCCACCGAGGTGCAGCGCAAGAGCATCCTGAATTGCCAACTCGTCATCTCCAAATTGCTGGCTGAACGTGACCGCCTGGATATGACACCGGAAGAGTTGGACGAGAACGAAGAGACCCTGCACCGTTTCGTGCTCATCCTGTGGAGCACGCGCATGCTGCGCACCACCAAGCTGAAGGTCGAGGACGAGGTCAACAACGGCCTGTCGTTCTACGATTACACCTTCCTGCGTGAGATACCCAAGCTGTACGGCAACATGGAGAAACAGCTGGAAAAGAGCTTCGGCCAGCGCTTCGATCTGCCACCCTTCCTGCGCGTGGGCAGCTGGATCGGCGGCGACCGCGACGGCAATCCCTTCGTCACCCACGAGGTGATGCTGGATGCCGCACAACGTCATTCCGCCACGGCGCTCGAATATTATCTGTCCGAAACCAATCTGCTGAGCGCTCGCCTGAGCCTCTCCGACCGACTGGTCGACATCAGCCCGGAGCTGAAAGCTTTCGCCGAACAATCACCGGACAAAGCCGAGAGCCGGGAGGACGAGCCTTATCGGCGCGCACTGCTAGCTATCTATGCGCGATTGGTCGCCACCACTGAACAAATGGGGCATCGCGTACACCATCTGCATCCTGTCGCCAAGACAGTGAAACCTTACGCCGATGCGGAGGAATTCATCACCGAACTCGACATCGTCATCCAGTCGCTGGAACGGCATGGTGCTTTCTACCTGTCACGCGGACGCATGGGCGAGCTGCGCCGCGCCGCCGAAGTATTCGGCTTCCATCTGGCACCGCTGGATATGCGTCAGCACAGCGGCGTGCATGAACAGGTCGTGAACGAATTACTGGCCGCTGCCGGCGTGCCGGATTACGCACAGCAGGATGAAGCCACGCGTCGCACCAGCCTGCTCGCTGCCTTGCAGGCTGGCAAGCTGCTTTCCCCAGAACTCGACGGCTTCTCGCCCACCGTACGCGGCGAACTGCAACTGATGCTCGCCGCGGCCGATATCCATCGCCGTTTCGGCCACAATGCCTTGCCTAACTACATCATCTCCAAGGCGGACGCAGTGAGCGACGTACTGGAAGTCGCGCTGATGCTGCAACAGAGTGGACTGTTGAAAGAAGACAATCTGCAGATCAACATCATCCCGCTATTCGAGACCATCGACGACCTGCGCGGTGGCGGTGCCATCATGGACGCGCTGTTCTCGCTGCCCTGGTATCGCGAACTGCTCAAGCAGAGCCGCAACAACACCCAGGAAGTCATGCTGGGTTACTCAGACAGCAACAAGGACGGCGGCTACCTGACGGCAAACTGGGAACTTTACAAAGCCGAACTGGAACTGGTTGAGGTGTTCAACAAGCACGGCGTCGAGTTGCGCCTGTTCCACGGGCGTGGCGGCACTGTCGGACGAGGCGGCGGCCCCAGCTATCAGGCCATCCTGGCGCAGCCGCCGGGCAGCGTGAACGCGCAGATCCGCATCACCGAGCAGGGCGAGGTCATCTCCAGCAAATATTCCGACCCCGAGATCGGCCGTCGCAATCTGGAGATCCTGGTGGCCGCGACCATGGAAGCCACGCTGATGGACTATCCGCACAATGCGGACGGCAACCCTGAGTTCATGCGCATCATGGAATCCATGAGCCTGGATGCCATCGCCGCCTATCGCAAACTGGTATATGAGACACCAGGATTCACCGAGTTCTTCTTTGCCGCCACGCCTATCCGCGAGATCGCCGAACTCAACATCGGTAGCCGCCCTTCTTCGCGCAAGGCGATGGATCGCATCGAAGACCTGCGCGCCATCCCTTGGGTGTTCAGCTGGGGACTGACACGCATGTTGTTGCCGGGCTGGTTCGGTTTCGGCAGCGCAGTCAAGAAGTTCATCGAACGCGAAGGACAGGCCGGTCTCGATCAGCTGCGCGCCATGAACAAGGATTGGGCGTTCTTCCGCGGTCTGCTGTCCAACATGGACATGGTGCTCTCCAAGACCGACATGGGCATCGCATCACGCTATGCCGAGCTGGTGCCGGACGAGGTGCTGCGCGACAAGATATTCTCCATGATCGAGCGCGAGTGGCAGGACACGGTGGACATGCTGCTCAAGATCACCGGCGCATCCCATCTGCTGGAGGACAATCCGACCTTCGCCCGCAGTCTGACCACGCGCACGCCTTATATCGACCCGCTCAATCACTTGCAGGTATCGTTGCTGCATCGTCACCGCAACGGAGACAACGAAGAGAAGGTGAAGCGCGCCATCCATCTCACCATCAATGGCATCGCTGCCGGACTGCGCAATAGCGGTTAAAAACAACAAAGCCCGCATAGCGGGCTTTGTCTTTCTGCTCGGCGAGCTTACCTAGAACTTCGCCCGCCACACGACAACCAGTACCATCAGGATCAATGCCATCAGACTCTGCTCGATCTGATTGCGCACCTTGGCGATCATGCGTCCGTTGATGAGTTCTTTTTCATGCTGCATCTCGTCATCAGCGGCTTGCAGAATCTCCAATAGCGGACGGTCTATGCCCCGCACTTCCGCATCCGCCTTGCGCGGATCGTAGCCGTTCTGTGCGAACAGAACCTTGTCCTTCCTGTACTGCTCATAGTTCTCCTTGTGCGCATCGATGAACGACTGCAGCTTTACGTTGACCGCCCTGACGTCAGTCTGTTTGAGGCCGGCCTCAGCTGCCTCGGCGACCTTGCGATATTGCTGTTCATAGGTACGCCAGTTCTTGTCCAGACTGCTGCGGTCGGTGCTGCGCAATAGCAGATTCTTCCATTCCTGCACTTCCAGCTTGTAATCCGTTTGCACGTTATGCGCCACGGCATAGGGATCAGTGGTGGAATTCAAACTGCGCTCCAGTTCGTCGATACTGGTCCAGATCAGGTAGAACCACACCAAGAACGCCGCGGTCAATCCCAGTTTGGCCAGCGTTCCCCACGAAAATATCGAACGTCGACGGGTTTCAAATTCGGTGGATACCATTAGTCTCTTCCTCTGGATATTTTTGCAGTGCAATTGAATTATCGCGCCGATTGGACAGAAAAGTCCCCGAAAGTTCCCAATATGGCACGATGTCCACGCCCGGATACCTGACCGATCATGCAGTACGCATGCGACGGGCGAATACAAAACCCAGCACCGCCATCAGGAACAGTGAGACCGTTCCGAGCAGACCGATCATCAGATTGCGGCGCCCCTGTGTCTGTGGCGCACGTGCCAGCTGCTGCTTGGCATATTCCGATATCCCGGACTTGAGCTGAACGATGCGCCCCTGCAAAGCGCGGTCCACGCCAAGCACCTGCTTGTCCACCCTGACCCGGCTCTCCGCCTCTGCCGGCCGCAAGCCGGCATAGGCCTGCAAGTAGTCGGTCAGCAACACTTTGTGATCTGCGATCAGACGGTCGATGTCCGTCGTCTGCATACCGATCTCGAGCATGATGGCTTTGGACTGCATCAGCGCAAACTGCACCGCGATGCTGGCCTCCTTGAACCCTTGCTGATGTCTGGCATGCTGCGACTGGTCGTTCGCACGCAGCAGCATGTTCTTCCACTCCTGGATCTGCCTTCCCAGACCGATGGCGGCATCATCCAGATATTCCTCGATCTCGAAGAGTTGCACACTGCGCTTGGCTGACGAGACATCGACATCGAGGAACAATTGCGATAATTGATATCCTCCCAGCGCCGCCAGACATGCGGCGACTGCGACGAATTTCACCAACAAGCCGGAGAAAGGCCCGCTCATACTCTCACGGCCTGCCTGAGTCGCAGCTTGCAGATCATTTGTTGGCTGGCGGCTGAAAAACCGGGAACCGTCCGGTGGCACTCCCCGGCCTGAATGCGGCCCATTTGCGCGAACTCTCCAGAATGGCTTGCTTGTCTTCGGTACGCACACCGAAACGGTTGGGAAAGTGGCCGTCCAGCCAGCGCACGATGGGCATGAACTCCTGCCGCTCCCGCCCGCTTATCAGCTCATCCATTTCGAAGATGCCCACCCCATCTTCCGCTGATTGCAAATACACATCGCTATCGGCCAACGTGGTGAGGAACGGCATCTTGAGAGACGCCAGGAAGCGTTCCAGCGCGGCGTAGGTGGTATTGCTGCGATTACGTACGCGATTGGCGACGACAGCCATGCGCGCATTGGTAGTGCGTGCACCACCGACCAGGAACAGGTCCTTGATGAAATCTGCCGTGGCGCGAATATCGATGGGCGAAGGTGCGACCGGGATCACGATGAAATTGGCCTTGCGTACCAGCTCTTTCAGCAGCAGTCCGCTGGCACCTGCAGGCGCATCGACCAACAACACCTCAGTATCCAGCGGCACCCATCCCTGACGGCTGGACAAGTGTGCATTGCCCTTGGCAGGAGCAGCGTTTGCGGCATGGATGGAGGGTAGCGTGTCCGGACGTGCTTTCAGCCAGTGCAGGCTGGAACCTTGCGGATCGTAATCAATGATGGCGGTGCGAAAACTACGACTGGCATAATAACCGGCCAGATTGGTCGTCAAAGTGGTCTTACCCGACCCGCCTTTTGAATTGATCACCAATATGTTCAGCAACTCACTCCCCCTGTTCCTGCACATCGCCCAGCGCCTTGACACTGCTCCACTGACGTCGGCTGATCGGTAGCCGCTCCTCCAGTCCATGCAGTTTCATCTGCCAGCCGCTCTCGCCTTCTTCGCCGCCTTTTTCGAAGCCGGCAATGGCGGCTTTCGCCACCAGACAGCTGCGATGTATGCGCACGAAGCGCGCAGCATATTCCTTTTCCAATGCCGTGAGCGATTCTTCGATCAGGTATTCGTGGCTCGCCGTGCGTACCGTGACATATTTCATCTCGGCACGCAGGTAGACCACATCCTCAATCGGGATGAGGATCACCTTGCCGCGCTCGTGCGCTGACAGATGGGTGCGCGCTTCCGGAATCAACTCGCGCAACACTTCCGTGCGGATCGGCACCGCGTCGCGAGCACGCGATATCGCTTCGAACAAGCGACCGAGACGGATAGGCTTGAGCAGATAGTCTATGGCGCGCAACTCGAAGGCCTGGATGGCATATGCATCATAAGCTGTGGTGAAGATGATGATCGGTGGGTGCTCCAGCTTGTTCAGATGAAGCGCCAGTTCCAGTCCATCCATCTGCGGCATGCGGATGTCCATCAACACCACTTCGGCCGGCGTTTCATTCAGCTTGTCGAGTGCCTCCTGACCATTGCCAGCTTCGCCCACCACTTGCAGCTCGATCTGCGCGCTGCAGTCGACCAGCAAGTCTTTCAGGCGACTGCGCGCCAGCGGCTCGTCGTCCACGATGAATACGGTCAGCGGCAAGATCAAGGTATCTGTTATGTCGGTCATGCTTGGCGCAGGGGAATCACTATATGCACATGATAACTGTCATCATCGCGTTCCACACGGTACTCGGCTTCCACATCGAACAACAGCGACAGCCGCTCACGGATATTCGACAAAGCCAAATGATTGCCGCCGGACGCCACCGCTCTGTTCGTCAGGGGGTTGCTCACCAATAGATGCAGCTGGCCGTTCTTCTCGTGGATGTCGATGTCGATGACCCCGCCCCCGGGCAACGGCTCGATACCGTGGTACACCGCATTTTCCAGCAGCGGCTGCAATACCAGCGGCGGGATCAAAGCCTGTGTCGGCATGTGTGCGGTCTGCCAATGCACTTGCAGGCGTTCGCCCATGCGCAGTTGCTCCAGCGCCAGATATCGTTGCGCCAGCGCCACCTCATCCTTCAGTGCGACCAGATCGCGCACATCACTCATCGCCATGCGGAACAGATCGGCCATATCTTCCAGTGCCGTTTCTGCGCGCTTCGGCTCTGCACGTACGATGGCCAGCACGGCATTGATGCTGTTGAACAGGAAGTGGGGACGGATGCGCGCCTGCAGTGCCTGCAAGCGGGCGTCCTGCAGCGCGGGAGACATGGCCATGGCACGCCAGCGGAAATAGGTCAGCAACATCACCGCCAGTGCAACCGCCAGCAGGATGCGCCGCATTTCAAGGAAGAAGCCTGATTCACCCACTTCAGCAAACAGATCGCCACCGATCTGCGAGAAGAAATAAGTGATCCCTGCGACCAGCACTACAACCATGAGTGCTGCACGCCAGTATGTGAAGCGCTGCAACATCTCGTTCAGCGCATACAAGGCCAACAACCCGCTCAGCAGCACGGGCTGCAGCAACGCGGAATCAAGCAGCATGCGCTGCCACAGCTCACCGATCGTCGAGACCTGGGCCACTGCACAGACCACCGCGATTGCGTTCGCCAGCAGCACGATACGCAGCACCGTACCCAGATTACGGAAGTCTGGCATCAGTCGGTGTGGAATGTTTTGATTTATACTGCGCGTCCTCGGCATGGATCCCCCGTGAGTGCCGCTCATTCTGGACAAGACATGGCAACGATGCAAGACAATCAGACCTGGTCAGGACGCTTCAACGAACCGGTAGCAGAACTGGTGAAGCGCTATACCGCCTCCGTGGATTTCGACCAGCGCCTCGCGCTGGTAGACATACAGGGTTCGCTCGCGCATGCGCAGATGCTGGCCGAGAACAAAATCATCAACGACCAGGACCTGCAGGATATCCGCCGCGGTCTGGCGCAGATCGAGAACGAAGTCATCTCGGGAGACTTCCTGTGGTCACTCGATCTGGAAGACGTGCACCTAAACATCGAAAAGCGACTCACCTCACTGGTCGGCGATGCCGGCAAACGCCTGCACACCGGGCGCTCACGCAACGACCAGGTTGCCACCGATATCCGCCTCTATCTGCGCAGCGAGATCGACACCATCGTCGGCTTGCTGAAGAATCTGCAAGCCGCACTGCTTGATCTGGCGCAACATCACACGCACACCGTGATGCCCGGCTTCACCCATCTGCAGGTCGCTCAGCCGGTAAGCTTCGCCCATCACCTGCTGGCCTATTTCGAGATGTGCCAGCGTGACACGGAACGTTTCATCGATGCCCGTCGCCGCGTCAACCGCTTGCCTTTGGGTGCGGCTGCACTGGCCGGCACCAGCTATCCGATCAAGCGCGAACGCGTAGCCGAACTGCTCGGCTTCGAGGCCGTGTGCCAGAATTCTCTGGACGCCGTATCCGACCGCGATTTCGCCATCGAATTCACCGCTGCCGCCGCGCTGGTGATGACCCATCTGTCGCGCCTGTCGGAAGAACTGATCCTGTGGATGAGCCCGCGTTTCGGCTTCATCGATATCGCCGACCGCTTCTGTACAGGTTCGTCCATCATGCCGCAGAAGAAAAACCCCGATGTGCCTGAACTTGTACGCGGCAAGACAGGGCGCGTGAACGGCCACCTGATCGCACTGCTGACGTTGATGAAGGGCCAGCCGCTGGCCTACAACAAGGACAATCAGGAAGACAAGGAGCCGCTGTTCGACACCGTCGATACGCTGACCCAGACGTTGCGCATCTACGCCGACATGATCGCCGGCATCACCGTCAAGCCGGAAGCGATGCGCGCGGCTGCCCTGCAGGGCTATGCCACCGCTACCGACCTGGCCGATTATCTGGTGAAAAAGGGCCTGCCGTTCCGCGACGCGCACGAGGCCGTCGCGCTGGCGGTACGTTATGCCGAACAAAAGGGATGTGACCTGGCCGAGCTGAAGCTGGAAGAACTGAAACAGTTCTCCAATCTCGTAGCAGACGACATTTACGGCGTATTGACGCTGGAGGGATCGCTAGCCGCGCGCAACCATACTGGCGGCACAGCACCGCAACAAGTCGAAGCTGCCATCGCACGCGCCCGCAAACTGCTCTCCTGATTTTGCCCGCGTGCTTCGCGGACAAAAAAACGGGCCACCTTGCGATGGCCCAGAATAGGAGGAGAGTATGAAAGATCGAGTTGATAACAACTCAAAGCTCACAACTCGGAGTGAATTGTAGGAAGCTCCTGCTGCGTTGCCTATATGCCGTTTGGCCTATATATCGGCCTATATCTACACCAAAAAGTTCTATATATCCCTGACCAGCCGGCCGCCGGAAACTCGCTCGATTCCAGCCAAGTCATTGTTTGAAATAACATTCTCGAATCCTGCCTGGCGCAGCAACGCGCGCACGCGCGCAGCCTGATCATATCCATGCTCCAGCAGCAGCCAACCGCTCCCGGTAAGGTGCGAAACCGCACCAGCGATGATGCGTCGGATATCGTCCAGACCATCAACACCCGCTGCCAATGCACTGGCTGGCTCAAAACGCAGATCTCCCTGTCCCAGATGTATGTCCTGCTCCGCTATGTAGGGCGGATTGGAAACGATAAGGTCGAAATGCAGCCCCGCCAATGCAGAGAACCAGTCGCTGAGCACGAACCCGGCATTACGTATCCCCAGCCGCCGAGCGTTCTCTTGCGCCACGGCCAAAGCTGCCTCTGAAGCATCCACAGCAGTCATCTCCACATCGGGGCGGGCATGGGCGATAGACAGTGCGATAGCACCGCTGCCCGTGCCGAGATCCAGCACACGAGCGCCATGTGACGGGATGCGTGCCAAGGCCTGCTCTACCAACAGTTCGGTATCTGGACGCGGTATCAAAGTGGCCGGAGTGACTTTGAAGTTCAGTCCGAAGAACTCGCGCTCACCCAGAATGTAAGCCAGCGGCTCGCCCTGCAAACGGCGCTGCAACGAAGTTTGATAGCGGAAGAATTCCTGCTCAGTGAGCACATGCTCAGGGTGGGCAAGCAAGTAGGCTCGATTCACGCGCAGCGCGGCTTGCAGCAAGGTCTGCACCTCGCTGCGCGCCTCGTCGTGCTCCAGTTTCAGCGCCAGTCGCAAGACCGCGACATCCTGCGCCAACCGCTCGCGGATGCTGGACATCTGGCTTAACCCTCCTGTGCCAGCGCTGCCAGTTGCTCGGCCTGATGCTCGGCCATCAATGCATCGGTGAGCTCACTGATATCGCCGTCCATGATCTGATCCATCTTGTACAGCGTGAGGTTGATGCGGTGATCGGTGACACGGCCTTGCGGGAAGTTATAGGTGCGGATACGTTCAGAGCGGTCGCCGCTGCCGACCAGCGATTTGCGCTCGGCGGCGATCTTGCTGTGCGCTTCCTGCTCTTCCTTGTCCTTGATGCGTGCGGCCAGAACACGCATGGCCTGCGCCTTGTTCTGGTGCTGTGAGCGTCCGTCCTGGCACTCCACCACAGTCCCGGTCGGAAGGTGGGTGATGCGCACGGCGGAGTCGGTCTTGTTGATGTGCTGGCCGCCCGCACCGGAAGCGCGGAAGGTATCGATGCGCAGGTCGGCCGGATTCAGCTCCACTTCACCCACTTCGTCCGCTTCCGGCAGGATGGCGACGGTACAGGCCGAAGTATGGATACGCCCCTGCGTCTCCGTAGCGGGCACGCGCTGTACACGGTGTGCACCGGATTCGAACTTGAGCACAGAGTAGGCACCCTGACCGATGATGCGCGCAATGACTTCCTTGTAACCGCCTACTTCGCCCGGGCTTTCCGAGATGATCTCGACCTGCCAGCGGCGGCGTTCGGCGAAACGCAGGTACATGCGGAACAGATCGCCCGCAAACAATGCCGCCTCGTCGCCGCCGGTGCCGGCACGCACCTCGAGGAACACGTTGCGTTCATCGTTAGGGTCTTTCGGCAGCAATTGTTTTTGCAGATCGATCTCGAGTCGCGCCAATTCCTCGCGCCCAGCCTTCATCTCCTCCTCAGCGAATTCACGCATGTCCGGGTCTTCCGCCATCTCCTGCGCGGCTGCGATGTCCGCTTCTGCCGATTGATAGGCATGGAACAGCTCGACCACCGGCTCGATCTCCACGCGCTCGCGGTTGAGTTTGCGGAAGCTGTCCATGTCACGCGTGGCTTCCTCGCTGCTCAACAGGCGCGTGACCTCATCCAGACGCTCGGCAAGACGCGCGAGTTTGTCGGCGATGCTGGGTTTCATTCAGGGGTTTGCAGGTGGTAGATGCGATGGACAGCGTCGAGCAGTGTCTGTCGCTCGCTGTCCTGCGCCTGATTCAGGCTTTGCGTCGGTGCATGAAGGAATTTGTTGGTGAGTGAGGCGCTCAAAGCTTCCAGCACCTTCTCGGGTGCATCGCCCTTGGCCAGCTGCTTGAGGGCCTTGTCCATCTCGTGGCGGCGCTGACGTTCGGCATGGTCGCGTAGTGCGCGGATGGTGGGCACGACCTCGCGAGACTCCATCCAGTGAATGAACTCGTTCACACCCGAGTCGATGATGACCTCGGCCTCCTTCACCGCCCCCTGGCGCGCATCCTGCCCGTCGCGGACCACCTCGGCCAGGTCGTCTACGGTATACAGGAACACATCATCCAGTTCAGCCACTTCCGGTTCCACATCGCGCGGCACGGCCAGATCGACGATGAACAATGGACGGTGTTTGCGCAGCTTGAGGGCACGCTCGACCAGGCCCTTGCCCAGGATAGGCAGCTGACTGGCGGTGCAGGTGACGATGATGTCGTGATTCGCCAGCTGCTCCGGCATCTCATGCAGTGTGACCGCATGACCATCGACACGGCGCGCCAAGGTCTGTGCACGATCCAGCGTGCGGTTGGCGACCGTGATCCTCTTGGGTTTGCGCGCGGCGAAGTGCACCGCGTTCAATTCGATCATCTCACCCGCACCGATGAACAACACGTTCTGTTCCGAGATACTCGGAAATATACGTTCCGCGAGCTTGACGGCAGCAGCAGCCATCGACACCAGATTGGCGCCGATCTCGGTCTGTGTGCGCACATCCTTGGCCACCGAGAAGGTACGCTGGAATAGCTTGTGCAGCAGGAAGCCCATGGTGCCGGCCTGTTCTGCCTGACGCACCGCCTGCTTCATCTGTCCCAATATCTGCGGTTCGCCCAGCACCATGGAGTCCAGTCCGCTGGCCACACGGAAAGCGTGCTTCACCGCTTGCTCCTGCGGCAGGCGATAGATGTACGGCTCGACATCGTTGGCCGGCAGCTTGTGGTAGTTAGCCAGCCAGCTGACAGCCTGTGCGGGCGAGCTGGTACTGCAATAGATCTCGGTGCGGTTGCAGGTGGACAGGATGGTGGCTTCCTTGGCGGCACCATTGCCGACCAGGTCGCGCAAGGCGACATCCATCGTCTCGACATTGAACGCGAGTTGTTCGCGCACGTCGAGCGGGGCGGTCTGGTGGTTGATACCGTATGTCAATAACTGCATGGGAAGTCCGCTGTCCGGAGGTTCGGGGGCGGAATTATAGTGGTTGGAGCGGCTTTCTGCCAGCCGCCCCTCCCTTTTGCAGGCTTACTTGGCAGGTGCCGGTGCCAACTGCGCCAAGGCCGCTTCAGCGTCTTCACGCAAGGAACTGTCAGGATACTGTTTGACGAAATCGGCGAACGCTGTCTTCGCCTCGTCCGTCTTGCCGCCATCCACCAGCTCGATCGCCTTGGTGAACGCAGTCAGTTCAGCGTCGTCGATGGCGGCTTGCTCTGCTTCGCCCTTCCAATAGACGTCATCCGCATCCGCCAGTGAGCCACGCACGCCCCCTGCTGCCGTGGTCGTGGTCAGTTTCTTTTTCGGCGTCAGCAACTCGATCTTCTTGCGCAGACGCTCCCATAGTGACAGGTCCTGATCGGCCGCTGACACCTGCACCGGCGCTGCCAATACGATGCCCAGCAGCACAAACAATGCGATCAATCTCTTCATAGTGTTCTCCTTGGATTATCTATCCGGGCTTCGGACTCACAGTGCATTCAATAGTTCCAATGCCAGCGCCCGGTATTGTACCTGCACGTTCTTATCCAGTTTCTTGGCCTGTATGAAGGTCGCCTTTGCATTCTTGGTGTCGCCCAGTCGTTTGTAGGCACGTGCAAGATTGATCAGGATGTGCGCATCCTTGGGGCTGAGTTTGGCCGCTGCATCATAGGCTTTGACTGCATCCTGATACTTGTCGTCGATCATGTACAGATTTCCGCGGTTGTTGTAGGCCGAAGCGTTCTTCGCATCAAGACTCAACACCTTGTCGAAGTATTTCATCGCCTCCTTGCGATCGCCGATCTTGGCCAGGATGATGCCGACCTGCAGGTGCGCATCCACATCGCCAGGCTTTTCCTTGATGATGTCCAGATAGCGCCGCGTCTTGGTCTGCGAGCTGATCTTCAATACCGACAGCATGTCCGTCGGGAATTTCTTTTCGATGGCGGCACGATTCAGTCCGCTCGCCTTCCAGTCTGAATCCGGCAGGCTGGCCGGTTTGAAGGTATCCCATGAGGCATGCACATCCAGCACCGTCAGACCGTTGTCCCTGTACTTGTAGTAGGTCTCGCTGCCCTTCTCCCAAGCCTTGATGAATGAATTACCGACCAGTGTCGTCTCCACCGGCACCCACAGCGTTCCCTCGTGGATCACGTACAGATTGTTCATCGTATAGCCATCGCCTTCAGCCGGGATGCGCGTGTCGAACATCATCAGCATATGGCCCGGCACTTCCAGCACACGGGTGCTGATACCCATGCTCTCCAGCCCGGCGCTGTATACAGCCACCAGATCGTCGCAATCGCCAGACTTGCGCTCCAGCGTCTCGCGCGGGAACTGGATGTAGTCGACGGTATTCTCCTTGCCGGAGCTGATCTGATACGGATTGCTCGGATCCTGGATATAGGTCAGGCCGAACACACCCAGTGCATCGAACAGTGCCGCGGCCAGCTGCGCCTCGTCCTTGGTCTCGCGGTATTCGCCCACGATGCCGCGCGCCAGATTCAACACCGGCGGATCCTTGGGCGTGACGAAAGCCGCGAAGCGTCCGCGTTCGTCCCAGGTCAGACGGTGCTTGTCGTACACGTTGACCGTGGCGTTATGGCTGTATGTCACCTTCTGGCCGTTCTCGAAGTAGCTGGCCTCTATCAGCGCCTGTACCGAACTGTCCTCGGTCATGGTCAGGATGCTGTTATTGAACACCGCCTTCAGCGGCAACTCCTCGCTCGAACCCGGCATCAGTTTGAGGATCTTGTTCTCGGTCGAGAAATCCATGAAGTTCTTCAACAGGAAGCTGACCCGTATCTTCTCCATCTTCTTGTCGGTGTTGTTGGTCAGACGGATGGTACCGATGCCGTCGCGCTCGTATAGCTTGTACGAGTTGGAGAACACGTTCTCCAGCTTGACCACCTCGATATCCAGCGGAGGACGACTGAAGACCAGCGTCGTCGCTTCTACCGGCAGCTTCTCCGATTCGGTCTGATCGGTACTCAGCACACTGACATAGAAGGTGTATTTCGTCTCAGGCTGCAAGGCATCCTTGGTGAACTCCGGTGTCGTCACTTCGCCCACCTGCATCATGGTGTCCCCATTCTGCTGATAGATGCGATAGGCGGCGAAGTATTGCGGATCGACCGCCTCCCATTTCAGATTGGCCTGCCATGGCGTCATCTCAGCCTTGACCTCGGTCAACGCCGGAGGGATGAACTTTTCGGTTGTTGCGCTGGATGCAGCGCTGCTCGCGCCCTCGTAACCGAAATCGGAGACAGCGACCACACGATAGAAATATTTTGCATCGGCATCCAGACCAGCGTCGGAATAGGCATTGGTCTCGCTGGTACCGACTTGCACGTAGCCAGCGTTCTCGCTCTTGGAACGATAGATATGGAACGACTTGACATAGGACGCCGCCGGTTTGTCCCAGCTCAGATCCACCGCATGCACATGGCCATGCGCCGCGAAATTGGTTGGCTGCTGCGGTTTGTACAACACAGACAGCGATTCGACGCGCTTGCCCTCGCCATCCGCCACGAACAGCGTGCTGCCGCCACTACTGGCCAGCGCCACCGGATTGCCCAGATTGGCCGCCCCGGTCGCTTTGGTACCGAACACGCGCAACAACTTGCCCTTGTGGTCGAACGCCTTGATCTGATTGCCGTCCAGCACCAGCACCTCGTCGGCAGTGACTGCCATGTCCAGTGGGTTGGCGAACAGCTCACCTTCTTTCGGCCGCTCGAACTCGTGCGACAACTCGCCATTGGACGAGAACACCAGCACGCTGCTGCGGCTGCCATCCAGCACGAACAAACGATCCTGCGGATCGATGCCGATCGCCAACGGATTGGCGATATTGCCGCCGAGTTTGTTCACATACACGCCGTCACCACGGAACACCTGTACCGAGCGATGGCCGCGATCCGCCACGAATACCAATCCGCTACTCGTAACTGCCACCGAAGTGGGATTGCTGAACTGCCCCGCACCGCTGCCGCTGCTACCGAAGGAAGCCAGCTCTTTGCCGGTCTCATCCAGCCTGATACAGCGCTTCTTCTCCTTGTCCAGCACCCAGAGCGCGCCGCTTGCATCCACCGTGACCGCAGTCAGTTCCATATCGGGCAGTTTGATGGTGGCGGCCACTTTGCCGTCCTTCAGTTTGAGCAATGCACTGCCATCCTTGCCCGCCTTGGTGACGGCATACACCGTTCCCTTGCCATCCCCTGCCAGTTGTACGGCCTCGACCGGGATACTGCCCTGCCATTTCACGGAAGCACGCCCGGCGGTTTTCGGCACCGACTCCATGCGCGTGCCCGCGACAGTCTGGAACTTGTTGATCAGCGATTTGCCGGCATCACCGATGTAAACCTGCTGCCCTTTCTCTACCGCAAGACCTGACAGTTTCTTGGTTTGGGATTTGCCTTCGCCCTTGGAGCCGAACGGGAAAGCCAGCTTGCCGTCGAAATCGAATTTGGACACGACCTGCTTTTCTTCGTCCGCCACATACACACCGTCTTCGGCCACAGCCAGAGCGACCGGAGAGCCAATATCCTTGAAAGAACGCAGATACTGACCGCTGGGGCCGTATACCTTGACCTGCTCCTCATCGCTGTCCAGCACATAGATGCGACCCATATCATCCAGCGCGATATCTACCGCCTTCTTCAGCTGCCAGGGTAATTCTTCGCTCTTCTGGTTACCGCCTTTCACATGCAGGGGCAGCGTATGTATGAACACGCCGTTCACGCCGAACATCTGGATGCGCTTGTTGCCGGAGTCCGCCACATAGACCACGCCTTCATGCACCGCGATGCCGCGCGGCCCGTCCAGCGCCTGATCGTCACCGCCGAAGAAACCGCCCGCCTTCGCCCCGAAGCGTCCCTTGTATTTACCGCCCGGCAGGGCATACATCACCACCTGATCGGTGTCGCTATCCACCACATACAAGGTATCGCCCGTGACCGCTGCACCTTCCGGACGACTCAGCAGCTCCGCATCCCCGGCCTTGACCGCCAGCGTGTATGCGACCTTGCCGTCATCCTTGATCGCATCAACGGCACCGTCCTGACGGGCGACGAACAGCAGACCACCGCCGCTCGCCAGTAGCTTGCCCAGTTTGTTGGCAGGTATCTCGTGTTTGAAATCGGCCTTGATGAAGCCGCTGGCCAAGCCGTCCCCGTTCAAGGCCGCTTGCGCGTTGAAAGAGATGAGTCCGATCAGGGATGCAATCAGCAAATTACGCATGTATCCACCTATACAAATTCTGTTGTTTAGATTCACGACACTTGCGGTCGCATTATTTTTCCGCCCGGTTGAACACGCCGTCCCAGTCTTCAGCCGGGGGATTGGCCGCAAAATAGATGCAGCGTTCAACGTACAACTGGCTCGGCTTGTCTTCCGGTCGACCCTGCAGAAAAGCTGCGAACTCGGACTGAGCAGCTACCCAGTCGCGCTGCCGGTAGTGCGTCAGTCCCGCATGGAAGCGCGCCAGTTGTTCGCTGTTCAATGCGTCCGGTCCGACCTGTGGTTCATAAATTGTAACGGGTAATTGCTTGCCGACCACCCGAATCTTGTCCAGTTCGCGATAAGCGCACGCATCCGGTGCCAGCGCTCGGGTCTGTTCGCCCACCAAATAGGTGATCCCGTAGTACTTGGCTGTACCTTCCAGACGCGATGCCAGGTTCACCGTATCACCGATGACGGTGTATTCCATCTTCTTGCCCGCGAATCCCACGTTGCCTGCCACCACCTCGCCGGAATGCAGTCCACCCCGGATGAAGAAGGGCTCCACGCCTTCGGCTTCCCATTTGGCCCGCAATTGGCCCAAGCGTGTCGCCATGGCCGCCACACATTCCACTGCCATGCGTGCATGGTCGGGCTGGGCCAACGGTGCCCCCCAGTAGGCCATCACCGCATCACCGATGAACTTGTCGATGGTGCCGTCATGCCGCTCGATGATCTTCACCATCTCGCCCAGATACTCGTTCAGTCGCGACACCACCACCTGCGGCGGATGCGATTCGCTGAAAGAGGTAAAGCCCTTGATGTCGGTGAACAGCACCGTTACTTCCTTGGTATCACCACCGATCCTGGCCGCATCGGGATCCTTCTCCAGTCGCGCCACCAGCTTGGGCGACAGATAGCTGGAGAACATGGAGCGCATCTCGCGCGCGCTGCGCTCCAGCACCAGATAGCGGAAACTGCCGCCCACCAGCAGCGCCAGGATCGCGGACAAGGTCGGATAGATGATGTTGAGCCACTGCCCGCCAACGAACATGTCATAGGTGAACCAGATATAGACCACCAGCAGCAGCAGCGTGGCCGGAATGGCAGCGTGCAGCCTCAATTGCGTCGTCAGGAAGTAGGCGGTCAGCCCCATCAGCACGATGAACAACATGTCCAGCAGCGCCTCCGGCCCGCCCTGCTCGATGAAACGGCCGCTGATGATATTGTCGGCCACGGTCGCGTGGATCTCCACTCCAGGCGTATTGCCATGGAAAGGCGTGACCCGCATATCGTACACACCCAGCGCGGTCGCGCCGACGAACAGCACCTTGCCTTTCAGCTCTTCGCTCGGCACACGGCCGTTCACCACATCGGTGAAGGAGTAGCGCGGATAACCGCCCGGCGGGCCGGTGTAGTTGATCCACATCGCATACTGTCCGTCCACCGGGATATGCCGCTCCCCCACCACCACATCGAAGGCCTCGGCGGTGAAATCCCTCACGCCCAACGCCATCATCGCCGCCGTCATACCCAGCGATGGATGCAGCTTGCCGTCCGCTTCGATCAACAGCGGCACACGGCGATTCACACCATCCTCATCCGGGAACAGATTGATCTGGCCTTGCGCAGCTGCAGCACGCTCGAACTCCGGCAGCGAACGTGTCACGCCCTTCACCTGCCCGTCGGGGCCAAATTCAAACAGTTGTGCCAGCGTCACGTTGCCTGACTTCTGCATCGCCGCCGAGAACGCCTGATCGTTCACCATGTCTTCGCGTTCGGGGAAGAAGGCATCGAACATCACCGCCTTGGCCTGTGCCGCCTTCAGCCGCTCCAGCAGTCGCGCATACTGGCTGCGCGTCCACGGATAACGCCCCAGCTCGGCGATGCTCTTGTCGTCGATGGCGATGATGCCGATGCTGGGCTGCAGCGGAATGGCTCCGCGCATCTCGCGAAAGCGCAGATCGTAGGTACGGGCTTCGAATGCTTCCAGGAAAGGGTTCTGTGAGTAATACAGGACCAGCACGAACAGTACTGACAGCACTGACAGCAGCACGGAAAAACCGCGACTGTTCATACGCTTGGACAGATCTTGCAGCAACTGTGGAGCAATCATGCGCTAACCCTCTGGAAATGTAGGTGACGACGAAGCGGGCTTATTGTAACCGCCTTGCGCCTGCGGGAAAGCCGTCATCTGCCCGTAACACTGCGGCGCTAACCTGCGCGCCCGAAACCAGATACCAGAGGTGCGCATGTTCGCTATCCCTCAACCGACAAGAACATATGCCTTCCCGCGCGCACCGCGCGCGCAATTCCTGGCCGACCTGCTGCAGGCCAAAGACCATAAGGAGCAAGCCATGACACCGCTTGAGGAGATACTTGCCCGACGCAACCTGAGCGCATTGTTCCAGCCCATCATCGACCTCAAGCGCGGCGAGTTCCTCGGCTACGAAGGCTTGATCCGCGGCCCCGCCAACAGCCCCCTGCACTCGCCCGCCAACCTGTTCGGCGCCGCCGAACGTGAAGGACTGGCACTGGAAATCGAGATGCTTGCGCGGCACACCGTGCTGGAAAGTTTCGCCCGGCAAGACCTGCCCGGCCAGCTGTTCCTCAACGTCAGTCCGCAGACGCTGACCCAGCCCAGCTTCCGCAACGGCCAGACGCTGGCCTTCCTTGAGCAACTGGATATCGACCCGTCGCGCGTGGTGATCGAGATCACCGAGAACCAACCCACCTTCGACTTCGACGCCATGCGCAGCGCGCTGTTGCACTATCGCGGCATGGGTTTCAAGATCGCCATCGACGATCTGGGCGAAGGCTTCTCCAGCCTGCGTCTGTGGTCCGAGCTGCGCCCCGAATACATCAAGATCGACATGCACTTCGTGCAGGGTGTGGACCGCGACCCGATCAAGCTGCAGTTCCTCAAATCCATCCAGAGCATCGCCGAGAGCTGCGGCACGCAGGTGATCGCCGAAGGCGTGGAGACCGAGGAGGAACTGAAGGTCGTCAAAGACCTCGGCATTGCGCTGGGGCAGGGCTACTTCATCGCACGCCCCAGCCCCACCCCGCCCTTGTATGCCACTGCCGAGACCAACCGCGTCATCAACGCATCCAGCATCGCCATCTTTCCGGACTCGGCTTGCCCCTCCTGCCCCCAGCATGCTCAGGCCACTGCACACAAGCTGCTCAGCTACATCGAGCCGGCGCAGCCGGACATGCTGATCGACCATATCTTCGACCGCTTCAATGCCGACCCGGCATTGCGTGCCATTCCGGTGGTGCATAACGGCCAGCCAACGGGCCTGATACAGCGCTATCACTTCATCGACCGTTTCGCCAAACCCTACCAGCGCGAACTGCACGGCAAGAAACCCTGCAAAGAGCTGATCCAGAATCCGCCGTTACTGGTCGAGAAGAACATGCCCATCCAGGAACTCAGCCACTTCCTGGCTGAATCTGAAGACAGGCATTTTGCCGATGGTTTCATCATCACCGAGCAGGAGCGTTACATCGGTGTCGCCTCGGGACAGAGCCTGTTGCGCGAACTGACGCAGATGCAGCTGGAAGCTGCGCGCTATGCCAACCCGCTCACCCTGTTGCCGGGCAACGTACCCATCAACGAGCACATCGGCCGCCTGCTGCAGGCAGGCACACCCTTCGTCGCCTGCTATTGCGACCTCGACCACTTCAAACCGTTCAACGACACCTACAGCTATCGCAAGGGCGACGAGATGATCCAGCTCACCGGCCGCGTGCTGAGCTGGGCCTGCGACCCCAAGCTGGATTTCATCGGTCACATCGGCGGCGACGACTTCATCCTGCTGATGCAAAGCCGCGACTGGCAGGCCCGTTGCGAACAGGCCCTGCGTTCGTTCGAACAGGCTGCCTCGCTGATGTTCCATGAAGACCACCTGGCCGCCGGTGGTTACACCAGCGAGGGCCGCGACGGCACGATCAAGTTCCACCCGCTGAGCTGCCTCTCCATCGGCGCGATCAGGGTCGATGCGGAACTGTTCCATTCCCACCACGAAGTCTCAGCCGCCATGACCGATGCCAAGAAGATGGCCAAGAAGACCCAGGGCAACAGCATCTTTGTAGAGTCGCGATCACTCCCCACCCAGTGAAGGAATCGACATGAAACGCACCGCTCGCCAGTCACTCGGACACAACGCACAACTGCACAACAGCATCTCCGGACTGCTGCTGACACGCGGCTTCGACGCTACGCTCAGCTTCTTCTGCACCCTGTTCGTGTTCTCGCTGGATTGAAGCGCATGCTGCAAAGATCCGTCGCCCTGTTGCGGGCATTCCGCCTCGCATTGCACATAGGCTACGGCCTGCTCATGGCAGTGATCTATCCCAGATTTTCCGCAAGCATGCGCCGCCGCATCCTGCAGAACTGGTCGGCCGATCTGCTCAGCATATTCAACGTAAAACTGGAAGCCGCAGATCTTTCCGCATTGCGTAACGGCCTCATCGTCAGCAACCACATCTCCTGGCTCGATATCTTCGTGCTGAACAGCGTGCTACCGATGCGCTTCGTCGCCAAATCCGAAGTGCGGCGCTGGCCCGCGATCGGCTGGCTGTGCGCGCGCGCCAATACCTTGTTCATCGAGCGCGGTAACGCGCGCGCCGCAGCGCGCATCAATAAACAACTCGGCGAACTGATGCAGCTGGGCGAAAGCCTCGCCGTCTTCCCGGAAGGCACCAGCACCGACGGCGCGCAGGTCGCGCACTTCCATGCCTCGTTGCTGCAACCGGCCATCGACGCGCAGGTGCCGCTGCACCCCATCGCTATCCGCTATCAGAACGAAGACGGCGCGCGCAGCAGCGCCGCCGCCTACATCGACGACATCTCCTTCGGCGCGTCGCTGTGGACATTGCTCAACACACCAAAATTACATGTGCGCCTGCTCCCCACACCGGCGCTGCACGCCGCCGATTTCGCGCGCCGCGAACTGGCACAGCGTGCGCATGAATCCATCTCTGCCGCACTGCAGCAAGCCGAGTCACACAAGCTTCATATTGCGTTAACCGTCACGCAACATTCAGAAACTAATCTGCTCCCATCGACAACTTAGGAGCACGACGATGTTGGATCTGATCCGTCAGCAACAGAAACAGGAAGCCGCGCGCCGCCTCACCTTCAACATGGCACGCTCGGTGGCCGAGATCGCCGAAGCGCAACGCATCCGCTTCAAGGTGTTCGGCGAAGAGATGGGCGCCAACCTGCCCAGCGCCGACCTCGGTCTGGACATCGACCGTTTCGACGCATTCTGCGAGCACCTGCTGGTGCGCGACCACGGCAACGACAAAGTGGTCGGCACCTACCGCATCCTGCCGCCCGAGCAAGCCGTCAGTGCCGGCGGCTATTACTCCGAGACCGAGTTCGACCTGTCGCGTCTGGAGAACCTGCGCGACCGTATGGTGGAAGTGGGCCGCTCCTGCGTGCATCCCGACTATCGCGACGGCGCCACCATCACCCAGCTGTGGAGCGGTCTGGCCGACTACATCGGCAAACACAATCACGAATACCTGATCGGCTGCGCCAGCATCAGCATGGCCGACGGTGGCCACTACGCCGCCAGCGTGTACAACAAGGTGCACAAGCTGCACGCCGCGCCGAGCGAATACACCGTGTTCCCGCATTGCCGCCTGCCGCTGGAATCGCTGCAACAGGATCTGGAAGTCACCATCCCGCCGCTGATCAAGGGCTATCTGCGTCTCGGCGCCTATATCGCCGGCGAACCGGCGTGGGACCCGGAATTCAACTGTGCCGACCTGTTCATCCTGATGCCGGTATCGCGCATGAACGCGCGCTATGCCAAGCACTTCCTGAGAAAGGCTGCATAACCATCCTTCATGTACTCTCCTCCCTTGCGCGCACGCAGTCAGGTGCGCGCTCTTTTTTGTGTATAGTTATCGGAATCCAAATGACCATGCTTCAGGAGCAAACATTGCAAAGCCCGCACAAAGGAAAAACCGGATTCGTACGCCTGTGGAACGCCTTCGGCTACTCCATCGCCGGCTTCCGCGCCGCCTACAAACATGAAGACGCCTTCCGCCAGGAAGTATGGCTCGCCATCGTGCTCGTCCCGCTCGCGCTGTGGCTGCCCGTGACGGCGATCGCCAAGGCGCTGATGATAGGCAGCGTGCTGCTGGTCATCATCGTCGAGTTGCTCAACTCCGCCATCGAAGCCACCGTGGACCGCATCTCGCTGGAGAACCACGACCTCGCCAAACGCGCCAAGGACATCGGCAGCTCCGCCGTGCTGGTGAGCCTGATCAATGTCTGCGTGGTGTGGGGGCTGGTATTGCTGTTCAAGTGACAACTTAAATTCCAGGAGGAATGAGCATGGCAAAGATAAGCAGCCCGGAATACGAAGCCAAGGCACGTGCACTCAGCGAAGAAGAAGCAGAACGTTTGCTTTCCCGCATGAGCGGCAAACTGCCCAAGCGCCTGCAAAAGGAAAAGCTGACCCGCGAGGAAGCGCTCGCCATCCAGCTCGAAGTGGAAGACGAGCAACTGGAAGAATGGCGCAGGAACATGAAGGAACTGAACAACAACATCGACGAGACGGGGAAATTCAAGAGCATGGCGGACAAGAAGTCAAAAAAATAAGCCCCCTTCTCTGCTACAAAACAGCGGCCGTCTGCGCAAGCAACGGCCGCTGTTCCATTTAGCATCATCCAACTGTATTGCTTACTTCACATTCTCTTCATGCAGCGGGGCTATAAACATGCGCCATGAAGCGCACATCGCTACTCGTCGTTGCACTGCTGCTGGCGCTGGCCGCCAACGCCGTGCCTGTCCCCGACAATCTGCAAGTCGCGGTGCAAAGGACCGGCGACAGCTATCAGCTCAGCGCCCGCTTCGACACCTCGCTGTCGCAATGCGCTGCCTACCGCTACCTCACCGACTACGAATCCGCCGTCAAGCTGCCCGGCATCCTGTCCTCCACGGCTTACCGCGAAACGGACGACACCGTAGTGGTCGAGCGCACCGCCGAAGAACGCATCCTGTTCATGCGCGTGCGCCTGCATTCGGTGCTGGCGTTCACCGAATATCCCGACGAAAGATTGACCTTCACCCAGCTATCCGGCGACTCCAGGTCCTTCAGCGGCCACTGGCTGATCGAACCCCACCCGCAAGGCAGCACCCTGATATTCCAGGGAGAGTGGGAGCCGGACACGCTGCTGCCCCTGTTCATCATCGACCACTTCGCCAAACACGATCTGGAAAGGCGCTTCGGCGAGATCGCCCGGCTGGCCGAGGAGCAAAGATCCCTGCAATCGGCCAAGTGCCCGCAAGCCACCCGGCTCGTCACCCGCTGACAGTCGCGGCACGCCCGCAAAGGCACTGGCTGCGGCCAGCGCGTGGAACCCCAACAGTCCGCACAGGAACTTGGTAAAATCGCGCGCCTTGCAGGAGGCTTCATTGGAAAACCCATACAACATCCTTGGCGTCTCGCCGACCGCTTCGACCGACGACATCAAGAAGGCATACCGCGCACTTGCCATGCGCCATCATCCGGACCGCAACCCTGACGCCAGCGCCGAACGCAGATTCGACGCGATCAAGAAGGCGTACGAGCTGCTGTCCGACCCGCAAAAGCGGGCGGAGTACCACTACAGCCAGAACAACCGCATCGTCGTCGACCCCGCGCAGGAAGCACAGAATCTGTGGGGCGCCTTATTCACCCGTTGCGGCATCGAACAGCCGCGCAGCGACCGTTAAATATTTTAAGAAGACCATCATGAAAAACATCCATCCAGAATTCCACTATCAGACCCGCGAACTCGGCGTCCAGATCAGCGACACGCTGGGCGAACCGCCCGACCGCAAGCGCTACGAGCGCGTCATCGCCTCCCTGATCGGCGAGTACGCCAAAGGCACGGTGATCGACGATGTGAACATGTTGAGCTTCGCGCTGGTCGACCATCTGGTGTTCGGCGATGCCGCCGGCCTGATGGCCGAGGCCCGCCGCTACAACGAAGGCGATGCCGACAAAGTGATGCAAATGGTGTCATGCAGCACGGCAACCACCGGCGATGCGCTGGCCGCCGTGTTCGCCGCCGACCCCGAACTGGCGCGCAAAGCGATCATCACCGCCTACCTGTTCAAGCATCCCAAAGGCTGGAAGGACGAGGATCATTCTCTCGATGCCCTGCAGGAAGAGGAAGACAAAGCCAATGCCGACGAGGATGAGGACGAGTCCTACCACGGCGAGAACATCGAACACCTGTTCGACACACGCGGAGACGGCAATGACTGACAGATCACAACTGCCCGCCATCCGGCAGCAAGTCACCGAACTGGTACTGGCCGGTTCGCCCGAGCATGCGGAAGAAGCCATCAACGAAACAGCCGAGAAATTCGGCGACCTCGCCGTGGTCGAAGTGCTGGGCGAACTGGAACCGCAGGTCGCATCGCTGCACCTGTCATCCTTCGACGGCGGCAAGATGTCGCTGGCCACCCTGCTCATCCCGCCCAAAGCCTGGGCCGAGAGTCTGGCCTACTTCGCCGCCACTTGGGACGAAGACTGGATCGAAGACGAGCCGGAAGTGCTGGCCGAATCGCTGTTCGCGCACATCCACGGCATGGTGTTCGGCACCGACGACGAAGAACGCCGCGCCGAACTGCTCAACGCCGCGCTGGCCACCGACTGGGGCACCACCGCCTTCGCCGTGCTGTTCTCCACCGCCGCCGAAGAGATCATCGAGATCGCCAACGACATCCACAACCTCGGTGCACACCGCAGCGGCAGCACCACCTCCGACCACGACGTGATCCCCATGGCGCTGGAGATCGCACGCACCAACGAAGAAGGCTGGGACCGCATCCTGTTCGAGATCTTCCCAGACTGGCGCCCCGGCGAGAACGAACTGCACGCCGCCTCGGAAGAAGAGAGTGACGACGACCTCGGAGACGAAGAAGCACGCGAGAGCGAATTCGCCATGGGTCGTTCCACCAAAGAACTGCTGCTGCGCCTGCGCAAACAAGTGCCCAGCAAAGCCGTCGCACCCGCCAAGAAAGGCGCGCGTCCAAGTCTGGGGGAGGACATCTTCTCGTAATCTCACAGGCCGTCATACCGGCGCAGGCCGGTATCCAGCCAGTCAAAAGCACGCTGCGAAGCAGACAAAACCCTCTTATGGGTCGCTGTCGCGAAGATCGACGAATCATCTGGATACCGGCCTGCGCCGGTATGACGCAGAGAATCTGAATCGGATTTGGGAATAATTTATTGTGAACATCACCAGCTACACCGCCCGCACACCCCAGCTCGTGCAAGCACTGGAAGCGCTCGGCCAGCGCGCGGACGAACAGGCAGCCGGCATCCTGTTCGACGAACTGTGCGGCATCACGGCACTGGTCGCCAAGAAGTTCACCAATGACCGCACCGCGGAAGGTATCCACGAAGCGTTCCATCTCACCGTGGGCTGCATCTCGCTGGCGATCAGTCAGGCGGACATCGCCGACACCGGCGAAGCCAAACTCTCCTTCCTGCTGCAACACGGCGCTGAATACGTGTTCCAGATGGGCTTCCGCCACATCAAGGAACTGTCCGCCCTGCCCTACACCGCGTTCGTCTCCGATTTCGACAACGATCCCTTCGTGCAGCAGCGCAACCTGAAAGCCATCTTCATGGAGATATGCAGCGCCGACCCGGCTACGACATGGTCGGGTGATGCCGTGTATCAGAACGAGATCGTGGACCGGAAGCGCAACCAGCACATCATCGATTGCGGCAAATGGCTGCGCAAACACAACGCCGCCGGCGTGGTACGTGACTCCGAGATGGATGCCAACGCCGCCATCACCGTGGCCGTGCTGTTCGCACTCTCAGGCGATGGCCGCATCGTCGCGCGCACCGCACAAAGACCGCTAGAGAATCTCATCGCCCACATCCGCGACACCAAGCCCGATGTCGATGCCAGCTGGGACAAATTCCTGAAAAAGATCCCGCCCGAATTTCAGCCCCTGCTGCGCGAGCGCATGGAGCAACTGCGCGGCACCATCGTCAAGAAACTGTACGGCAAGACCAAGCCCAAGACCCTGCTCACCGAACTGCAAGACCACTACATCGGCAGCGAACAGGACATCGACTACGCCTGACACGGCGCGCTGCCTGTCTGCCACTTGGCTATAATGTGCAAACACTCAACAGGACGATCACCGTGCGCCCCTCGATAGCCTTGCAACAACACCGCGACGAAGTCCGTCGCATCGTACTCAGCCACCGCGTGGCCGGAGTGCGCGTGTACGGCTCGGCATTGCATGGTGACGATGCCGAAGGCAGCGACCTCGACCTGCTGGTAGAGCCGACCAGCGAGACCACGCTGTTCGACATCGCCAAGATACAAGTCGAAGTCGCGCGATTGCTCAACGTCAGCGTGGACGTCCTCACTCCCAATGCACTGCCCGACAAATTCCGCGCCCAAGTCATGAGCGAAGCGGTACCGGTATGAGCAAGACAGATCCATTACGCATCAAAAATTTCTCGAACGCATGATTAACGGACGCACCGCACCAGTCCCCTCGCCCACCGGGAGAGGGTTAGGGAGAGGGCTGACTCGTTGAATCCTCCCACACACTCGCAACAACAATAACGGAAGCCCGCTCCATCATGTCCGCACAAGAACCCACACCCGCCCAACCCGCCCTCTCCGAAAAGGAGATGGCAGCGCTCGACGATTTCCTGATGTCCGATGCCACCAGCAGCGAAGTGATGATGCTCGACCAACTGGACGGCTTCTTCACCGCCCTCGCTTCCGGCCCATCCCTGCCCGAGCCGGAAGCATGGATGCCGCGCGTGTGGGGCCCCAGCGCAAGCGATGCGCCCAAGTTCGCCAGCGACGCGCAACGGGCAACCATCACCGACCTGCTCACCCGCCACCTGAACGCCATCGTATGGAGCATGAATCAGGAACTGGAAAGTTTCGAGCCCATCTTCGACCTGAACGTCTACGAAGGCGACGAACACGAATACCTGGACGGCGAGAACTGGGCACACGGCTACATGACCGGCATCGCCATGCAGCGCGACAACTGGAAGAAATTGCTCGAAGCACGGCACGCCGCAGAAGTATTGCGCCCCCTCTACCTGCTCGGCTCACCAGACATCACCGAGGAAGAAGAAGCGCTGATAGAGACACCCGCCCAACGCGAAGCGCTATCCAAGAAAATCCCCGCCAGCGTGGCCGCGATCTACAAATTCTGGGCACCACAACGACGCGCCGCAGAAGAACGCATCCACGGCAAGTCCGACGATAGCGACATGAAGCATGTCAGCCGCAATGCACCCTGTCCCTGCGGCAGCGGCAGGAAGTTCAAGAAGTGTTGCGGGGCGAATAAGGGCGCGGACTGAAAAGCTCGAGTCTGCTGCCACTCAATCGAGTGGCGTGCTGAAACCGAGGCTGTAGATGATGTTGCCGGAGAAGGTGGAGCTGTAATAGCGCCGTGCAGAAAGCGCGATACCGATCACACGCGTGTACCAGGCGATACCCACTTCCGGATAAAGCACCGCGCTGAATTCATGCTTCATGTACGTCTCGCCCGGCTCGTCGATCTGTCCGTTGCGGTTATTGTCCAGCTTGTCCTGCGTGGCATCGGCCTGATGACTGGCCATGCCAACCAGCACCCCAACGCCTATGAATGGCGAAACATGTTCCCCGTATTGCAAACGCACCGAGCTGGTCACACCCTTGTATTCGAACCGCTCATCCGCGAAATACGAAGCGCCCACCCGCACCCCGCTGAACCAGCTCGGGCATGCACTGTAAGCCGCATCCAGCCCCACGATCCGTAGATCCTTCTCCGCCCAGAAGGCGCCTTCGAATTGTGGTTTGCATGGAGCAGCGTGGCTAATGGCTGGCAAGAAGGTCAACAGGAGCAATAAGAACTCAGCGCGGAGGCGGAACATAAGTGTGCGAAAAGTTTATTCGATGCTGACCCGTTTAGTTACTCACGCACCATATTTCCGCAAGAATAGGTTGACTCCATCAAGCATGATTGCCGCCCGCCGTTTCTCTGAAACTTCCTCCCATTCACCGTGGGCTGCATGATTTCGAAGGCCACCCCAAGCAGTTATATCTTTCATGTCTTGCTTCGTTATCAATTCCTCGGCGAGCAACACCTGTGCATATGTGTCGAGGCAAGGTTTCCGATTGCCCAATGAAAGGTCTTTGCTTTCGATCCAAGTGCGGAGGAATTCTTCAAGGGTAGCCCCGATCAACACGACAGGTGCTGCCGGGTGAACGCCTTTTGCGTTGAGAAGCAAGTGGGCTTGCTCAAGAAAGTCAGATACGACATCAAGTTGAGCTTTGCGCTGAGGGGTTACCTGCCCATGTAGTCCTGCCTCGACATGGGCCTTGAAGTTCTCAAGTGACGAATAAAGAGTTGCCGACAAATGGTCTGCCGTACCGGCAGCACCACTCGCCAATTGAAAGAACGAACTCTTAGCTCCCGCGAACTCACGCAAGAACTCTGTGATTTGTGCCTTTACGCCATAGAGATTGACGTAGTTCTTGCCGGCGTCACTGATGGCACCTTGAAGGCGCGCCACGTGTGCAAACAAAGTTGGAGTATCCATTGTGATTGAGTGCTCTAACGTGATTTATAAGGTATGCCCACCAAGCTCACGGCCGCCTAATTCCTGAACCACAAGTTACCGGAGTCAATTTTTTTCTTCGTCTCTTCTGACGAAACAATTCGACTCCGGTACCTTTTGCTCATGATTCGATGCTGACCCGTTTAGTTCGCGAGGATTTCACTCGCAAGATGACACCACTTGCCTGAGAAATTCAAGCAAGTCCGTACCCTCCAGTTCTTCCAGTTCAGTTTTTTGAGCAAGATTGCGCGTGCGTTTTTTGATTTCAAAACCAAGCTGCTCACCTACTGATTTCGCAGGATCAAGTGCTTCTAAACCAACTGGCACTTGCGCCCCAAAAACTTCACGAATGGCCTTAAGGGGAAAGTAATTTTCTAGCGCATACCGCTCTAGCCGACAGACGGGAACATCCAACTCATTACATTTTTCAACAAATCTTTTTCTAATTGTCCCACTCTTCGGATCCTGATCGACAAGAGCAAAGAGTTTGTATGCCTCGGTAAAAAGACTTAAGTCCACCTTGTCCATGATATCTCCACCCAAAGGCCAAAATCTAATCTGGTACTTTGGATACGCGCCCATCTTCATTAGAAATGTTTCAATTGCTGGAACATCCGTTGGCCCTTCCACGAGGATTACAGCGTCCGAAATCAGATTATCTGTGACCTGATACCCTAAATCACTCAACAAGGCAGCGCGTGTTGTTTGATCTTCTATTGAGATAGCTTTCTCGTACTTCGTCTGAAATACGCGATCAACATATGCACTATCGAGAAAAACATTTGAATGGGTTGCAATTACATATTGCTTATTAGGTCTTTCCTCAAAATATGCCAATAGCTTCCTTTGCATTTCTGGATGCAAATGACTTTCTGGTTCTTCTATCAGCAACAATTCGAATTCGCTTGAGATTGCAAAAAACAACAAAATCATTAAATCCTGCAAGCCTTGTCCACATTGATTCGCGGAAGCAATCGTGCCATTTGGACTGACAAAGTGAAGATTTAATACATTGTTTGAGTTTGGGACAATTCGGTACGAAAACCCTTCCGAAACACTTTCAAAGGCAAGGAGCAATTCGTCCGCAAGCGTTCTTTCTGCCGTCCCCTCAAACTGTGCTTGGCAATAGAACAGATGATTAAGAAGACCCTGCCCATTGCTTACTGGCTTTACACCAAAGGCAACCCCCGCCGATTCTTCCATGCTCCTGCGAGGTGGAATTAGTATTGAATTTATCGGCTTTGGTGCAATGATTTTGTCTACTGCGGCCGTAAGCCGGCCATGATTGAACTGATATCCTCGCAATACGTTGTGGGTGCCATATCGCTCGCCAACCATATTTACAAAATCATCTGTGCCAGCGAACCACGTATCTCGCTCATCAACCACCCCTTGAATAAGCGTGTGGTAATGCTTTCCTTGCCCCGTGTAACGACCATTCTGAATAAAAACAGTATTCGCCATAATAGATTGGCAAATTGCCTCCACATCCGAAGATGTCAACGACCTCCCTAAATACCTCAATGTCGGATCAAGAATCGAACGAAGCACAGTGGACTTACCACTATTGTTTCGACCGCACACAACATTTATCTTTCCCAGCGCATGGATATCGCTTGCTTGGAGTGCTCCTGCATCAATGAAATGTATGGATTCAATCATGTATTCCCCCAATCGCCAATATGAACTGAATCCTATCCCGCCCCCCTCCTCGCTCCAAGCAAAAATTTGGCCTATATACTTTCCCCAGCTCCCTCCCTCGTCACAAACTCTTCACCCTCCCGTAATCAAATATTCATGTCCCCGCGCCACGATGCGCGCCATGAATACACCGAACGAAACTCTCCAAGTCGCGCCAGCGCTGAGTATCGCGCTGGTTACCGAAACCTACGTGCCGGAAGTGAACGGCGTGGCGATCACCATCGGTCGTATGGTGCACGGGCTGCTCAAGCGCGGGCATCGCATCCACATGATCCGCCCGCGTCAGGGCAAGCAGGATGCGCCGGCGGCCGAGGGCAGCTATGCGGAGACGCTGGTGTCGGGCATGCCGATCCCCGGTTACCCGGAACTGAAATCCGGCCTGCCCGCGAAGAACCTGTTGCTGAAGTTGTGGCGCACGCAGCGGCCGGATGTGGTGCACATCGCGACCGAGGGACCGCTGGGCTGGTCGGCGCTGTCGGCGGCGCGCAAGCTGGGTATTCCGGTTTGCACGGACTTCCATACCAACTTCCACAATTACACGCAGCACTACGGCATAGGCATGTTGAAGAAGCCCATCGCCGCTTATCTGCGCCACTTCCACAACAAGGCTGCCTGCACGCTGGTACCCACTGCATCGCTGCAACAGCAACTGGAGCACGAGGGTTACCAGAACGTGCTGGTGGTGTCGCGCGGGGTGGATACGGAGTTGTTCCATCCGGCCAAGCGCGATGCGGAACTGCGCGCTTCGTGGAACGCGAGCGAGGACACACCGGTGGTGATGCTGGTGAGCCGCATCGCGCCGGAGAAGAACCTGCAGGTGGTGATCCAGGCGTTCGAGCAGATGCGCAAGATCAACCCGCTGCTGCGTCTGGTGATGGTGGGCGACGGCCCGGCACGCGCCGAGCTGCAGAAACAACATCCGCAGGTGATCTTCGCGGGCATGCAGACCGGCGAGGCACTAGCGCGCCACTACGCTTCCGGCGACATCTTCCTCTACCCCAGCCTGACCGAGACCTACGGCAACGTGACGGTGGAGGCGATGGCCAGCGGGCTGGCGACACTGGCCTATAACTACGCCGCCGCGCAGCAGCACATCAAACACGATGTGAACGGCTTGCTGGCGACCTTTGCCGACAGCGATGCCTTCGTCGCCGAAGCACGCACACTGGCGAACGATCTGCCGCGCGTGCGCCGACTGGGCAAGACGGCACGCGACACCGTGGAATCGCTGACCTGGGAACACATCATGGGTCAGATGGAAGCTGTACTGCTGGATACCGTTCGTTCACAGGGAGTGGATCATGGCCAACCTGAGCTCTCCGCTGCAACAGATTAAGCAGTTCGACGTCTCGTTGTGCGTCTCGTGCAACCGACTGAGCCGCAGTTTCACTCTGCGCAACCTGTTCCGCTTCGCCAGCCGCTTGGGCGACGGCGTGTTCTGGTATGTGCTGATGATCTCATTCCTGCTGCAGGATGGTTATGACGCGCTACCCGCCGTGCTGCACATGCTGGGTGCGGGCCTGACCGGCGCGCTGCTGTACAAACTCATCAAGGGCAAGACCTTGCGCCCGCGCCCCTTCAACGTCTACCCCGCGATCAAGTGCGTGGGCAAGACGCTGGACCAGTTCAGCTTCCCCTCCGGTCACACTTTGCACTCGGTGGTATTCACCCTCGTGGCACTGGCTTACTACCCCGGCCTGTTCTGGCTGCTGGTGCCGTTCACCGGCATGGTCGCCCTGTCGCGCCCCATCCTCGGGCTGCACTATCCCAGCGATGTGCTGGCGGGTGCGGCGCTGGGGGCGCTGATCGCCTGGGTGTCGTTCCTGTTCTGATCCTTTCAAGTTTCGCTGAACACGTCCTGCGGCAACGGCATGCGGTGGCGCAGTTCGCGCGGGCGCAGCAGTTCAATGCGCTGGCGGATGGCGGGATCGTCGGCATGCGGGTTGGCGTCCCACACCGGTTCTTCGCCGGTCAGGATGCGATCGATATGCACGAGACGCGCGCCGGTCTCGCTCAGGTAGTAGTCGAAGCGGCGTGACATGCCGCCGTCGAACAGCTTGCCGCCGCGATGACACAGCTGCGACAGACGGCTGACGCGCAGCAACTGCTCGGCACCGGACAGCATGGCGATACCACGTGTGGCGATGGGCTGCGGGCAGCCGAAGTGTTGCGCGATATATTCGGCCAGTTCGCTACGGTGCGCATCCATCAGCTCGCCGGGTTCGGCAAATAGCTGCGTGCGGATATGCATATCCATCGCCCACTCGCAGGCGGCGTGCGTCAGCACCGGTATGTTGCCCCACAGCTTTTCGTGGGCGGGCACGAAGTGGTTGTGCGCGATCACATCCACCAGCAGGTGGCTGACGAAGCCCAGCGACAGTGCGCGCTCTTCATCGCTTTGCGCATCGTCCAGCAACTTGCGCGCGCGTTGCCATTGGTGGGTGGTGGAGAACGGTTCGCCCCAGGTGCGGTCGCTCCACAGTGCGAGGTCGGGCAGGCAGGCGCCCGCCAGCACCAGGCGAGGATAGGCGAGCACGGCCTTGCGGAAACGCGCATCAGTGAGCGGCACGGCCCACAGCAGCAACTGCGCGAAATAGACGTGGGTGTACAGCCCCCATGCATTGGCATCCGCGCTCCACAACAGCAGCGGGAGCCACCAACGCCAATGTCTCAATACCGGTTTCATGGCGCGCAGTATGTGCAGGCCGCATGAAGCGCAGATGACAAGTGCGTGAGATTTTGATGAAGACTGCAGGTATCATCGGCGCGTACATTTCCTTTGGACTAGGGGCTTACATGGCGGGCGTATTGGCGGGCGATATCGGCGGCACGAAGACACGACTGGCACGGGTCGAAGTCAAGGGCACGCAAGCGACGATCACCGGTGAACGCGAATTCGTCAGCGCCGACTACGCCAGTTTCGATGATCTGCTGGCCGAGTTCATGGCCGCTGCCGGCGCGATACAGTCCGCCGCTTTCGGCGTGGCCGGACCGGTACACAACGACACGGTACAGACCACCAACCTGCCCTGGCGCATCGAAGCCGATGCCTTGCGCAAACGTTTCGGTTTCGCCAACTGCCACCTGCTGAACGACCTGGAAGCGACCGCTTACGGGCTGCCCGCGTTACAAGCGGACGACCTGTACACCCTGCATGCGGGCAAGCCCGATGCGCACGGCAACCGCGCCATCATCGCCGCCGGCACCGGGCTGGGCGAAGCCGGCCTGTTCTGGGATAGCCACACGCACCGGCCCTATGCCACCGAAGGCGGGCACGCCAGCTTCGCGCCGCGCGATGCGCTGGAGTTCGATTTCGCCCAACACCTGCGCCAGCGCTTCGGCCATGTGAGCTGGGAGCGCGTGGTGTCCGGCATGGGTATCCCCGATCTGTATGATTTTCTGCTGGCTCGCCAAGGGGCGAGCACGCCGGACTGGCTGGTGGATGCGATGCAGACACAGGGCAAGGCGGCGGCCATCTCCAATGCGGCGTTGTCGGAACGCGATGCCTTGTGTACTGAGACCATGCATCGGTTCATATCGCTGTATGGTGCGGAGGCGGGCAATCTGGCGCTGAAGACGATGAGCAGCGGCGGACTTTATATCGGTGGCGGCATCACCCCCAAGATCATGCCGTTGCTGGAAAGCGGCACCTTCCTCGATGCCTTCTTCGACAAGGGACGCATGCGCCCGCTGCTGGAAGCTATGCCGGTGCGCGTCATCCTCAACGACCGCGCCGCGCTGTACGGCCCTGCCCTGTTCGCCGCGCAGCGGCTATGACTCGCCACTACCGATGGCAGTGAGGATGCCTTGCAGAATGGCGGTCGGCGTGGGCGGGCAGCCACGCACCACCACATCGACCGGGATGACATCGGCGACCTTGCCACAGGTGGCGTAGTTGTCGCCGTCGGCACAGAAGATGCCCTCACCGCAACCGCAATCGCCGACGGCCACCACCAGTTTGGGCTCGGGCGTGGCATCGTAAGTGCGCTTGAGCGCTTCTTCCATGTGGCGCGACACCGGGCCGGTGACCAGCAGCAGGTCGGCATGGCGCGGGCTGGCGACGAATTTGATGCCGAGTCCTTCGATGTTGTAATAGGCGTTGTTGACCGCGTGTATCTCCAGTTCGCATCCGTTGCAGGAGCCGGCATCCACCATGCGGATCGCCAGTGCGCCGCCCAGCAGCTCCCGTATCTGCCGCTGCAGATGCTGTTCCGTCTCGCGCATCGACTCGTCTGCCTGCGGATAGGCCTCGGTCTTGATGCCGGTCTTCACGATCTGTTTGAGTATCTGGTACATGTGCGCCTCTACAGGTCCTGCCCCGAATAGCTCAGGTTGAAGGATTTGTTGATGAGCGGAAAATCGGGAACGATGTTGTCCAGGATGGCGTGTTCCAGTGCCGGCCAGTTCTGCCAGGACGGATCGTGCGGATGGACGCGGGACAGTTGACCCTCTGCGCCGGTATGGATCGCCACCAGCACCTCGCCGCGCCAGCCTTCCACCAGACCGATGCCGAAGCCGTTGCCGGGCAATGTCGGCAAGGGGCGCGCAAGATCTTCACCGAGCAGGCGGTCCATGATCTCGCGCTGCAGGCGCAGCGATTCGAACAACTCGTCGAAACGCACGATGACGCGCGCCGCGACATCGCCGTTGCGGTGGGTCGCCATCCTCACATCCAGCTTGTCGTAGGGCGCGGCGGCGAACTGCACGCGCGCATCCCACGCCTGCGCGCTGGCGCGCCCGGCCATGCCGCACAGGCCAAGCTGCGCGGCCAGTTTGGGTTCTACACGTCCGGTGGCGATGAAGCGATCCTGCACGCCAGAATGCTCGTCGTAGATGCTGCGCAGTAGGCGCACCTCGCGTTCCAGCATGGCACATTCCTGCTCGATGACGCGCTTGCCTTCCGCATCGAGGTTCACGCTGACACCGCCCGGCACGATCTTGTCCATCAGATAGCGGTGTCCGAACAACGCCGCGTTGTTGCGCAACACTTGTTCCTTGAGTATCCAGAACTGGGCGAAACCGAACGACAGCGCGACATCGTTGCCGAGATAGCCGAGATCGCCGAGGTGATTGGCCACCCGCTCGCGCTCCAGCAGCAGCGCGCGCAGCCACAGCGCGCGACCGGGCGGCGTCACGCCGGCGATGCTCTCCGCCGCCATCGCATAGGCCCAGGCGTAGGCCACAGTGCTGTCGCCGCTCACGCGCCCGGCCAGTTTTGCGCCCTGCTGCAGGCTCATGCGCTCAAAACGTTTCTCGATGCCCTTGTGCACATAGCCGAACCGTTCTTCCAGACGCAGTACGCGCTCGCCGATGATGGAGAAGCGGAAGTGCCCCGGCTCGATGATGCCCGCATGCACCGGCCCGACCGGTATTTCGTGCACGCCCTGCCCTTCGACACGCACGAAGGGATAGTTGTCCGCCTCGCGGGTGAGGCTGGCTGCCGCATCGAAGTCCTTGCGTAGCGGAAAGCTGCCGCTGTGCCAGGCACCGTGGCGCAGCCACTTGCGGTGGTCGTGCCCTCCCTGCGGATACAGGCCGAGCAAGTCATAAGTCGCACGCTGCATGCGTTCAGCCGCGAGGAAGATGTGGCTGATATCGGGGTAGGCCGGATGCTCCGCCGGCAGGCGCACG
>JAHJQE010000062.1 GCA_018819205.1 Gammaproteobacteria bacterium
CAGTCTTGCGACTTCCATTCCCCTTTGAAAGATGGTGCCTAACAACTTCTAACTTGAACTCCGTTGAATACTTGGCCATAAGAAACACCCCAGTGATTGGACTCTTGTCCAACTTCTGGGGTGCAGTTCATAATGCGGGCTTTATATTTGAGCGCAATCAGGTTCAGTGTTTAAGCTTCACCTTCAGTTCGGTGTGACCACCAAGACGCACCGAAACCTTCTCGCTACTTTTGGCATAGCCATCCAGCTCAAAGCGCAGCTGATAAATGCCAGCGGGCATCTCGGCTTGCAGCGGTGTCAAGCCGTAATAGACGTCGTCGACATAGACCTTGACGTTATCCGGCTCCGAAGTCAACGCCAGCACGCCCGTTGCAGCGACCGGCTTGCTGACCATCGCTGCTGGAGCCGCAACACCCGACACAGCAGTGTAAACCGTCACACCCGGCGCAGCTTTGGCTACACCTGCCGCACCAAACAGTTCGGGACGGGTCGCCATCAATACCGACAGGATGGATTCACTGGTCTTGTGACTGATCGTCTTCAAACCTGCTGTCAAAAAAGCTGCGATATCACCTTTGCTGTTACCCATAACACCTGCATAACGCTCCTGCTTCTCGGCGACCACGCCTGACCATATGACCTGCCCGCTGGCCGTCTCGGTCAGCGTCGATTCGATCGCGATGTTCAGGTAATCACGATCCTTGACATCGACGCTCAGCATTTTGACCACGCCGCTCAATTGGAACTGGGCTTTGTCGTCATCGACGAACTGCAAGCCATCGTCACTCAGCCGCTTTTTCATGCTCGCACTGACCAGCTTCGTCACTTCCTTGTCCAGCATGATGTCCCTGCCGGTCATGCCCAGCACACGGGCGGTCGCGATACCGATCTGATGCGGATCGGACACTTCGCGTGCATCTTCATACGCGACAAGGCGCACTGATACCGGGTATTTCTGCTGACGGGCGCTGGGTGACGCTGTCTCATCCATGCGCATATGGATCGCATTGCTCGGCTCTTGCATGCCGGCACACCCGGCAAGCATCGAAGCCAGGAATACTCCTGAAAACAGCCACTGCAATTTCGACATAAATCGTTCCTTGTACTTTGAAACCAACAGCCCGTAGACGGGGCTATCGAACTTAACCCTGGGCGATGACAGCTTCGATCTCGGTGAAAGTACGTGCCAGTTCGAAGCTCTGCACTTGCGCACCGAGTTGGCGGGCAATCTGGGTGATAGAGAACAGGCCGCATACTCTCTGCATGCCATCAGGACCTGTGGAAGCCACCAACGAGTGTTGACGTTTGGCTGCCTTCAGCGTCAGCACCACGTCACCTACTTTGGCGTTCTTTACATCCTCAATATTCAAGACTTCCATCTCGCGCTGCGTGGTCATGATGTCACGCACCATGATGTCGGCATGCGTCCCCCCCATATTCTGCAGGAAACGCATCGGCTTTTCGCCCAGCACATCTGTGGCAGTGATCAGACCGGCGATCTGTTCGTTGTCGTCCAGTACCAGCAACATACGTACGCCATACTTGATCATCTTGGCATTCGCCTTGTCCATCGAAGTCTTGGCACGCACGCTGACCACCGACACCTTGGTCAAGTCGGTCATGACATCGGTTGCGGGATTGCTGAGTTTGACGCGCTCCGGCAAGGACTGGGTCGGACGTACGAAGGAAGAACCGGTCTTCAAAGGTGCAGATGCCAATGACTTGTACTGGGTGATCATGATTCCTCCTGATTGAAATGAATGACTGCTATTTTTGAATTGCCAAATGCTCCTGACAGCGCAACGCCGGCAGGTAACGCACCAGTTCGTTGAGCGCCAAACGATACACATCACGTTTGAAATCGATCACGGTGTCCAGCTCTATCCAGTACTCAGTCCAGCGCCACGCGTCAAACTCGGGATGGCCGGATGCGCGCAAAGACACATCGCAATCCCGCCCTGTCAGACGCAACAGGAACCATATCTGTTTTTGGCCCTTGTAATGCGAACGCGACTTGCCCCAACTTTGCGGCACATCGTAACGCATCCAATCCCTGGTTCGGCCCAATATCTTCACATGGCAGGCTTGCAGGCCCACTTCCTCGTGCAGTTCACGGTACATCGCCTGTTCCGGTGTCTCACCGTGCTGAATGCCCCCTTGCGGGAACTGCCATGCGTCCTGCCTGATACGTTTGCCCCAGAATACCTGATTCTTTGCGTTGGTCAGAATGATGCCGACGTTCGGGCGATAACCTTCACGGTCTATCATGATTCGCCCCATACATTTTTCGATGGCCCGATTGTTCCACATTTCAGCCCTACAGGAAAGACGAGACTGGCGGCTTGCAGTAGAATCGCGCCTTCATAAATTCCGCCTCACGAGTCAATAACATGCGCGTTTCAAAATTCTTCATCTCCACCCTCAAGGAAGCCCCTGCCGAAGCCGAACTGCCCAGCCACCGCCTGATGCTGCGCGCGGGCTACATCCGCAAGCTCGCCAGCGGCTTATACACATGGATGCCTCTGGGCCTGCGCGTGCTGCGCAAAGTCGAGGCCGTGGTGCGTGAAGAGATGGACAAGAGCGGCGGCATCGAACTGCTGATGCCGGCCGTGCAGCCCGCCGAATTGTGGCAGGAGACCGGCCGTTGGGACGTGTTCGGTCCGCAGATGCTGAAGATAAAGGACAGGCACGACCACCAGTTCTGCTTCGGCCCCACCCACGAGGAAGTCATCACCGACATCGCGCGGCGCGAGGTGAAGAGCTACCGCCAGTTGCCGTTGAACTTCTACCAGATCCAGACCAAGTTCCGCGACGAGGTACGCCCGCGTTTCGGCGTGATGCGCGCCCGCGAATTCATGATGAAGGACGCCTATTCCTTCCACGCCAGCTTCGAGAGCCTGGAACAGACCTATCAGGTGATGTACGAGACCTACTCCCGCATCTTCACACGCCTAGGTCTGCAGTTCCGAGCGGTCGCGGCGGACACTGGCGCCATTGGCGGTTCCGGCTCGCATGAATTCCATGTGCTGGCCGATTCCGGTGAAGACGGATTGGCATTCTGCCCAAGCTCCGATTACGCCGCCAACGTGGAGCTGGCTGAGGCGCTTGCGCCAGCAACTGCACGTGCAGCCGCCAGCGAAACCATGCGAGAAGTCAACACCCCGCGCCAGACCACCTGCGAAGAGGTGGCCGAGCTGCTCGGCATCCCCTTGCAACGCACGGTGAAACTGCTGGCCGTCGTTGCAGAAGAGAAGCTGGTCATCCTTCTGCTGCGCGGCGATCACAGTTTGAACGAGATCAAGGTCAACAAATTGCCCGGCCTGTCCGAATTCCGCTTCGCGCGTGAAGACGAGATCCGCGCCTTCTTCAACTGCCCGCCCGGCTTCCTCGGCCCGGTCGGCATCAACCGCAGCCAGGTGCGCGTGGTCGCGGATCGCACTGTCGCCGCAATGAGCGACTTCGTGGCCGGTAGCAACAAACCCAAGTTCCATACCGCAGGCATCAACTGGGGGCGCGATCTGCCCGAGCCTGATCTGGTGGCCGACATCCGCAACGTGGTCGCCGGCGATCCGTCTCCGGACGGCAAGGGCACGCTGGAGCTGTGTCGCGGCATCGAGGTCGGCCACATCTTCCAGTTGCGTACCAAGTATTCCGAAGCGCTGAACGCCACTTATCTGGATGAGAACGGCAAGGCCCAGATCATGGAGATGGGTTGCTACGGCATCGGTGTGTCGCGCATCGTGGCCGCCGCCATCGAACAGAACTTCGACGCACGCGGCATCGCACTGCCGGCCGGCATGGCACCGTTCCAGGTCGCCATCGCACCTATCGGTTACAAGAAGAGCGATGCTGTGCAAGCAGCTGCCGACAAACTCTACGCCGAGCTGCAGACAGCCGGCATGGAAGTGTTGCTGGACGACCGGGACGAGCGTCCCGGCGTGATGTTCGCCGACCTGGAACTGATTGGCATCCCGCACCGTATCGTGATCGGCGACCGCAGTTTGAAAGAGAACAACATCGAGTATCAGGGACGCAAGGACGAAGCCGCGCAGGTCGTCGCCTTGCAAGATGTGCTCAAGCTCGTACAATCCAAACTATGAGATTGAAAGTCCTCGGCAAATCCGCGTTGATAATGTCGCTTGCGACGGTGGGTTTGTGCGTTGCTTTCACGGCGCAAGCCGGTGCACAGAAACAGGAGAATCTTTCAGCCAGCGTGCGCGCGCTGTTGCAGCGTGCAGTGTCCGATCAGGCTGCCCCCAAACTGGCATTCTCTTCGCAGCAGGAAGCGCAGGCCTGGCTGGACGAGATGTCGCGGCGTCTGGAAAAACGTATCCCAGATGCGAACTTCCGCTTCGATTTCCTGAGTACGGTGCACTACGAGGCGACACGCGCCGGATTGGACCCACATCTGGTGTTGGGTTTGATAGAAGTAGAGAGCGGATTCAGAAAATATGCAGTCTCGAAGTCAGGCGCACGCGGTTACATGCAGGTGATGCCGTTCTGGACCAAGGCCATCGGCAATCGTGACCATAATCTGTTCCACCTGCGCACCAACCTGCGTTACGGTTGCACCATCCTGCGTCATTATCTGGATATTGAACATGGCGATCTGTACCGTGCACTGGGACGTTACAACGGCAGTCTGGGCAAGTCTAAATATCCCAATCTGGTCAAATCAGCCTGGCAGAAACACTGGGGATCACCGTTCAGCACCCTGCGCCACAGCGGCTGATCACTGCCGGCTCTTGATGTAGGACTCGACGCTGCTGCGCGTCAACATACCTTCCTGGTAACTGACCAACTCCCCTTTGGGGTCGTAGAGATAGGAAGTGGGCAACACGTTCACCTCGCCCACTTGTGCGGCCTGATCATAGTCGCTGACGGCCACCGGATATGAGATCGCGAAGCGGTTGACGAACTCGCGTACCGACTTCTCGGTTGAATCAAGCGCAACACCGATAACCACCAGATCCTTGCGACGGTGCGCTTCATGCAATTCGACCAGATCAGGGATCTCTTCCAAACAAGGGGGGCACCAGGTAGCCCAGAAATTCACCAGCACCCATTTCCCCTGATAGTCTGACAGCCGCTGCGCGTTTCCCTTGAGGTCCTGAAACACGAAAGGCTGCGCCTGTAGTGGCGCCAACCACAGCGCCATGACAAGTGCCAGCCCCAACCTTGAAGACATCAGTGGCCTGCCTTGTCGCTCTCGTCCTCGGCAGCGGCATGCCCTTCGGAAGCGTGCGTCCAGTACAGTGCCAAAGCCACCAGCGCGATGCTTGCACCCAGATAGACCAGATCCAGCGGCGACGCGATGTGCATGGTGATCGCCTCTTCGAACAGGGTGACGATCAGGATCATAAGGATCACTTTGGCCAGTTTGGATTTCAGATCATCCAGGCTGTTGATCACCATGATCTTGCTGGCCGCCTTGCTGCCATGCGCCTGGTCGATGTCGCTGATGAACAGCTCGTACAGACCCAGAGAGAAGATCAGCATCACCGTCGCCAACAGATAACCGTCCACCACTTCGACGATGTGCGACACGGTGCTGTCGTGCAGCGCCTTGCGCGCCTCGTCGCTCAGGGATGAATCGGCATAGTGCAGGGCGTGCTGGAACAACGAGAGGACATCCACTGTGGCCATGTAGAAGATGGCGAATCCCGCCAACAGGCTGCCGATGACGGCGGTCAGCACCACGAAACGGCTGTTCCACAATACGCCTTCGAACAATTGTTCAATGAATTTCATTTCTTCTCTCCTGGTTGATTCATGTGTCGGGCTTCAAGCGGCGCGCATTAAAACCGAAAAGCACCGCGACAGCAACCGTTCAGACCGGGTATGCCCAGATGTCGCGCAAAGTCTGCTGCTCGGACTTATGCACGCGCTGTTCCAGCGCTGTGAACCATGCATCGATATGTGGTTCGGTCGACTGTTTGGGCAACAACGAGGTATCCAGCAGGAACAAGCGTACCAACTCGGATACCGTAACATATTCCGGCGCGCGAACCATGCCCCACCCCTGATCGGACAACTTGCTCACTATCTTGGCATCGCTCAGTTTCTGCAGGATGCGCTCCACCTCCTCGTAGCCGAGACGTAGCTGCCGCGAAAGACCATGCAACACCTGTACCTCCCCGGTCTTCAGGCCGTCATCCATGGTCTTGAGTATATGCAAAGCCAAATACAGCTGCGTCGCCTGATCGTTCATCGATGCATGTTCACTGCGCCAATGCGGCAGCGCGGCGGAGATGATGGCACCGAACAGCAGCATCAGCCAGGAGAGATAAATCCACAGCAGAAATATGGGAAGACTGGCAAAAGCACCGTACACCAGCTTGTATGTCGGGAAGTGCGTGATGTAATAGGCAAATGCCATATTCATGGATTCAAAGGCGATGGAGGCGATCACACCACCGATCAAGGCGTGTCGGATCGGGACATAGCGATTGGGTACGACGCTGAACAGCAGGGTGAATGCTGCCGCGGCCAAAAGCACCGGGAACAGCTTCAGTACCGCAATCCCGCCATACGTCACATGTTGCGCATAGCCAGCAGACAAACTGGTCAGCCATGAGGTCATGGACAGGCTGGCACCGACCAGCAATGGGGCAAGTGTGATGACTGCCCAGTACACCAAAATACGCTGTACTAGTTTGCGCTGCCTGGACACACGATAGATGCGGTGAAAGGCGTTATCTATGGTCATCATCAGTAGCATCGCCGCGATAGCAAGGAAGGAGATGCCCATCGCCGTCAATCTGGAGGCGCTTTGCGCGAATTGTTCCACATAGCGCGAAATCATTTTGCCGCCAGTCTCCGGCAGCATGTTGGACAGTACAAAAGACTTGATCTCGTTCGCCATGTCGGAAAATACCGGGAAGGCGGCAAATACCGTCAGCATGATGGTGATCAAAGGCACCAGCGACAACAGTGTCGTAAAAGTCAGGCTGGCCGCCATCTCGACACAGCGGTCATCGCGCAGGCGTAAAGCGACAAAGCGCAGAAAACGCAACGCATCCAGCACATCCTGTTTTAGACGTTCCATATTCATGCCCGACTCAATACAATGCGCGCATGATAACCGACAAAACCGCTCCGCAAGACCATGGCCGCACAGCTCGCCAGTTACTGCGGGCGCACCGCTATGGCGCACTGGGTACCCTCTCCAGGAAATTCGACGGTCATCCCTTCACTTCCATTACGCCCTACATGGTCGATCACGACGGCAGCCTGCTGATCCTCATCAGCGGTTTGGCAGAACATACCAAGAACATCCTGGGCGACTCGCGGGTCAGCCTGATCACCCATAATCAGGAGGACCCGCATATCCAGACACAGGGGCGCGTTACCGTTGTCGGACATGCTGTTTTCCAGCAAGATCGTGAACGCTGCGGCAAGCGTTACTTGCGCTACTTCCCTGAAGCGCAGACCTACTTCGACATGGCGGATTTCAACTTCTATCGCATCACCCCGCTGGCGATCCGCTACATCGGCGGCTTCGGCGACATTCACTGGGTCAAAACGGAGAACTACCATGTGCCGCGGAATGCGTTGATGGAGGAGGAGGAGTCCCTGCTCGCAGAGTTGAATGCACAAACGAAAGTTCCAACCAGGCAATGGCTGGGGGTGGATTGCGATGGCTACGACTTGAAGATCGATGGCAAGACGCAACGAAAGGCGTTCAAGGAATTCGTTGTGACAGCCGCAGAGGCACGCGCGGCCATCGTGCGCAGCGAAAACTAGCCGCGCACGCCCTTCAGTTCCAGAAGCGACGGCTCACTGGCAGGCAGCTGCTCCGGGGCCAGCATGGGAATCTCCGTTTTATTGGGTTTCTCTCGCACCTTGGAACGTGCGACAGGACGCTTCTCGATAAAGTGCAGCGCCTTGCCCTTGGCGGTCTTCTCGGACTTCGGATGCGGTGCAAACTCGGTGAGCGGTGCTGCCTGGGCTGCGTCGACAGCTAAAGCCAGCACCATGCCAGCCAACAGGGCCTGGAAACTGCTTTGCCAGTTCGCCGCTCGCATCTCGCTACACCTGCGGGTGTGCCCGCTCAGTACCGGCTTGCAGCTTGTTCAGTGCATTCAGATAAGCTTTGGCCGAAGCGGTCACGATGTCAGTGTCCGCACCCTGCCCGTTCACCACGCGCCCGCCCTTGGCCAGACGCACCGTCACTTCGCCCTGCGCATCGGTGCCGCTGGTAATGTTGTTCACCGAATACAGCAGCAACTCAGTATCGCTCTTCACGATTTGTTCGATCGCCTTGAAGATCGCATCCACCGGGCCGCCACCTTGTGCATCAGCCTGCTGTTCCTTGCCGCCGATGCTCAATATCACCCGTGCCACGGGCAATACGCCGGTTTCGGAATGCGCACCCATCGAGACCAGACGGTAATGCTCGCTCACCTGCGCGGCTTCCTCATCACTCACCAGCGCCTGCAAATCTTCGTCGAATATCTCGTGTTTCTTGTCGGCCAGCTCCTTGAAACGCGCGAAAGCGGCATTCACAGCCTCTTCCCCGTCCAGCACGATTCCCAGTTCCTGCAGGCGTGCGCGGAACGCGGCGCGACCGGAGTGCTTGCCCATCACCATCTTGTTCGCTCCCCAACCCACATCCTCGGCGCGCATGATCTCGTACGTCTCGCGATGTTTCAGCACGCCGTCCTGATGGATGCCGGACTCATGGGCGAACGCATTCGCACCGACGATGGCCTTGTTCGGCTGGATCGGATAACCAGTGATGCTGGATACCAGTTTGGAGGTCGGTACGATCTGCGCAGTATCGATACCGGTGTCGCAGCTAAAGATGTCGCGACGGGTCTTGATCGCCATCACCACTTCTTCCAGTGAGGCATTGCCGGCGCGCTCGCCCAGACCGTTGATGGTGCACTCCACCTGACGCGCGCCATTCATCACTGCAGCCAGCGAATTGGCGGAAGCCATACCCAGATCGTTGTGACAGTGGGTGGACCATATCACCTTGTCGCTGTTCGGTACGCGCGCGATCAGCTGCTTGAAACGATCGCCCCACAACAAGGGAATGCTATAGCCCACGGTATCCGGCACGTTCAATGTCGTTGCTCCGGCCTTGATGACCGCATCGAAGATACGCACCAGAAAGTCCATGTCCGAGCGCACCGCATCCTCGGCGGAGAACTCGACATCGTCGGTGTATTCCAGCGCCCATTTCACCGCCTGTACTGCACGCTCTACCACTTGGTCTTCGCTCATGCGCAACTTGTGCTGCATGTGGATGGGCGAGGTGGCGATGAAGGTATGGATACGCCCCTTCTTCGCCGGCTTGATTGCTTCGCCAGCCGCGCGTACATCCTTTTCGTTGGCACGTGCCAGCGAGCAGACAGAGGAATTCTTGATAACCTCGGCAATGGACCGGATGGCGTCAAAATCGCCCGGGCTGGCTGCCGCGAAGCCGGCCTCGATCACATCCACACCCAGTTTTTCCAGTTGACGCGCGATGCGCAACTTCTCTTCTTTGGTCATGGATGCGCCCGGGCTTTGCTCGCCGTCGCGCAAGGTGGTATCGAATATGATAAGTTTGTCAGTCATGTTTTGCTCCGTCGCAATTGTTCATCCTCGGCTCACAACAACTGAGCCGCCTGCTTTGAATCTTGTAGGGGGGTAGGTCAGTTTGCGCGCGAGCGCAGCTTCAGCGCAGCCAGCAGGCTGAAGGTGGAGTGCAGAAGCGAGATGTGGCGGGAGAAATGCATGACCCGCAATATAGCGGCTTTTATTGTGAGCTGCAACCGAGCTTATGCGAACTGCTGCCTCAATATCGCCCATTGTTGCGGCCACAGCTCCATCGGCAGACGCTTGTAGCCGCTCTTGCCAAACTGCTGCCAGCGTCCCACCACGTAGCACAACAACAAGTTTGCATGCGCGCCGATATCGGCATCCGCACCCAACCTCCCCTGCGTGGAGGCGATGCGCAGCGATTGCTTGAGCGTGGTCTCGACGCGATCCAGGAACTGGTTGATTCGCAGTTGCAGACGCTCATCTTCATTCACCAGCGCATCGCCAATCAACACACGCGTCATGCCCCGGTTCTTCTGTGCGAAGCCCAGCAGCAGTGCGAGCATGCCCTCCACCTGACGCAGCCCGTCCTGCTCTTCCGTGGTGATCTTGTTGATCAGGCCAAACACCGTCTGCTCGATGAATTCGATCAGCCCCTCGTACATCTGCGCCTTGCTGGCAAAGTGGCGATAAAGCGCCGCTTCGGACAGTTGCAGGCGACCCGCCAGCGCGGCGGTGGTGATCTTCTCGCCCTTGGGCTGCTCCAGCATTTCGGCGATGGTCTGCAGGATCTGCAGCTTTCTTTCGCCCGGTTGTTTGGTCGCCATCGTTCTTCCTTTCTAAAACTTGTTCATCACGCGCGGCAATTCCAGCACATCGCTTATCTTCACATCCACAAAGTACGGCGTGCGTAGCGCCCTGCTCACCCACACGGTACGCATGCCCAGTCGTTTGGCGGTTCGCAGGTTCTCGGCGCTGTCTTCCACCATCACACACTCTGAAGCATGCAGGCGATGCTTGCGCAGCAAGCTACGGAACCCGGCAGTCTCGGGCTTGGGACGGTAGCGCGCATGTTCGATGGCGAATACATCATCGAACAGATCTTCCACACGCATCAGCTTCAGTACCGCCCGTGCGTAATGCACAGGTGCATTGGAATAGACCAGTTTTCGACCCGGCAGGCGTTGCAACGCCCAACGCAGCCTGGGTTCAAGCAGCACCATGTCATGCAACCGGGGGAACTGATGGGTATGCCACAGGAAGTGATCGGGATCGGTGCCATGATGCTTCATCAGTCCGGAGAGTGTCGCACCATAGCGCTGCCAGTAATCGACACGCAGATCGTTCGCCTCTTTTGCGCTCAACTTCAGGTGTTCCTGCAGGTAGGCTGTCATGCTGCGATTGATGTGCGGAAAGATGTGGGGCGTCGCGTTATGCAACGTGTTATCCAGATCGAAGATCCAGACCCGGCCGCTCATTTGCTCTTGATCAGCGTTCCCACACCCTCATCGGTCAGGATCTCAAGCAACAACGCATGGGCCACACGTCCGTCGATGATGTGTACCGCCTTCACGCCGCTGCGCGCCGCATCCAGCGCCGAGCCGATCTTGGGCAGCATGCCGCCTGACAAAGTACCGTCCGCCACCAGTTCGTCGACCAGTTTTGGCGTCAGGCCGGTGAGCAGCTTGCCATCCTTGTCCAGCACACCCGGAGTGTTGGTCATCAGCACCAGTTTCTCCGCTCTCAACACTTCGGCCAATTTACCCGCCACCAGATCGGCATTGATGTTCAGTGTCTCGCCATCCGGCGCCACACCGATAGGCGCAATCACCGGGATAAAGTCACCCGAATCCAGGAAGGTGATGATGGCCGGGTCGATCTTGCTGATCTCGCCAACCTGCCCGATGTCCAGCATCTTGCCGGGCTCCTCACTGCTCTCCAGCATCATCTTGTCAGCGCGGATGAAAGCCCCATCCTGTCCGGTCAGTCCAACCGCCTTGCCGCCATGCTTGTTGATCAGATTGACGATATCCTTGTTGACCTTGCCCAGCACCATCTCGACCACATCCATGGTCTCTTCATCAGTGACGCGCATACCCTGGATGAATTCGCCCTTCTTGCCCACCTTTTGCAGCAGATCGTTGATCTGCGGGCCACCGCCATGCACCACCACCGGATTCATGCCCACCAGCTTCAGCAGCACCACATCGCGCGCGAAACCCTCCTGCAACTTGGGATCGGTCATGGCGTTGCCGCCGTATTTGATGACGATGGTCTTGTCGAAGAAACGCTGGATATACGGCAGCGCTTCGGACAGGGTGTGGGCTTTTTGCGCAGCGGTGGCGGCAGATAAAGGCATGGCAGCTCCTGAAGAAATTGCCGCGAATTCTACTCCAGACGGAATGAAAACGGGCGGCATGTCGCCGCCCGTTTTCAGTTTGCCTGGAAAGTTTTACCGAATCGGCACCACTGATCGCCGCCCCATGCCTACTGATGATCCATCACGGCCGGATCGTTGTAGTGCATATAACTCAGCTCCAGTGCGCGCACGATCGCCTCGCTCTCTACTGCACGCTCCTGTCCACCGACTTCAAGCCTGAGTATCACAGGTACGCGGTCACCCACGTTGAGCGGCTGCTTGAGCCCTGTCAGCATCAGGTACAGCCCACGTTCGCCGAACAAGGTGTTGCTGTGTCCGGCAAGTTTCAGGTCACGCAATGTGCGTTGCTGCATCTTGCCGCCGCGTTTCATGACGTGGCGTATCTCGCCTGATGCCGCCAGCGGACTGCTGACGCCAAGCAGCTTCGCATCCCTGGTTACGTACAGATTCAGTTGTACGGTGGCGGCTGTCTGCCCGGGCACACTCTCGCGCATCCACACCTTGTCCACGATCACATCTCTGGCCGCGAAAGCTTGCGGCGCAACCAACATTGTCAGGACAAGGAACAGGGATCTGCGCATGCCGCCCTCCGATATCAATGCTGCATATGATTGTGCATATTGCCCATATCATGGCCACCAGTTGCGGGCATATCGTGCATGGGTTTGCCGGCACTGGCATTCAAGGCCTTGGCCGGTGCTTTGAACTTCACCTGCTTGGTCTTGCCGTCTTTGTAGCGCAGTGTAAGGGTCAACTGGATCTTATGGCCTTCCTTGATCTGCTGCTTCAGCCCCATCAGCATCAGGTGGTATCCGGCCGCCCCCAGGTCGACCGCCTCGCCAGCCGGCAGATCGATCGCCTCGACCTGACGCATCTTCATCATGCCGCCCTCATGCACCATGCTGTGCAGCTCTGATGTCTGGGCACAATCGCATGTGACGCCGACCAGTTGCGCCGCCTGCTGGCTGGTGATGACGGCCTGCACCATCGCGCTGTCCTGCCCCGGTGCCGTGGCGCGCGTCCAGGATTGCTCCACTTTGACTTCATTGCCGCCTGCTTGCGCCACGACCGAGATACCGAACAGCACTGCAAAAATAACCCTACGCATTTGATACTCCTTGTAAATGAGGCGCCGCATTTCAGCGGCGCACTATTCTAGCCCCGATTCCGCTTTAGAAAACGAAATCTCCTTTCAGCCACAGATTGCGACCCATCTCGTTCACGCGCGTGGTTTGCGTGTAGCCGGTCACCATCGCCCCGGCACGGCTGATATGTTCGGCATACGACTTATTGAACATGTTATCCACGCCGGCGCTCACTTTGAACGCCTTGTTGGCATGCCAGCCACCATTCAGCGAGAACACGCCAAAACCGCTGGTCGCAGCGATATCCTGCCCGGCTATGTTGCCCTGATTAACCGCCACTCGGTCCTGTGCAGCCACCGCACGCAACAGCGCACCGAACGACCATTCCTTGTCGTCATAATTCAGACCGAAACGCACTTCCAGCGGCGGCATCTGCCCCAGTGCGGTGCCGTCGGTATCGTTGCTGCCGTGCACATAGGCCAGGCTGCCGTCCACCTTCCAGTTATCCAGCAACGCATAGGTCACGCCCGTCTCGGCACCATAGGTCGTCGCATCGACATTGCGCGTCACGGTCACGGCCGTCATACCCTTCATCACGTTGGACTGGATCAGGTTGAAGTCGGTGATCTTGCTATAGAACGCCGATACCGAACCGGACAGGTCACCCGCACGGTAGTTCATGCCGACATCGAGTTGCGTGGTCTTCTCGCTGCTCGTGTTGAACGCACTGGCGGTGGTCAGACTTTCCTTGTTGAACAATTCCCAGTAATCCGGTGCGCGCGCAGTGCGCCCTGCCCCGACATACCATGTATGGGTCGCGGAGTTATCCTGCTCATAGCGCACAAAACCGCTGGCCAGTGTCTCTTTGCGGGTCTGATTGGCGGTGGGGTTCATCACTGTGGTCATACCGCGCATGATCATGGTACGGAAGTCGGTCGCCTGCCAGCTGTCGGCACGCAGACCAGCAATCACGCGGCGCGTGTCGCCCACATCCTGATGCCATTCACCGAACACGCCGAGGTTCTTGAATTCTGCGTCCTTGCTGCGCGCCTTCAGTGTGTAGTCACCCATGTAGCCGGGCGCCGCACCCATGCGGTTGGTGTGCACGTTGTTCTGCGTATCCAGCCCCAGCTTGAGCTGGCTGTCGCCTGCCAGTTGCAGCGTCCCGACTGCACGACCGCCGGTGGTTTTGCGGTCCGGGTTCATCGCAGCCATCATCGAAGACGGATCACCGCTGCGCAAGGTGTAGATGTCCATCACATGGTCGACATAGTTGTAGTAGACCTGCGCCTCCACCGCTTCCAGCGTGCCGCCAAGATTTCGCTTCTCGAACTTCGCGCCGAAGTTGTCGCGCGCGAATTTGGAGCCGTCCACGGCACGGTCCGCATAGGCCGCCTCTCCGTCGCTCTTGGCCAGCGTCACTTCCATGCGCGTAGCGTCATCCGGCGTCCAGCCCAATGCGGCGTTGCCGCTCCAGCGCGTATAGGAAGAATGCACAGCCACACCGCCACCGTCCTGGTAGTCGTTGGCGTGCGAGCGCGTCGCATCGGCACGCACGTAGTATTTCTCGCTGCCTGTGGTGGCGCTCAACATCTCGTCGTTGCGGCCAAAGCTGCCCAGCATCAGCGAGGCCTGACCATGCGTGCCGATTTGCGCATCGCGGTCTATGCTGCGTTCGAACAACACCGTCCCTGCCGAGTTGCCTGCGCCGTACAGCACGGTCTGCGGGCCTTTCAGCACGGTGATTTGATCATAAGAACCGGGGAATACATACGCAGTCGGCGGATCCATGCGACCACCGCAACCGCCGAAGATCTGCTCGCCGTCGAGCAGGATGTTCAAGCGCGAACCGGCCATACCGCGCAACACCGGATCGCCGTCCGTGCCGCCTTTGCGGATCACCGAGAAGCCGGGGATGGTCTTGAGATAATCTGCACCGTCATGGGCCGGTACCGGCTGACGCGGCTTCTTGGGATCGGTCTTCACGGTCAATGGAGCACTGCTCTGCGGTGCAGTCACCACCACTTCATCCAGTGCCTCGTCTGCGGCCAATACCGGGTTGCTCAACGCCAGCGCGACACTCACCGCGATCATCTTCAGCTTCATTTCTTCTCCTCCGTTTATTGAAATCACAACGGAAAAGATTGTAGGGAAAGTGCACTGCGCAGCCCTGCGTCATTTTGTCGCACGCCCGCAACCACGGGCTTCCGGTAGAATCCGCGCCATGCATTCCTCCTTGCTCGCCTCCCAGACCGGACACTCGCACCTGCGCCGCCTGTTCATGCTGCGCAACTGGGCCATCCTCGCGCAACTGGCCACGCTGTTGCTGGTGCACCGTTTCCTCAGCACGGATTTCGCATGGCTGCCGATGCTGGGCACGGTGGCGACACTGGCACTGGCGAACGGCTTCACCTGGTGGCGTTTGTCGCGCGACTATCCGGTCAGTCACCTGGAACTGTTCGTGCAACTGACTTTGGACGTGACCGTGCTCAGCGTGTTGCTCTATTACGCTGGCGGCTCGACCAACCCCTTCATTTCGCTCTATCTGCTACCGCTGGTGTTGGCCGCAGCCATCCTGCCGCGCCGTTACACCTGGGGCATGGCGACCCTGACGCTGGCCTGCTACAGCTTGCTGATGGTGTGGTATGTGCCTTTGCCTATAGGCGATGCACATGCGCAACACACATCCGCCATGACACAGATCGCCCCGGACCAGCACGCCGGGCATGACGACCCCGACTTCTGCCGCACCGAGCCCGCTCCCGCCACAGCTGCGACCGAAGCCTCTCCGCTGGGAGACGCCTTCAACACCCATGTATTCGGCATGTGGCTGGGCTTCCTCATCAGTGCAGCGGTGATCGCCTATTTCGCGGTGGAAATGGCGGCGGCGGTGCGCCTGCGCGATGCACAACTGAACCGCGTGCGTGAAGAGACGCTACGCAACGAACGCATCGTGGCGCTCGGCACACTGGCTGCCAGCGCCGCGCATGAAATGGGCACGCCGCTGTCCACCATGGCGGTGGTGATCGGCGAGATGCGTGACGAATGCGAGAACCCGGAGCAGCAAGTGGACCTGAGCCTGCTCGACGATCAGGTGAAGAACTGCAAGCGCATCCTCGACACGCTGATCCGCCACGCGCAGGAAACGCCGGACGAAGTGGATGTCGCGACCTTTCTGCACGATGTACTCGACGAATGGCAGTTGCTGCGCCCCACCGTGCATTACCGCTACCAGATCGACGGTGCGCAGCCCGCGCCGCACATCAGTGCCGATCCCGCCCTGCGCGCCGCCTTGCTGAACCTGCTCAACAACGCCGCCGATGCCTCGCCGGACGAGATGGACATCCTGCTGCACTGGGACGAAGAACGCACCGTGCTGGAGATACGCGACCATGGTCCCGGCCTCACGCCCGAAGCAGCGGAGCGCGCCGGTGCCGCCTTCTTCACCACCAAGCAGGAAGGACGCGGCCTCGGCCTGTTCCTTGCCAATGCCACGCTGGAAAGGTTGGGCGGCAGCGTGCAACTCTCCAACCGCGAAGGTGGCGGTGCCACCACCGAAGTAGTACTACCCCGCACAAGGATGTATACATGAGTGACCTGCCCACCCTGCTGCTGGTGGATGACGACGACACCTTCCGGAGCGTTTTGAAACGCGCACTGGAAAAGCGCGGCTACGCCGTGACCGATGCCGCCAGCGTGGAAGATGCGCTGCCGCTGGCCGAGGCCAGTCCGCCCGAATTTGCGGTGATCGACCTCAAGATGCATGGCGCATCTGGCTTGGCGCTGGTGCAGCGCCTGCACGAACTGGACCCCAACACGCGCATCGTCATGCTCACCGGCTATGCCAGCATCGCCACCGCGGTGGAAGCGATCAAGCTGGGCGCCACGCAATACCTGTCCAAACCCGCCAATGCCGATGAGATCGTTGCCGCCTTCGGCCACAGCGCCGATCCGGACAAAGCAGTGGAAGCCCAACCGGCCACCGTGGACAGGCTGGAGTGGGAACATATCAATCGCGTACTGTTGGAACAGAACGGCAACATCTCCGCTACCGCCCGCCTGCTGAACATGCACCGTCGCACCCTGCAAAGAAAGCTTGCCAAGCGGCATGTAGTGGATTGAGGTACATCCCCAAGCGGGATCGCAGCATGCACAATGCTGCGGAATCTGGCCGGTTTCGGCGCGGTATAATCCGCGCTTCTCTCGGTCATGATGAATATGCGATTACCTGTATTTCTGCTGTGTGTGCTGTCCGGCTTGTTCAATCCCGTCCACGCTTTTCCACTCGCCCCGACCCTGGCTGCGAAGCACTATGCGCTGTATGACGCCAGCAGTGGGCAGATGCTGGTGACCGAAGCGGCAGATGAGCATGTCGCCCCCGGCTCCCTGACCAAGCTGATGACAGCCTATGTGGTGTTCGGGGCGATCAAGCGCGGCGAACTGTTGCCTTCCCGGCTTCTGACACCCACCCCTTATGCGCTGCGTCTGCAGAATGAAGAGCCGCGTATGTTCCTTGAAGCCGGCAAGGAAGTGGCGGTCGAAGTGTTGTTGCGCGGATTGATCGTGCAATCGGCCAACGATGCTGCGCGTGTTCTGGCAGAAGGCATCGCGCACCACGAGATCGCCTTCGCGGACCGCATGAACGCCGAGGCACAGCGATTGGGACTGCATGACACGCACTTCACCAATGCGACCGGCGAGGCCGATCCGCTGCACTACAGCAGCGCACATGATCTGACGCTGATCGCTGCAGCACTGGTACGAGATTTTCCGGATTTCTACAGCTTGTATGCCTTGCGCGAATACAGCTACAACGGCATCAACCAGTTCAACCGCAATCGCCTGCTATGGCTGGATCCGCATGTGGACGGCATGCAGACCGCATACAGCGAAGAGACCGGGTTTTCACTGGCTGCCTCGGCATTGCGCGAGCCGCGCCGCCTGATCGCCGTAGTGATCGGCGCTAACAAGGAGACTCAGCGTACCGCCGAGACCCAACGTCTGCTGAACCACGGCTTCCGCCAGTATGAATCGCTGTTGCTCTATAAGAAACAGCAGGCGGTACGCAGTGTTCCGGTATGGAAAGGCACGATCGACCAACTCGACATCGGCTTCCGCGCAGACCGCTATGTCACCATTCCCACCGGACAACGCGAACAGTTGAGCGCACAATTGGAAACGTCGCAACCGCTGGTCGCGCCTGTGAATGCAGGGCAACAACTCGGCACGCTGCACCTTTCGCTGAACGGCGAGCCATATCTCGACCTGCCGCTGGTGGCATTGCAAACGGTACCGCTGGCCAATGTGTTCTCGCGCGGGGTGGATGCGATACGATTGTTGTTCCAATAGGAGGTGACGATGACTGTCTATCTGAATGGGGCTTTCATGCCTATCGAAGAAGCCAAGGTGCCGGTACTTGATCGAGGCTTCATCTTCGGCGATGGCGTGTATGAGGTTATACCGGTCTATTCCGGACGCCCCTTCCGCATGCGCGACCACTTGCAACGCCTGCAACACAGTCTGGACGGCATCCGCTTACCCAACCCGCACAGCATCGATGAGTGGGAAGGCATCCTGAACGAGATGATCGCGCGCACCGCACTGGAAGACCTATACCTCTACCTGCACATCACGCGCGGCGTCGCCAAGCGCGACCACCCATTCCCCAAACCGCCGGTGCCGCCGACCGTGTTCGTGATGAGCAATCCGCTCAGCCATCCCCCTGCCGAAACGATAGAACGCGGCGTCTCCGCCATCACCGTGACGGATAACCGCTGGTTGCGCTGCGACATCAAATCCATCTCGCTGCTGCCCAATGTCCTGATGCGCCAAGCTTCCGTCGATGCTGGGTGCGGCGAGGCCATCCTGATCCGCGACGACAGCTTCATGACCGAGGGTTCGGCCAGCAACATCTTCGTGGTCAAGGATGGCGTGCTGCTGGCACCACCCAAGAATCACCTGATGTTGCCCGGCATCACCTATGACGTGATCTTCGAACTTGCCGACGCGCACAACATCCCGCACCAGGTGCGCAAGATCATGAAAGAAGAACTGTTCAGCGCTGACGAGTTGTTGCTGACCTCCTCCACCCGCGAAGTGCTGGCTATCACCTCCGTGGATGGAAAACCCGTCGGGGACGGAAAGCCTGGTGCGATGTTCGCGCGGCTGTATCCCCTGTACCAGACTTTCAAAAAGGAAATCATGCGCAAATGAGTGAACAGACAGCCCCACTGATCGATTTTCCCTGCGACTTCCCCATCAAAGTGTTCGGCATCGCCCAACAGGGATTCGCACAAGCGGTAGCCGAAGCAGTCAAGCTGCACGCACCGGACTTCGACGCGGCAAACATCGAGATGCGTGCCAGCAGTGGCGCCAAATATCTCAGCCTGACCTGTACGGTACACGTCACCTCGCGCGAACAACTCGATGATGTCTATCGCGTACTCAGTTCGCACCCGATGGTGAAGATGGTGTTATGAAAGTGCCGAGGGCCGAATCGTGACCACGCCGCCCATCCATATCCGCGCACTGGGCATGGTCGAATACGAGCCGACCTGGCGTGCCATGCAGCAGTTCACCAGCGAGCGCACCGCCGACACGCTGGATGAGATCTGGCTGGTACAACATCCGCCGACCTACACCCAAGGGCAGGCGGGCAAGCCCGAACACCTGCTGAACCCGACATCGATACCGGTCGTCAAGATCGACCGCGGCGGACAGATCACCTATCACGGCCCCGGCCAGATGGTGATCTATCTGTTGCTCGACCTGCGCCGCTGGAAGATCAACGTACGTGATCTGGTGCGCCTGATCGAACAAGCCGTGATAGCCCTGCTGGCTGAACATGGGGTACAGGCGGAAGGACGAACGGATGCGCCCGGTGTGTATGTGAACGGCGCCAAGATCGCCGCGCTGGGCTTGAAGATCAGGAACAGCTGTTGCTACCACGGTCTGTCATTCAATGTCGACATGGACCTGACGCCGTTCGACAACATCAATCCCTGCGGCTATCAAGACTTGCGCGTGACACAATGTGTGGAACTGGGTATCGCAGCAGAATTTGAAGAGTTACAGGCTGAACTGACACAAAATCTGGTGCACGGTCTGCAACGGCAGCTGCTGGCGAAGGGAGCCGTTCTCAGTGCTTGACTAAGCAGGCGAAAGGCCATCGATCAGTTCAGTCAGACTTCAGGCCGAAGATCACACTCGCTTTATCGCCACCGATCAATTAGCGATCTATGCTGCCATGTGCGGATATCCCTCAAGGTGGATATCCGCACGTTGCTTTGCATAGAATCGATGGAATCAGTTGTCCAGCTTGTCACACCCCTTATTTGCCAGCCTGCAGGTCAGCTCATAATCGCGGCGCGCAAGATCGTGACGCCCCATCTGCTCGTAGGACATGGCTCTTCCAAAATAGGGCCTCGGATTGATTCCCAGCTTCTGGGTCTCGGCGATACTGATCGCCTTGCCAAACGCCGTAGCGGCTTCTGGCCACTTTCCTTTCTGGGCATAGGCCGAGCCCAGATTGTTGTAGGAGAACGGCCAGTCAGGGTGCAGTTTCACTGACAACTCAAGCGCCTCGATCGCAGCATCATACTCGTCAACTTTGATGAGTTCGCTTCCCAGGTTGTAGTAGATGCGATAAACACCGGGCCGATCGGTATTGTCTTTCACCAGCCTGGCGGCATCGTCCCACAGGATCAGAGGATGCGAGAACGACGCCAGCCTGTCCATCGAGATCGGGAACATCGCCAGCGCGATGGCCCCGACCACGATAGCAGCCATACGCTTGTCCAGCAGATCCAGCAGCAAGGGCAGCAAGGCGCAAGCACCGACAGCCCACAGGTAGCTGCGGTACAGCACAAAACTCTCCTGGATACGGATGGTGGAGAACTCAGGCAGGAACATCATCCACGGAAACAGCATCGCAAATCCAAGCAAGCCCATCGATCCGCGCTTGAACAACAGCCAGCCAGCCAGCACTCCCCATGTCAGAAACGCCGCAAAAGCAGCAAGGTATCCTGACCACAAGGATGATGCGAACGGCTCGCGCATATCCACCGACATCCAGTTGGGATTGGGAAAGAGCCAAAGCGCGGCATATTTGAAGAACAGCCAGCTCTGGGTCAGTACACTCAAAGGATAGTTCAGATCGCTGCCGGACTCGACCAGCATATCCGGCGCATAGACCTCGTAAGCGGTACCCAACACCCCCTTCTTCGCTGCGATGACCCAAAGTCCCACCAGCACGAACCCCAGGATAGGCATCCAGCGCTGTCTGAGTTTGCTGCGCCAATCCGTATGCAGCAGGATGGTCAAGGCCAGCAACATGGCCGGCAGCATGATCGCATGCTCCTTGCTGAATACCGCCAGATAGTAGAACAGCACACTTGCCCACAACCACGGTTTACTTTCCTGCTCATCACCACGCAGCCAGGCCAGCATCGCCAACAGACTGAACAGGGTCGCCATCAGTATCGTGCGCTGCAACAGATAACCGGCCGCGTACACGGCCACCGGGTGCAGCGCAAACAATAGCGCCGCCGCGAACGCCAGCCCGCCTGCAGTCAGGTGCTTCGCCGCACGCTGCCGCATCACTGTCGCGTACAGGCGACTCAGAAAGAAAAACAAGGCGATAGCGACTGCCGCGTGCAGCAGCAAATTCTCGATGCGGAAATGCAGCATATCGAGACCGAACATAGCCTTCCCCCATGCCAGCGAGGCATATGGCAGGGAACGCAGTTCAAAAAGAGAATAGTGATAATCGTCTATCGGCTGGTGCCCGATATCGTTCACCATGAAGAACGGCAGATCGTCGAACACGATAGGGTTCCACAGGAACTGCCCATACAAAGCCGCAACTGCCGCCAACAGCAGCAACACAAACAATGCGTGTGATTTTCTTAACATGATTGCTTATCCCATAAAGCACAAAAGCCGGGAGACCCGGCTTTTGTGTTGCAACTGACTACAACTTACTTACAGAATGTGTCTGTCACGCAAGTGCCGCTGGAATCCCAACGCACACCGGCAGAGCCGATGGTCGGAGTCAGGGTGTAGACCAGACCCTTGGTGGTATCGGTCTTGCCAGCCAGTGCGGTGGTAGCAGCCACGGTGATCACACCAGAGGCAACGCGCTTCGCGCCCACCACCTTAGTGCCGCCGATCGCAGTCCCAGAGCTACCGTCAATGCCCGTTGCGGAAGCATCAGGCAGGTTGACCGGGATACCATTGGAGCCAGCGTTACACTCGGAAGTCCAGGTGTCCGGGAAATCGGCGATACAGATCTCAACTGCAGTCTTCAGCGCGGCAGTACCTTGCACCAGCTCGGTCGCCTTGGCTTTCTTGGTGTAGTCACTGTAAGCAGGGATCGCCACAGCAGCCAGAATACCGATAATCGCGACCACGATCATCAGTTCGATCAGGGTAAAACCTTTTTGAACTTGTTTCATTGTTTATCTCCTATTCGGTTTGGAACGTTGCCCTTGCGGACACACACGGGGTGTGCGCTTGGATACTAGCAGGTTGTGTGCCAGCGTCCAATGCTGAATTGGCTGGGCTTGATGTCTGCCCACCGACGCAAGAGTGACCCAAAGCGCAGACTGGGTGACGTTTTTTGTCAGTTATGGCTGATAGCCGGGTATCAGGGCTTCGTCTACCGGGTCGATCTGCTCGGGCGCCAGGAACTGACGCGCATACTCCAGATAGACTTTCTCACGGATGAAGGCGTCAAACAGGTCAGGGTCGATATGACCGTTCAATTTGAAATTACCGAGGATATCGAGCGACTCGGTCAGCGTCTTGCCCGGCTTATAGGGACGGTCCTTGGCAGTCAGGGCCTCGAATATGTCGGCGATACCCATCAGTCTTGCCTGGATGGACATCTGTTCTCGAGTCAGTCCTTTGGGGTAGCCTTTGCCATCCATGCGCTCGTGATGACCGCCAGCGTATTCGGGCACGCGCTTGAGGTGCTTGGGCCAGGGCAGGGATTCCAGCATCTTGATCGTGACCACGATGTGGTGATTGATGATCTCCCGCTCTGCAGCGGTGAGCGTACCGGCGCGTATGGTCAGGTTCTCGATCTCGTCCCCGGACAGGAAATGGCGCGTCACGCCATCTACATCGCGCCATGGATAGGCCGCTATCGTATGCACTCTTGCAATGTCCGCATCCGACATCTTCTCGCCGCCGATGTTGGTTCGGCGCAGAAACTCCCTATCGTCATCAAGCTGACGCAAACGAGTTTCATATTCCTGCTGACTCGTCTCCCCACGCAATAAAGCGATCTCGGCATCGCGCTTGAGCAACTCGAAGCGTGTATCGATCAGCTGGATGCGGTCAAACAGAGTGTGCAACTTGGTCGCCTTATCCACCACATGGACAGGTGTGGTGATCTTGCCGCAGTCATGCAACAGGCCGGCGATCTTGAGCTCATATCGATCCTGATCGGTCAGATTGAACGCCTTGAGTTCACCCTCATCGGTGCGGCTGGCCGCTTCGGCCAGCATCATGGTCAGCGCGGGGACGCGTGCGCAGTGCCCACCCGTGTAGGGTGATTTATCGTCGATCGCGGTGTTGATGAGTTTGATGAAAGACTCGAACAGCTCTTCCATCTGCAGGATCAAGCGACGGTTGCTGATGGCTATGGCGGCCTGGGATGCGAGCGATTCGAGCAGCTTCTGGTCGTCCAGTGAAAATTGCTGCACTTCCCCCTTTTCATCCAAGGCATTGATGAGCTGCAGCACGCCGATCACCTCGTGCGCGTGGTCGCGCATCGGCACAGCCAGGAATGAGCGTGAGCGATAGCCTGTCTTGGCATCGAAATGCTTGGTACCCGTGAAGTCGAATCCTTCTGCGATGTACGCATCCGGGATATTGATCGTCTCCCCGCTCAAGGCCGCGTGGCTGACTACCATGGCGTGGTTGGGTTCACCGTCCTTCCCTGTCAAATGGATGGGATAGAACGGAATCTCCTCACCGGAGGTGCCGCCCATGCTGATGCCGAGCGAGCGATTGCGCAATATCTCGAAAGTGAGTTCCTGTTTTTCCACGTCGCGCAGATATAGCGTACCGGCGTCGGCATTGGTGATCTTCATCGAGGCGCTCAGGATGTTCTCCAGCAGCCTGTCGATATCCCGCTCGCTGGAGAGCGCCGCCCCAATCGCATTCAGGTCGTTCAGGCGATTGAACAGGCTTTCCAGCATGCTACGCTGCGCCTGCTCTTGCGCCATGACGGCCTTGACCTTGCTTGTATCCACTTGGCTCCCCGTATTTCCCTTGTCCCGTCTAGGCGGCCATTACTTGATACAGACTGACCGCACCTGATGGATATCAGTGATCCCCTGCAATACCTTCTCTATGCCGTCCTGCTTCAATGTACGCATACCCTCCTCCAGCGCGATGGCGAACAGCTCCGCCACACGAGCGTGCTCCTGAATGGCCTTCTTCACTGGATCGGTGCCGATCAGCAGTTCGTGCAAACCTACACGACCCGCATAACCGGTGTTTGAGCATTTTTCGCAACCGACTTTTTCATACAGTGTGATCTGCCCTTTGTCATCACCAAACAGCTTCAGCCATTCTGCGTACAAGGTTTTGCTTGCGGCACCAGCATCCTTCTTCCATGTCTCGGTGCTCTTGAGCTCCTCGGCATACTCGGCCAGCAGTGCCTTGAGATCGTCCTGTGTGGCGATATGCGGCTTCTTGCAATGCTTGCACAGGCGTTTTGCCAGACGCTGCGCCAGAATGCCCAGCAATGCATCGGCGAAGTTGAACGGATCCATACCCATGTCCAGCAGACGGATGATGGATTCCGGCGCACTGTTGGTGTGCAGGGTAGCGAACACCAGGTGACCGGTGAGCGAGGCTTCGATGCCGGTGGAGACGGTCTCCTTGTCGCGCATCTCACCGACCATGATCACATCCGGATCGGCACGCAGGAAGGCGCGCATGATGGTAGCGAAATCCAGGCCTGCCTTCTTGTTGATCTGAACCTGGCGCAAGCCCTTTTGCGTGATCTCAACCGGATCTTCCGCCGTCCATATCTTGGTATCGGGCGTGTTGATGTGCTTCAGGATGGAGTGCAGCGTGGTGGTCTTACCGGAACCGGTCGGGCCGCATACGAAAAACAGACCATAGGGTTTGGCAACTGTCTTTTTGATCAACTCCAGATTGCGCTCCGAGAAGCCCATCTTGTCCAGCGGAATGGGTTCGCCTGAGGCGAGGATACGCATCACCACGTCTTCCACACCGCCCTGTGAAGGGATGGTCGCCACACGCAGCTCGATATCCAGCGGGCCGAATTTCTTGAATTTGATCTTGCCATCCTGCGGACGGCGCTTCTCCGAAATATCCAGATCGCACATGATCTTGAGACGGGTGACCAAGGCATTGCGATAGGTGGATGGGATCTCGATGTAGTTCAGCAACGATCCATCCTTGCGCACCCGGATCTGCGTCTTCATCTTGCCGGGGCCGGGCTCGATGTGAATATCGGATGCCCCCATCTTGTAGGCGTCGACGATGATCTTGTTGACCAGCTTGACCAGCTCGTTGTCTGCCGCAGCATTCAGGTCGTCCTGATTGACACCACTGAGTTCTTCATCTTCGTCACCGCCTAATGAGGTGAGCAGATCGTCCACTGAAGAGTCGTCCATGGTACCGAAGACACCGGTTCCTTCTCCTGCCGTACTGCCGCCACCATAGAAATGGTCCAGCGTCATCTTGAATTCGCGCTGGGAACAGACTTTGTAGATCAGGCGATTCTTGGGGAAAATGTTGTTGACGACGCGGGAGGCCTGTATCCGCTCAGGGTCGGTAGTCAGAATGACCAACCCCTCCGGGGTGTCGTCGATGGGGACCCAGTGGCTGCTTTCCACATACTCCCGGCGCAGGTTGCGCAGCAACTCGCTCGGCTTGACCCTGTCCGCGAGGAACGGCTCATAAGGAACGCTGAAGAATTTCGAGAGTGCATTACCCAGTGCATCCAGCTTGATCTGAAACTCGTCGATCAGCACATTCTCGATATCCACGCCCTTGCGCCGCGCAGTACGTGTGGCAAGCTCGAATTCTGCCGCCGACATGACGGCATCCGCCACCAGATAGTCATATTTGGTCTTGATGGCACCGCTCTGCTGTTGACGTTGTCGCAAAGCCACGGCCAGCGTCTGTGCCAGCTCCTTCACGCCCTCCTCGACCATGCTCGGGAACGGTACGCCAGCTTTGTTGTTGATGACTTGCATCACCCCGACCAGTTCGCCACCTTCGTCCACGATAGGTGCGACCAGCATGTGCTTGGTACGATAGCCGGTTCGTTTGTCCACATCCTGCAGGAAGCGCAAGGTACCGCTATGGGCCGCGAGCTCCTGCTGGTCGTATACATCCTTGATGTTGAGCAATTTCTTGTTCACGGCACTGAAGCCCGCGATACTTTGCTCGGCGATGGGCAGTTTCAGATCCTTGAACGAATTCAGGCCGGTTTTGACTTTTGAAACCAGTGAAGCCTTGTCATCGCCCACGACATAGATAGTCAAACGGTCAGCATTGAACAGGGCGCAGATATCCTTGCTGACATCCAGCATGATCTCGTCGATGTTGCTGGTCGCGTGGATCTTGTTGGTGACGTGATTTAGGTTCTTGGTGAACTCAAGCCGCACACTCATTTCATTCGGGTTGCCTTGCACAGGACTATTCATTTCCTCTCCTCTTACTGCTGAAGTGCCTTGGGCACCGACCAGAGGCCGTTTTCCAGCACGTATACGTCATAACCGGCCTGCGCCAGGATGAAAGCTGCAGCCGCGCTGCGGCGGCCACTCTGACAATAGCAAATATAGGGCGTCACCTTGCTCAACACGCCGATCGCATTGCGGATGTCATTGAGCGGCACGTTGATGGCGCCTGGCAACTTGTCGTAGCGGTACTCGGGAGGATGGCGCACATCAAGCCATACCGCCCCCTGCTTAACTTTTTGTTTGGCGTCCTCGAAGGATATGCGATGCAGCAATGGCTCTTGCATCAGCTCCAGAAAATCCTGTTTCTTCAGTCGCAAGAGCACGCCATTGCTGCGCATGGTCACCGTGGCGTTGCGCTTGGTATCCGAGATCAGAGCTTCTTCACCGAACACGTCACCCGCCTTCAGTTCCGCCAATACCAGATGGGCGCCGCCGACCAGCCGTGTGACCTGCGCGCGTCCGCTCTCTATCAGGTAATAGTAGTCACCCTCCTCGCCTTCGCGGATGATCACATCTTTTTCCCATACCGCTATTGCTTCTACGCGATTGAGCAATTTTCCGATATTGGCTGGCGGCAGATGAGCGAAAGGTCCGTGATTGAGGTTCTCGGCGCTGAACATGCCCGAATTGAGCAAACGACGTACCGCCGCATCGGTGCCACCTTTGTCGATCTTCGGCTTGATGTCGTCATGGCTGGCAAACTGGTCCCAGGTCACCATGCGATCCAGCAGATCATCGTCCACACGCAGCAGCATTACATTGCTCAACGCACGTGCATTGCGGATATCGGGTTGACGCTTGCCTATCGGGTGACGAGCCCACTCCGAATCCGCACGCATGATCACTTTGTTGTCATCCGCATAATCAAGTTCGATCTCTCCGCGCAGAAGATAGACTGACTGCCCCAACAGCGGTCGACTCTCGAATGGATTCTGCCCAGGCAGCACACTCTCGACGTGGCAATAATCCAGCAATTCACGCAGGCGTGCAGGGCTGAAGCTGGAGATGGGCTCCAAAGCAGCAAGTACTCGTATATCCAGTATGTCGTTCATATCTTCAATCGCTCAGAATTCGAACGTCTGTCCATTCTGCAAAATCCTCGGATTCACACCCTGCACTCTTTCGCTGATCTCGCGCATGGTCAGCTCCACCTCGCCCGGTTTCAGATGAGTGATGAATATCTCGGGATCGAGCTTCAGCTTCTTGAGTTCATCCGCCAGCATGCTGGGACAAAGATGTTTCGAAAGCACAGCCAGTTCTTTTTCCGCATCGGAGAACGCCGTCTCAACGATCAAATAACGCAGGTTCGGTATTCGATTCACGGCCTCCCACAACTCATTACAAGTAGTGGTATCACCACTGAACGCCAGACTCGCCTGACCACTGTCGATACGGAAGCCGACTGCGGGCACCACATGATTGACGGGGAGCGGAGTCAGCTTGCGACCACCAATATCTACCGTTTCGCCCACCTTGATCTCTTCATAGCGCATCACGGGTTGGTGAAGATTCGGAATCTCAGCAAAATCCGGCCATATCTCCCAGTTGAATACGTGCTGCTGCAAAATGGCCATCGTTTCCGCAGTCGCATGGATAAGCAACGGTTTGTCCCGCATGAAGCCGACGCTATCCACCAACAAGGGCAGGCAGGCGATATGGTCAAGGTGGGAGTGGGTCACGAACACGTGATCGATCACGCTCATCTCGGCCAGACTCAGATCCCCCAATCCGGTTCCGGCATCGATCAGTACATCATGATCGATCAGCAGCGAAGTGGTGCGAAAATTGCCACCGATCCCACCGCTACATCCAAGCACGCGTAGTTTCATTGTCAGTCAGCTCATTTCGTTTTGAAGGTGAACGCACCATCCCAGTTTTCACCAGGTGGATTGTTGCGGTAATACGCCACTCGCTCTGCGTAGACCCGGTACAGTTTGCAGTCCGGAGACATGTTCTGCAGACTCAGCAATTCCAGTTCCGCCTTGTCCCAGTCCTGCTTGCGATAGGCACGCAAGGCCTGATGGAACAGTTTCATCTCGTCAAGTACGCCTTTATCAACTTCGCCATTCAGTCCCAGCGGCTCGAAGATCGCGACCGGCTTTTCCTTGCCTTTGACACGTACCATATCCACCTCGCGGTAGACGATTTGCGGCGTAGCCAGTTTGGTCGTCTCGCCCACCAGGATCAGTGCCCCGTATTCCTTGGTGATCCCCTCCAGTCGAGATGCCAGGTTCACGGCATCGCCCATCACCGTATAAGCCACACGCACCTCTGAACCCATGTTTCCGACACTGACACGCCCTGTGTTCACGCCCACACCGACACGGATCTCCGGCCAGCCACGTGCTTTTAGCTGGGGTTGCAGATCGGCCAATGTGCGCTGCATCTCCATACCTGCCAGCACGGCATGGTACGCATGTTCCATGTCCGGCAGCGGCGCGCCCCAGAATGCCATGATACAGTCGCCCATGTATTTATCAATCGTGCCACGCTGCCTATAGATGACGCGCGACAGCGGGGTGAGGAACTCGTTCATCAGCTGCGAAAGTTCCTTGGGATCCAGCCCCTCCGAGATGGTGGTAAAGCTGCGCACATCGGAGAACAGGATGGTCATCTCCCGGCTATCCCCTTCCATGGAGACACTTTCAGGGTGTTTCGCCATCTCGTCCACCAGTTCGCCAGGCACATACTGTCCGAACAAGCCGGTTATCTGACGCTTGGCGCGCGATTCGACGAAATATCCGAAACTCATGTTCAGTGCGAACAAGGCGAGGATGATCAGCACCCCACCGGCCATCGGCATGGCAAGATCGGCATAGTTCCAGAGCGACAGATTCAAAGAGACATCGCCCGCCAGGAACAGCAGCGATAGCAACATGCCTCGCACCGGACTCAACAGCGGCAGCAACACGCTCAGGCTGATACCGATGAACAACATCAAGACTACATTCGCTCCAAGCATGTAGGGGGGATGTTGTTTGATATCCTGATTGAGGATGCCGCTGATCATGTTCGCGTGCACCTCCACACCGGGGTAGACCTCTCCGACGGGCGTGCTCCGCATATCCATCAAGCCGGGAGCTGAAGTGCCCACCAGCACGATCTTGTTTTGCAGTGCTGCCAGTTCAGTCTTGTCGTGCAGAACATCGGTCACCGAAATGTACTTGAACGTATTGCGCTTGCCGCGATAGGGGATCAAGGCACTCACCTCGGCATCAACCGGTATGGTCAATCCGCCTTGAGCTGATTCCAGCGTCAACCATTCCAGGCCGCCGTAACCCTGGTTTTGCTCTCCCGCAAAACCAGGCACCAGCCTGGGCATATCCAGCACGCTACGCACGACTGCAAGCGACAGGGATTCGTAAATCTGGCCGTCGTATTCGACCAGCATGGGGATCCGTCGAACTACACCGTCAAAATCCACCAAGGGATTGAAGTGGCCAGCGGATGCGGAACTCGACTGCAACTCATTCAGATTGCCGCCATATCCGTCCCATGTTGCCAATCCAATTGCTCTACCGCGGAAAACATCAGCCGGAAACACCGGGGCAGGCAACGCGCCTGATTTGCTCGACGGCATTCCGTTCTCACTGTTGCTGAAATAATAGCCGAGGACGACCTTGCGCGCTTTGAGCTTTTCCGCAAACAAGGCATCGTACTGCAACGTTGGGCGGATCTGGTTCAGAACGGAGTGGAACTGCTGGACATCGCGGAATTGTTTTTCACCCAGGGCTTGCAGAACGTTCAAACCGGAACTGTTGTCCGGTTCGGCGAATACGACGTCGAAGCCGACAGCTGCCACACTGTACTTGTCGAACAGCGAGTCCATCAGTCTCGCCATCTTGTCTCTGCTCCAGGGCCAGCGGCCTTCCTGCTTCAAGCTCTTTTCATCGATATCCAGGATCACGATGCGATCGTCACCTTTATTCGGTAACGAAAGCCGCAGACGGTAATCATATAGCTGAGCATCGCCATATCGAACAAAGCCGAGGCGATAGACCCCTGCCGCATCGCCAAGGAACAGCAACACAGCGAGCATGCCCAACATAATCAGCAGGGCATGCTTTTTCATGGTTCACTCGCAACGTAGGCGATGCTATGGAGGACGGGCGACAAGGTCATTTCGGCCCCCCTGTCAGTTCTTGAGGTAAAACTCCATCTTGATGCCTGCCAGCTCGATCACGTCATGGTCATTCAGTTGATGAGGTTGTTCACCTATGGAAGAGCCATTCACCAGAGGGAAACTGCCTCCCTCGACGTGAGTGATGAAATAGCCATGAGGGCGACGCGCAAGGACAGCAACCTGCACACCCGGTTTGCCTAGCGTTGTCAGATTCTTGCTCAGCTCGAGTTCTTTGCCGAGATTGGGGCCATTCAGAATCTGAATCACCGCCACCGGAGTCGGCGCAGCGGCCGGGGAAGCGGCGGCAGACGCGGGCTTCGGTGCGGTCGCATTGTATTGTGTAGTCGATTCGAACTTTGCCCCGGAATCCGCGACCGGCACTACAGAAGCTGCAGAAGGTTTGATAGGTGCGCGCAACACCATGGTCTTCTCGAAATCTGCTGCCGAGGTCTGTGTCGGCTGATCGTTCAGATACTTCAGCTTGTATTTTCCAATCTCGATCACGTCGTTGTTCTGCAGAAAATGCTTCTGCGTCGGCGCACCATTCACCATCGAACCATTGGTACTGTTCAGATCCTCAAAGAAAGAGTCATTGAGGATGGTGATAACGGCGGCATGTTCACTGCTTACAGCCAGATTGTCGATAGCGATATCGTTATGCGGCTTACGCCCGATAGTGGTCCGCTCCTTGGTCAGCGGATATTCCTTGATCACCGCACCGTCCATGCTGAGTATTAATTTTGCCGGCATTTTATTTCCCCGTATTTGCTTTTTATTCAATTCCTGAACCAGGATACCAACTTCGCCCACAAGCCTCGCGGCGCAGCGTAGCCGCCCTTGATCTTTACCAAGATGACTGACACATTGTCCCGGCCACCGTTATCGTTAGCCTGTTCGATCAACTGACTGGCCGCCAAGGGCAGATTGCCCTGCAGCATCTGTATCGTGGCACCGATATCATCATCTTCCACCATGTCATTCAGACCATCCGAGCAGAATAGATATATATCGCCCACTGCGACATCATGCACATGCACTTCAGGTACGACATCGGCATCGATACCGACCGCCCGCGTCACCAGATTCTTGTTCTGCGACAGCCTTGCCAGCTCTTTGCTGATGACACCGCTGTCAATCTGCTCCTGCAGCAGCGAGTGATCACGCGTGACCGTCTCGAACGTCTCTCCGCGCAGACGGTACATGCGCGAATCGCCCACATGTGCCACAGCGACGCGATTGTCGTAGAACAATCCGGCAACGATGGTGGTGCCCATGCCTGCATATTGTGGCTGACTTTGTGCAGCATTGAAGATGGAAAGATTCGCCTTCTTCACATTTTCGCGCAACAGCACGACACCAAGCTCTTCACCGCTGCCCGCATCTTTCTGTTCAGGCGAGTCAGTTTCCAGGCGGTGGCGTATCTCACTCGCCAGTACGGAGACCGCTATCCCGCTGGCGACCTCGCCTGCGTTATAGCCTCCCATACCATCCGCCAGCACAGCCAGTCCATACTCGGCATCGAATGTGATGCTGTCCTCATTATGAGAACGCACCATGCCAGGATTGGTTTGTCCGACGATTTCCAGTGCTTGGTTAAGCTTCACTCTTGCCCCCTGTCTGTCACTGCAACGAGGATGCGCACTGGCGAATGGCTTCCGCCATCGCCGCACCGTTCGCATAGCGCTCTTCCACTTTCTTTGCCAACGCCTTGTTGATGATGGCTACGACGCATGGCGGAATATCCGGCTTGATACTCAGGATGTCTTTAGGCGCCTCATTGGCGATCTTGAACATCAATTGCGCCATGGAATCCCCTTCGAATGGGAGCTTACCACAGGCTAATTGATACAGACTCACGCCCAGTGAGAACAGGTCGGAATGCCCCTCGATCTTGGCGCCCGAAAGTTGCTCAGGCGACATATACGACGGTGTGCCCAACACCATGCCGGTCTTGGTCTTCGAAGAGTCGGTGATGCGCGCGATGCCGAAGTCGGTCACTTTCACGGTATCGCTCTCGCTGTCGTACATGATATTGGCCGGTTTGATGTCGCGGTGCACCACATTCAAACTGTGCGCATAACCCAGTGCGTCTGCCACTCGCGCCACGATCGACAGCACCTGAGGCAAAGGAAGCAGAGCGTCAGGTTTGGTAAAGGACACCAGATCCTTGCCTTTGAGGAATTCCATCGCGATATACGCCAGGTCATGCTCCTCGCCCGCGTCGTACATCGTGACGATATTGGGATGGTTCAAGCGCCCAGCCGTTTCGGCCTCACGGAAGAATCGCGCTTTCACATCTTCCAGTTCATCCGGCTCGAATTCCTGCGCCAGCGCCATGGTCTTGATCGCCACGATGCGGTTGATCTTCGGATCCTTGCCGAGATAAACCACACCCATCGCGCCTTTGCCCAGTTCTTTCTCGATCTGGTAGCGTCCCAGCATGGGCTTGGCGATGCCTGCCTGATCAAGCTTCATCGTGCTGTCGTTACTGCGTCCGGAACTGCCACCGAGAATGAGCGTCTCCGACATCGTCTTGACCTGGTTGATACGCTGCTCCAGATCGCGGAATTTCGGGTTGTACTCGGCCATATACTTGAACACGGCTTCAGCCTTGTTGAACTGGCGCTTACGCTCAAAATCCAGCCCCAGGTTGTACAACACATCCATCAAGCTATCGTCCAACGGCACCTTGCGGAACTTGTCGAAGGCCATATCCAGTTGGCCCTGCCCCTGGAATGCCAGACCGAGCATACGATTGCTCTCCGCCGAGTCGGCGTCCGACTTTTCCTTGCCTTTCTCGGTCACCAGGAAGCGCTTGGTGGTCAACAATAAATGGCCGACCAGCAACAGGGCAGCAGGCAACATCAGTTGCAGCCACATCGCCTGCATCGTCATCAAGGAAAAGTGCACCCCCAGCAATGCCATGAACAGCACGGCGGTAATCGCGGCCCCCAGTCCCGCGCCCAGGCGCGGCAACAATACGACCAGATAAATGGCTATCAACGAAAACGCACCGATCTCGGCCCACAGCCCCCAAGATGGCACAACGAAGAAATCTTGCTTCAAGATACTGGAAACCGAATGCGCCAAGGTAACTACCGGAGGTGTCACCGCAGACACCGGCGTGACTTGCGACGAGCCCACACCCGCTGCTGTAGCGCCGATCAGCACGATCTTGTCGCGGTATTTTTCAGCGGGTATCTTGCCGGTCAGGACATCGTAGAAAGAATCCACGGGGAACGCGGGACGGCCTTCCTGGTTCGCGTAGAAGTAGGTGTTCATACGCAGCGCCGGGTCGGTTGCGATCTTAAGGTTGCCTACGCGCACCCCTTCAGCCAAGGTAACCTGGATATCCTGCGGACCTAGATTCAGGCTCTTTGCCGCCAGCATCAACGACAGCGAGGGATAGAACTGGTCGTAGTAGCTTATCACCAGCGGTTCGGTGCGGATCGCCCCATCCACATCGGGTGTAACATTCAAGTGTCCAAGTGCAAGCGCCTGTTGCCCCAGCATCGGAATCGGCACCAATGCATTGAAGGCGGGGATGGGCAAGGAAGCCTCGGCTCCTCCCTGCACATTCACCAGATTGTTATGCAGTACGAAATCCGGCAGCGGCGCATCAGGATTACCCTGTGGTTCGCCCAGTTCGAAATACATGCCCAGCAGCACGTTATGTATCTGCCCCATGCTCTCAGCCAGTTTCTGGTCGTTATCCAGATGCAGCAAGGCTTCCTGCATCAAGCCCTGCAATTCAGTCCACTGTTCGGGATGTGTTTCCGCCAAATTAGTCTGCTCGAGCACGGCAGCGATGTTCAGGATGTAATCCAGACCGGCATCCACCTGAGGCTCGAAGAAAAGAGCTGTTTGACCGATAACCTTGGGTTTGCCGGCGGCAAGCACATCCAGCAACTTGCCCTGAATCTCGCGCGGCCACGGCCAACGCCCCAAGTTGGCGATACTCTCATCATCGATTGCAATGATGGCGACCTTGTCACTCGGCTGGCGCGAAGAAGCCAACACCCCCCAGTCATAAGCTTTGCGCTCCAGACTCTGGATCAGATCGGTATTGGCACTGAACAGAAAGACCAGCACCACCACCAATGCGGTGAACCAGTCCGTCTTCCAAAACGACGTTTTTCTCATGTTTGCCCTGAGCTTCTATTCAACTTTTGTGAACTTGCTGGGCAGATACTAAAACAATTTTGAATGTCAATCTATACCTGATTGATTTATCAGCGCTTTGCCTCAACGAACGACAGTCACCGGCAGCTCGGACGTTTCCAGTACTTGCGCCACTACCGAACCGAGCAGGCGTTTGCCCAATCCACCCTCGCCATGTGCGCCGATCACAATGCCGGAAACACGCTGTTCTGCGGCATAGCGGATGATCGCCTCTGCTGGCTGTCCTACGCTCAAGTGATATTGATATGGCAAACCTGCCGCATCCAGAACCTGACGCGCAGGTTGCAAGCTCAGCATCCCTTGCTCACGCTCATAGTCGTCTATGGTCCCGGCATCGATGAATAGTTTGACGTTGCCGGTCGCCACATTGCGCTGCACATTCAGCAGCAGCAGCTGTGGCGACACGCTCAAACTAGCTGCCAGTTCTATCGCATATCGCACTGCATTGAGTGAATGCTGCGAACCATCGACCGGAATCAGAATCTTCAATTTCCCTCTCCCTTCTTGCTCACGCCGGAGGCGACCACGCCATCCGCCAGATCGCGCACGACCGAGGCAGCACGCCGCCGACCCAACCAGCTTCCAACCAGCAGCACCAGCGCCGCACAGACCACCGGCACCAGCCAATGCAGATAGTGTTGAGACACGATCCAGTATTTGAGCGATTGCTCGCCGACCAGCATCTCGCCTGCTACGTAGCCGAGCAATGCTCCACCTGCGTAGATGATGGCAGGATAGCGGTCGATCAACTTCAGCACCAACTGGCTGCTCCAGGCGATCATGGGAATGCTGATCAGCAGGCCGAACACCAGCAACCAAACGTTGCCTTTCGCTGCGGCTGCCACGCCCAGCACATTATCCAGGCTCATCACGAAGTCGGCGATGATGATGGTCTTGATCGCCCCCCATAGATGCGCCTCGGCTTTGATACTGCCTTCTCCATGCCCCTCGTCTTCGGGCAGGATAAGTTTGATGGCCACCCACATCAACAAGAACGCACCGATCAGTTTGAGGTAAGGAAGCGCCAGCAACCCGACGGCGAACACGGTCAACACGACCCGCAAGCCGATTGCCCCGCCAACACCATACAGGATGCCTTTTTTCCGCTGTGCCTCCGGCAGATTCCGGCATGCCAGTGCAATCACCACTGCGTTGTCACCAGACAGCAGCAGGTCGATCAGGATTATCTTGAACACATCCACCCAGAACTGGGAGGTTTGCATCATTTCCAGCATATCACCCCTTCAAAACCTTCTGCATCGTACGTCCCATCTCCGCCGGATTGCGTGTGATGAATATTCCGCTTTCTTCCATCACTGACAATTTGTCTTCAGCCCCACCTTGTCCACCCGAGATGATCGCCCCGGCATGCCCCATGCGCTTGCCGGGTGGCGCAGTGATGCCCGCGATGAATCCGACCACAGGTTTCTGCATGTTGTCCTTGATCCAGCGCGCGCATTCCTCCTCGTCGCTGCCGCCGATCTCGCCGACCATGATCACCGCATCGGTTTCCGGATCGTCGTTGAACAAGCGCATCACATCGATATGTTTGAGTCCGTTGATCGGATCACCGCCGATGCCCACACAAGAGGACTGCCCATATCCCAGTGCGGTCAATTGCCCGACCGCTTCGTAGGTCAGCGTACCGGAACGGGACACCACGCCGATCCGTCCTTTCTTGTGGATGTGCCCCGGCATGATGCCGATTTTGATCTCGTCCGGCGTGATCAGCCCCGGACAGTTCGGCCCGATCAACAAGGTCTTCTTGCCTTGCATCTTGTAGCGGGTCCTGATCATGTCATGCACCGGGATACCTTCGGTGATGCAGATCACCAGATCCAGCTCAGCCTCGACCGCCTCATCGATAGCCGCAGCAGCCCCCGCAGGCGGAACATAGATCACTGACACTGTGGCGCCCGTCGCCTGTTTCGCATCGCGCACGGAGGCATAGACAGGAATGCCTTCGAACGTCTCACCGGCCTTCTTTGGATTCACGCCCGCAACGAAACAGTTCGCGCCGTTCGCATAGGCTTTGCATTGCTGGGTGTGGAACTGACCGACCTTGCCGGTCATGCCCTGCGTGATGACCCGGGTGTCTTTATTGATGAGGATGCTCATATTGCCTCCCTGGCTGCGGCCACGACTTTTTGAGCCGCGTCTGCCATATCGTTACCGGAAATGATGGGCAAGCCGGACTCAGCCAGGATTCTTTTACCCAAATCGACATTAGTGCCTTCCAGTCGCACCACCAGCGGCACGTTCAGACTGACTTGGCGTGCCGCGGCCACCACCCCTTCCGCGATCACGTCGCACTTCATGATGCCGCCAAAGATGTTGACCAGAATCGCTTTCAGATGCGGATTCTTCAGCATCAGCTTGAATGCCTCGGTGACTTTCTCGGTGGTCGCCCCGCCGCCGACATCAAGGAAGTTCGCCGGACTTCCTCCGTACAGCTTGATGATATCCATGGTCGCCATGGCCAGCCCGGCACCGTTCACCAAGCAACCGATATCGCCGTCGAGTGAGATATATGACAGGTCGAATTTGGATGCCTCGATCTCGGCCGGATCTTCTTCATCCAGATCACGCATCGCGACAATCTCCGGATGACGGTACAACGCATTGGAATCGAAATTGAATTTTGCATCGAGTGCGACAACACGATCATCTGCCGTGAGGATCAATGGATTTATCTCGGCCAGCATCGCATCCTTGGCGACGAAAGCCTGATACAGCCCCTGTAGCACTTTGACTGCTTCGGCATTCGCCACATCGGGGATACCGATGGCGCGCACGACCGCTTCCGCCTCTTTCGCATCCAGTCCCGCAGCGGAATCGATACGCACCGTGTGGATCTTTCCGGGCGAGTGTTTGGCGACCTCTTCGATCTCCATGCCGCCCTCGCTGGAAGCCAGCAGTGCCACGCGCTGGGAAGCACGATCCACCACCATACCCACATAGCACTCCTTGGCGATAGCAGCCCCTTCTTCGATCAGCAGTCGACGCACCTTCTGACCTTCCGGCCCGGTCTGGTGTGTCACCAGCTGCATACCGAGTATCTGCTGCGCGTACTGACCCACCTCATCCAGCGATTTCGCCACTTTCACGCCGCCACCCTTGCCGCGCCCCCCGGCATGGATCTGCGCCTTCACTACCCAGACATTGCCACCCAGTTGTTGCGCAGCGGAAAGTGCTTCGTCTACGCTGAAGCACGCTTTACCGCGCGGCGTAGGCACGCCGAATTCGCGCAATATTTCCTTGCCCTGATATTCATGGATTTTCATAAATCCCCCTGATGACACGAGTCCGCAATTTACCAGAGCGGGACGGCTCCTGTCGTTATGATCACTACAAAAAAGGCTGCCGGATCACTCCGGCAGCCTCAATACATCGCTCAGGAATATTTAAAAGTCCCAGCGCAATCCTGCAGAGCCAAAAAATCGCAAGGTCTTGGTCGTCACATTCGCACCTTCGTTCTTGGTGCTTTCTAAGCCAAGATCGGCATCGAACGTAAGCTGCTCCCTCAAACGATAGGAACCGCGCACCGTCGGCGAGAAACGTGTCGTGACGGCATTGTACTGATCGGTTTGCTTGTACAGCTGCACAGAACTATCAAGCCCCCAGCCCTGAGGCAAATCCATATGGTTGGTCACGAAGAAAGTGTTGCCACGAACATTGCTGCTGGTGTTCACATTGACCACAAATGACCATATATCTCCCTGCTTATACAAACCCGTACCTATCATCTGTCCGGTCACATTCACTTCTGTTCCGCGGCTGGGATTGGCGGCCAAACATCCTTCCAGTGTTTGTGTCTTATCGCACGTTGTCACCAACAGATTCGTCACAGGATCCAGCGTATGTCCGCTGGCCAAGGTAGCTGTCGTATTGCTCAGGCTGACACTACCGCCGGCCTGCCATTTCTGACTCAGCGGCTTGGTGATACCCACTTGAGCCGTATTCGTGGTGGCCGTCCTTGCCAGGGCCAGATCATGCAGCGACAGCGAGTTCGTCGTCATGTACTGCTGCAAGTCAGTGATGGAAGAAGTAGTAGCACCATACAACGCATTCCGAATACTCAGTGAAGGTGCCTTGCGGTGATCCAGCATGAAATTCAAGGTAGCATCAAAAGCATTGACGCTACCCATCACCTGCGCGGCATTCAGTGCCTTGAAATTGATATCGTAATCGACCGTTGCAAACACCGAGTTTTGATCTTCGAAATAACGCCATTCACCACCTATCGCCCGACGATCCAGCACGCCGTCAAGCGTTTGATTGATGCCGTAGATCGTATAGGCGCCACTATCCACACTCACACCATAGAAGGTGGGAGAGGCACTGTCACTGTAATCTGCCAGCTTGCCGAATACGCCGTTGAAACGCATGTCTGCCGCATCGCCATATGATCCATACACGCCATCGAAGCGCCCCAGCACACCTGCTCCAGTAGACGATTGACGGCCGACACGCAGCTGATAATCCTGCTGCCGCCCTTTGACCTCACCATACAAGGAGCTGATACGGTTCTGACTCGGCTTGTTCGACAGGAAGTTCATCGTGTTATTGCCACGGAATACCAGTCTGCCATCCAGCTCATCGCTCATATATCTGGCCGAGACATCTTCAGTCGTGATCAGCATCGACTGATCCGTCATCGCTACAGACTGGGTCTCTGGTGCAGCATTGAAAGTAGTGGTCGAATCGATCTTGCTGGTTCCGAAGTAATAGCGGCCAGAGATGCTGCCGAAAGTCGACCAGCGTGCTTCGCGTTTCTGCTCCTTCGCCTCCACGATACCCGGCCCGCTTGCGGTCCCCGACAGACCAGCCAGGCGCTGCATCACGCGCGGCACACCCTCGCCTTTGGGATACAGATTCAGGTACAAGTCATACTCTGTCTTGGCCTTGTCGAACTGACCTGCGCGCTCTCGCGCCACGCCAACCCATTCCTGCGCATCCTCGGTATAGTCATTCGGTGGCAATGAAAGCAATTTGTTCAGCGAGGACACAGCGGCCTCGTTGTCCTTCTTCGCCAAGGCAGCACGTGTCTGCGTCATCAATTCGAAACCGAGCTTGTTGTTCTCTGCCAGATTCGTGTCGCCAATCGTTGCACGCAGTGCCTGTACAGTAGGCAGCGCTGGCAGTGCAACGGCAGCCACGCTGCGATCAGGGCGGATGGTGATGAGGAAGCTGCGCTGATCTTTGCCGGGGGCCACGGAAAAATCGGCATCTCGCGAGAACTCGACCAGCAATCTGGGATGGGTACTGACATCGCGTGCAGTCACACTGAAGGATGGGATCAGAGCGGAAGAAGGAGAATTCCGTGTCTCGTTCTCCACCCACTTTTCGTCGGATGCAACACCAGGCGCGCGTTCGAAGAATATCTCCAGCGTCTTGCCGCTGCTGACCGGAGAATGGCGCAGATAACGGACCGGCGACGTTGTACGGATAGTCGCGACAATACCGTCGGTCTGATACTCCAGTGTCACATCGTCCAAAGGTTGAGCCTGGGACGTAGCGGGCAAGGTAGCCAGCAACAGCAAGCCGCAGACCATGCGCGTTGTGTTCAAGATAGCGGGGCGATTCATGCCTCTTCTCCTAATTGGGAATTATCGTGTAGTTGTTTTAAGTTTAATTTTTGGGATGAACGGGCAGGTCGGACTCAGTCGAGCCCGACCCGCCAGCTTTCATCAATCCCAATTGATGTAGGAAGTGCCTCTATTACCGAGTGGCTTGTGACAACCCGACTTGGAGCAGTCATCTCCTGACGTCATGCCTTCATGCCCGATGGATTTCGTATCCTGCCCCCAAACTGCATAGGTATTGTTCTTCAAATGGCACGTCACGCATGTGTATGTAGATACGTACACATGCATCGAGGGGCCACGCAGAACGGAGCCGGAAACATGGCAACTCGCACAGGAAGTTCCTGCATTGTACGGAATGTGGTTAGCCGGTTTGGCGCCCAACGCAGGCAACCACGCGGTGGTCGTTGTGTGACACTCGTTACACTCCATGGGCCAGCCGGTAAAGGACGAGTGGCTCGTCGGCTGACCGACTGCCTTGACCGCATTCAGGTGGCAACTCGAACAGGTTCCAGCGATGTTGTGCTTGAAACGGTTCGGATACCAGCCTGTATAGCTGTGGCAGGCATCACACACCTCGGTGCCCTTCAACGCGGGAGCGGCATGCCCAGCCGGCTTAAGATTAGCGGCGCTGACCGTGGCGGCATTGGTATGGCAAGTCGAACATACACCCGGACTCAGATTATGGTTCCAGCTAGCAGGCAACCACGCGAAGGTGCGGTGGCAGCTATCGCACGATTCGGTCGCTTTCTTGCCCGTTCCGTGACTGGCAGCCTTGCCTGCTGCCTGACGCCCGTTATGACAACTACGACACTGGCCGGTGACTGCAGATCCGTGGTTATAGCGCGCCCCCAGCCAGGTAGCCGTGTTGAAGTGGCAGGACTCGCAAGGCGCATCAGTCACGATATGTTTGTCATTCTTGGGGGTCGCCACGACACGCTTGCCGACCGCATGACAGCCGTCACAAGCGCGCGGTGTGCCTTTGAACACGCCACCTACGTGACAAGTCTCGCAAGCGGCAGCGGCGTGCCCACCGGAAAGAGCGAAGCCGGTAGTCATGTGATTGAAATCACGCCCGATCTGCTGAGCAGCATCTGCTTGCAGCGACAGCACTGCCAGTAATGCGGCGAACATAGCGCCGATGAATCCAGATTTCCTCTGCATGACAACCTCCTCGATAGTTCACTAACTATTTGATTGAGTCTGCCCCAACTTCTCGCCAAGGCAAACTTGACTTTTGCTGCTATTTCTTTTGGGGGACGACGACGCCCATCTTCACTGTCTTCCAGTCGTTGCCCTCATGGCAACGCTCGCAACGATCGCCGAAGTTGCCGTTGTGCACATCATCACGCTCATGGCAGCTTCCACAAGCCGTGGAGGTCACCACCTTCTTGGCCATCGGTTTGCTATGGCAGGCGTAGCACTTGTTGGCAGTCTTTTTGTGCGGCCCGTCCAGCTTGAAGTTGGTCTTGTTGTGATCGAAATCCCATGCCGCCCACGAACGCGTAGAGTGGCAAACCTGACATTCGGTTCCCAGTCGGCGGCGGTGGACATCAGCATCATCCTTTTCATGGCATGACCAGCAGTCAGATTTGGCGTCCTTGAAGGTCGGCCCTTCGTGGCACTTCTTGCAAGCGACCAGCGCATGGCGCCCCAACAACGGGAAGGTCGACATGCGATTGTGGTTGAACTTGTCTGCCTTCTTCCAATCGTCCTCGACGTGGCAGGTCTCGCACTTCTTACCTTCCTGGCCCTTGTGGGACTTGTCGTCGTCCTTCTGGTGGCAGCTCACGCAGCTCTGCTGCAACTTGTCCTTGTAGAGGTCGCCCTTGTGGCAATCGGTGCACTTGGTCTTCTTGTGCTTGCCCAGCAGCGGATACTTGGTCTGCTTGTCGTGGTCGAACTTGATGTCCTTCCATTCGTTCGCGGTATGGCAGGTCTCGCACTTGATG
>JAHJQE010000063.1 GCA_018819205.1 Gammaproteobacteria bacterium
GCACGAGGAAAATCGAAGATGTCCGCACTCGGTGCGGCCATGCGCAAACTGGTGCATCTGTGCTTCGGTGTACTTAAAACTCGTCAGCCATATCAAAGCGACTATGCAAACATCGTTTGACATTAAAGACGGTATCTACCGATGCTGCACGAATCAGAATCCGCTCGACAACGACACGCCGTAGCCCGTGTCCGGACTGCCATCCGACAGGCCTTTCATCACGAAGGCACGCAAGGAAACATCCTCCACGATCTGCGTCGCGGCATACAGTGACAATTCGCGCTGTGCATAGCCGGTGGCCGAGGCCTGCTGCGCGTACCAGTAGTCCATGCCGATGTTCGATGCATCGCCCAGCAGATAGTCGAGACCCGCAGAGGCATACGCGGCGTTGTCCAATGGTGCCGTGGCAGTGCTGCCCAGCTTTTCATAACCCAGCATCAGGCTGGGCGTGAAGTCACCCAGCGCTACATAGCTGGAAGCCTGCACAGCGTAGTCGTTCTCGCCGCTGCCGAGTTTGGTGTTCGCGGTGCCGAATTTGATGCGGCCCGCCACATCCAGTCCTGCATCGCCTTCCTCGCTACGCAACAGACTGTAACTGGCAAAGGCGACCACGTCTCCCACACCGCTGGTCGTGGTGCGCGTAGTGGAGGTCGTTGTGGTCGTGGTCGTGGTGGTACTGCGTCTGCCGCGCCCACCGCCGCTGACGATGACACTGCCGTCACCGGTGACGAACAGATAGGGCACACTCAACTTCAGCGACCAGTCATCCGTCGCATAGCGCAGCGACAGCGGGATTGAGGTGGTATCCGTGGTGCTGGTACCGCCGTATTTTCCAGAGCTGCGTTCAAGCCCGACAATCATCGACAGATAACTGTCGTCCTCAGCCAGCGCAGCGCCACTCATCGCCAGCAAGATCGCTGCCGGTAATATCCATTGTTTCATCGTATCTCTCCTGTTTCAGCGACCACGTCCGCCTGAACGACCCATGCCGCCTGCGCCGCCGGCACGTTCTTGCCGTGCGCGATAGCCTTGGCCATATCCGCTTCCGGGATTGCGGCGTGTCGTAGCTTCTGCTTCCTGCTTGCCCGCATCGTCCTTGCCTTCTGTCTGCTGCGCTGCTTTCAGCTGCTCGCGGATACGCGCACGGTAGGCCGCGTATTCTTCCTGTGTCATCTCACTGGACGCAGGCGGCAAGGATGATTCTTCGACCGCCCCTGCCGGACCGCTCGCCAGCACGGCGAACAACAGTGAAGCGAAGATCGATGCGTTGCGCTTGTTCATTTCATAACTCCTTGCGAAATGGCGCGAACCGCTCTGTCAGCAGTTCGCGCGTTTCGTAATCAGCGGCCCATACCCATGCCGCCCTGGCTGCCGCGTTGCGAGCCGGCACCGGAACCGTCGCGCAGCATGGCACCGTTACCCGAACCCTGTTTCGTCGCAGACTTGTTCTTCTTCTGCTCGGCCTTGGCTTTCTGCTTCTCGGCACGCAGTGCTGCACGTTGCTCGGCCGTCATCTCTTCCTGTTTCTGCAGGCGGTATTGCTCGCGCTCTTCAACGGTCATACCGGCTGTCTCTGCACGATGCTGTGCGCGGATCTCTTCGCGGGTCTGCACCTGTGCCTCTTCGGCGGCGTAGGCATTACCGATCCCGGCCAGAGCCAATGCCAGCATGCTGTTCAGCAGGATTGTGGTGGTTTTCATGATGTTCTCCTTGGTTGTTGGAAGATCAGAGCGTTCTCTGATGGCTGCATCATGATCGCCAGCCGTTACCTGACGATTTCCATTCTGCAACAGTTTGTAACAGAGTGTTACAGCCCCCAATCCCCACACGCCGGACGACATCGGCTTCGGTTATAGTAAACGCATGGATAGCAAACACATACTGGTGGTAGATGACGATGCCGGCCTGCGCGAATTGCTGCAGGAGTATCTGACTGCGCAGGGCTTCCAGGTCGCCGCCGTTGCCGATGGTACACAGCTGGATGCACATCTGTCCCAACATCAGGTCGACCTGCTGATCCTGGACCTGATGCTGCCCGGTGAGGACGGACTATCACTGGCGCGTCGTCTGCGTACACGCAGTAGCCTGCCCATCATCATGCTCTCGGCGCGCGGCGAGGATGTGGACCGCATCGTGGGACTGGAAGTGGGCGCGGACGACTATCTGGCCAAGCCCTTCAATCCGCGCGAACTGCTGGCACGTATCCGCGCCCTGCTGCGTCGCAACGAACAGGGGCAATTCAAAAACGATGAAGGCAAACCCGACATCCGTCGCTTCGGCCCCTACAGTATGGACGTGGAAGCGCGCGTGTTGCACAAGAATGATCTGACCGTGCAACTCACCACGGGCGAGTTCAATCTGCTGCGCATCTTCGTCGAACATCCCAATCGCGTGCTGGGGCGCGACACCATTATGGATATGCTCAAAGGTTATGAACGTTCGCCGTTCGACCGCAGCATCGACGTGCGTGTGACGCGTCTGCGGCGCAAGATCGAAGATGACCCGAACGCGCCGCAATACATCCGTACCGTGTGGGGTGAAGGCTATCTGTTCTCGCCCAACGGCACGAGCTAGCGATGTCTGTCCGCGGCAAGCAGCATTCCCTGTTCCAAAACACCATACGAACGGTGGCCGCCGCGCTGTTGGTGTTCCAGATATTCCTCATCGGCGCCACGGTGAATTACGTCATGCTGCCCATGGCACAACGTTCCGCCGACGACCTGGCCGCGCTGCTGGTACTGTCGGCTCAGACTTGGGTGGAGCTGCCACCTGAGACGCGCAAGGATTTCGAACTGGAACTCATACGCCAACACCAGTTCATGCTGTTCGAAGATGTCACCCCGCTGCCTGAGCGTACCCTGCCGCTGCCCTATCTTGGATTGCTGGATGATGCCCTGTCAGCTCGTTTGGGTGAACCCATCTCGGTCAAGGTGACCGACCTCGACACCACCTGGTTCTGGGCCGAGATACCCGCAGGCGGGAAGTTGATGCGCATCGGTTTCCCCAAGTCGCGCCTGCATACCGACCCATCCATGATGCTGGCGCTCGCATTGATCGCCACCGTGATGCTCACCCTGCTCACCGCCTTCGTTCTGGCACGCCGCATCACGCGACCGCTGGCGCATCTCTCGCAGGCCGCGCAACGCATCGGTGCAGGCGGTGCCCCGGAAAATCTGCCGGATAGCAACATCCAGGAACTTGCCGACCTGTCCTCCGCCTTCAATCAGATGGCTTTGCAGGTGCGCGAACTGCTGGCCAACCGCACCACACTGCTGGCCGGCATCTCGCACGACCTGCGCACACCGCTGGCGCGCATGCGGCTGGCCGTAGAGATGCTGCCCGAAAGCAGCGATCAAAAGACCGTCGAGCGTCTGCGTCGCGACATCGAGAACATGAATGTACTGATCGGCGAGTTCCTCACGCTGAGCCGCGACCTGCAACAGGAAGCGCCGGATGAGATCGGGCTGGAAGCGATGTTGGGCGAGATGGCGGAAGAACAGAACGCACAGGGCGCACAAGTCGCATGCCATGTGCAGCCCGGCCTGACCGTGCGCGCCGGTCCGCTCGCGCTGCATCGTGTGCTGCAGAACCTGCTCGGCAATGCCTTGCGCTACAGCGACGGCAAGCCGGTGCAGATCGAAGCGACGCGCCGCGACAACCAGGCACGGATCGAGATCATGGATCGCGGCCCCGGTATCCCGCCGCATGAGTTGGAGAAAGTGTTCCGTCCGTTCTATCGCATCGAATCTTCGCGCAACGCAGATACCGGCGGCAGCGGACTGGGCTTGGCCATCGTGCAACAGCTGTGTACGGCCAACGGCTGGCAGGTAGCACTGCATGCGCGCAAAGACGGCGGCACGGTGGCAGAACTGAGCTTGCCGCTGTCAGAAACCCAGCAGGAACAACCATAAGGGCAGCGTCAGCGCGGCCAGCAAGGTGCTCAACACCACCTGCGCCGCGATGGTGTCGCCGTCGCCGCCCATGCGCGTCGCCAGCACATAGGCCATCGTCGAGACCGGCAATGCCGCCATCAGCACGGCGATATTGAAATACACCCCCTCCAGCCCGAACAGCGTCGCCAATCCCCAGGCGATGACTGGCAGCAACAACAGCTTCACCAGCACGCCGTACCACAGCGTGCCGCGTTGCTGATGCAAGCCCTTCAGACGCAGCGCAGAGCCGACCGCGATCAGGCCCATCGGCAACGATGCCTGCGACAACAAGCCCAGCGTCGTATTCAACATGGCGGGCAAGTGCAAGCCACTCAGGCTAAAGGCGATGCCGCCCGCCGTGGCGAGGATCAGCGGGTTGAGCATGATCTCGCGCAGCCAGTGGCTCTCGCTGTGTCGTGCCAGCATCAGCACGCTGGCGACATTGGCGATGGGCACCATGAAGCCCATCAGCAGGCCGATGGCAGCGAGACCGGTCGTGCCGTGCAGACTGCCCGCGATGGAGAGCCCGACATAGCTGTTGAAGCGGAACGTGGCCTGAAAGGTGGCGGCATACACCTTGGGCGGCGCATGGAACAAGGGTTTCGCCAGCAGGCCGAGCAGGATGCCCGCGCCCATGTACAGTATCGCCACGCCCATCATCGGTGTCGCCGCGCCCAGATCGATGGTGAAGTGCGACAGCGTGTGGAACAGCAGCGCGGGGAAGAACACATAGTAGATCAGGCGGTCGAGCTGCGGCCAGAATTCGTCGCGCAGACCGAACCAGCGGCGCATGGACGCGCCGAGCAGGATCAGCAGGAAGATGGGGACGATGGTCTGCGCGACAGTCATAAATGATCAGTGCCGCGCGGAATTGAACCTTAGCTGGAGCGCCTGAACAGTGCCGGAATCGCCGATTTCGGCTTGGCTGAAGGCAAATCCGGCTTGCTGGTCGAGGGTGCCGGATCGGTCACCTTGGGTACGTAAGGCTGGTCGAACCAGGGATCGTGCGCGGGCTTGTTCGGCAGCGGCTTGTGATACGCCTTGCGCGGTTCGCTTGCCTCGCGCGGTTCGCGTTGCGGGCGCGCTTCGTCGCGCGGTGCATGCGGCACGCTGGCCTGTTCTTTCTCGATGCTGGTCTTGATCAGTTTCTCGATGTCGACCAGATAGCGCTCTTCCTCGGGCGACACCAGCGACAGCGCGGTGCCCGACGCTCCGGCGCGGCCGGTGCGGCCGATGCGGTGCACATAGTCTTCCGCAGCATGCGGGATCTCGTAGTTGATCACCATCGGCAGATGGTCGATGTCCAGACCACGCGCGGCCACATCGGTGGCGATCAGCACGGACACCTTGTTCTGCTTGAAGGCTTCCAGCGTCTGCTGGCGTTCCAGCTGGCTGCGGTCACCGTGGATGGCATCGGCGGCGATGCCCTCGCGCTGCAACTGCCGCGTCAGACGGCTGGCGGTGAGCTTGGTCTTGGTGAATACGATCACCTGCTTGGCATCGTCGCCCTTCAGCAGTTTTGCCAGCAGCGCATGCTTGTCTTCGCTCGCCACCAGATAGACTTTTTGTTTGATGTTCTCGGAGGTCGCGTTGCTGCGCGCCACTTCGATCAGGCTCGGGTAGATGAGGAAATCTTCGGACAGCTTCTTGATATCGTCAGAGAACGTCGCGGAGAACATCAGGCTCTGACGGCGGCGCGGCAACAGCGCCAGAATGCGTTTCAGCGCGGGCATGAAGCCCATGTCCAGCATGCGGTCGGCTTCGTCCAGCACCAGCATCTGCACCTGGTTCAGCAGCACGGTCTTCTGTTCGATGTGATCCAGTAAGCGGCCCGGTGTCGCCACCAGGATCTCCACGCCGGTCTTCAGATGCGGCGTCTGTGTCTTGATGTCCACCCCGCCATACACCACCAGCGAACGCAGGTTGGTGTACTTGGCATACATCTTCACACTCTCTTCGACCTGCACCGCCAGCTCACGCGTCGGCACCAGGATCAATGCGCGCACCGGATGCTTGGCGGGCGACGTACTGGCGCTGGCATGCGGCAACAACTGCTGCAACAACGGCAGCGCGAACGCTGCGGTCTTGCCGGTGCCGGTCTGCGCACCCGCCATCAGGTCCTCGCCGCTGAGCACGACCGGAATGGCCTGCGCCTGGATCGGCGTGGGCGTGCTGTAACCGGCTTCGGTGAGTGCTTTGAGGATCTCGGGCGCGAGCTTCAGGTCGGCAAAACTGACAGTGTTCAATGTGGGCGTCTCTTGGGTAATGGGCGGATATTGCGCGGCATTATACGCGCCCAACGGCAGACCATCCTGATGGCTTGTCTATGCTCACCACGGAGCGCCTACTTGTCGGTACCGTAGAAATGCTGCACAAAGCCACTCCGGAATCGCTGATGACAAGCCAGACAGGTCTGCTGCAGTTTGCCGAATGCAGCAATGACCTTTGCACCGTCCTGCTCGTCAGCGGCCTTCCCCAGCTCAAGCGCCGCTTGGTGCGTCTCACCATCCAGTGCTTTGAACAAGCTCATTTCGGCACCCATGTATCTGATGATGCGCACCTTTTCCGACAGCGGCGGCTGCGGATGTTTTGCGATCAGCGGAGCGGTCTTGGCCACCAGCTGCCAGTCTTCGCGCGCGATGCCGCCAGTGACGACCTGCATGTCACTACCCAGCGCTTGCATCACCTGCCTGAGTACCGACGGTTCATCCGCCCGTGCATTCGTAATTGTGAAGAGGACAGCGGCCAGCAACGGGATAAGCGCTAGGCGCGGTTTCATATCAGATTTCATATCTGCTCCTTGGACGGGATGATGGATTCGGTACAGGCCGGTTCAGCGCACGATCGAGTATCCGACACGAAGTTGCATCGTGCTACGCACGTTGTAATCGATGAGGCTTTCCCCGTACCCGCTGAACAACTGCAGATGAATGAAGCCGCCGGTGCGCGCGAAGAGGGGTTTGCGCAGTGGCGCCGAGAGATCGAGTTGCACGCTGCCATACCCTGCTGTCCCGGTCCGTACGCGCCCCGTCAACATCCACGACTGCTCCTGGCCGTATCTGCCCTGCCAATCCGCATGGCCACGGTAGCGGGCGATATCCGGATTTTCATCCCGGTTCAGATAGGTGTAGAAACGGGGAGCAAAGAACAGGGAATTTCCGTCGGAGAAGTCCTTGCGCAATACTGGCTGTACATAAAAGATGTCGATGCTGCGTGAGTCGGGCACATCCTTGCCATTGGATTCATGCTCATATCCGGTGCGAAGATAGGAGGGATGGAATGATTTCTCGTCCAACCTGGATTGCCAGAAAAGACCGGGGCGATAGCTGGTGTCATGGAATGGTTTCGAATCTGCTCCCAGATCCCAGATCGAAGTCTGGGTGTAGCCGAAATGCAGCTTTCCCATTGCAGGAACCCACTGCACTGGCGTGGATTCAGGGTCGAACAGACGGTATTTGAAACTGAGCTGGAAGCGCGCATCCAAGCCATGGTTCACACCTGCCAGCAAGTAGACAGGCTCCAGTGCGGAAAGCGCAGGTTCACTTTCTGGCATCGGCTCGAAGCGTCCCGGTATAACTGCAGTTTCGTTGCTTGCCATCGCCTCGCTCGGGACTGCGGTTCCAATTATCCGAATCAGCACCCGATTGGACTTCACATCTTCCAGTTCAACTTGTAGCAAACCGGAATGGCGCATCTTCCCTTCGAATCTGTAATATCGATACGTTCCATTTTCGTGCTGTTCCTTTCCCTGCAGCAGGGTGACAGTCTCAGCTTTACTACCCCACCTGATCCTGGCCTGTAATGAATCAGGCCAAACGGTGATACTCGAGGGCCGAATGACCGCCAGAACAATCGACTCGCCATGAGACACCTCTCCAGAGTCGGCTGCGATAATCCATGTAGCATCCGACCCGCTCCCCGCAATCGCCAAGGAGAAGTGAAAGAGCAAGACCGCAGATAGAATCCTCTGGAGCAAAAGCTTCATGCCTTTAGCCTTCGTGCAACCTTGAACGACCGATACTCATGACGGATATCGCCGCGATTACCAACCACACAAGTAGCCTGGTACTCATCGCGACCACCGTGCGCTGCTCATACGCCCCGCCTGAATATATATGCAAACCGAACGAAGCAAAGGCGATGGCAATGGCGACAACCAGTGCCACGCTCAGCCAGCGCGCCCAACGCCGCCGCAACCACAGCCCGATGCCGGCAGCGATATAGACGAAACCGGACAGGAAATTGAACCACAGCAGCAACGGCACATAGTTGCCTGCGGCGTTGCGCGCCGCCTCGTCGCCGAACAGAACCGTGCCGCCGCCTTTGAGCGTCATGATCCCAAATCCGACCGCGACCAGCGAAATGATCCAGACTGCGATGCCGCGTTGTTGTGTTGTTGCTTCCATGATGCCTCCTTGCTGTGTTGGATAAGAAACGGCTTCAACTGCGGGCGCGTACGCCGTACAGGAAGATCGGGAATATCTTTTCCGCTTCCCGCTGCAAGGCGCGCTTGCCGCCGAAGATGGACGACTGCATGACCAGTCCCTGGATCATGCCGATATAGAGCACGGCCGCGCTCTGGCTGTCGAGATCGGCGGACACCAGTGACTTTGCCTTGCCCTGTTCCAGCAGGCCCGCCACCTTGGCCTCGTAACCGGAGATAATGCCCTCGATGAGTTGCCGCAGTTTACTGTTCTTCTTGTGCAGCAGTTCAGAGAACAGCAGGCGCGGGATGGCCGGATGTTTGCTGATGAACGCGATGTGCGCAAAGAACATCAATTCGATCGCCTGAAGGGGATTGAAGGCATCGGCCGCCGCCTTGTCCAGCACTTTCATCAGCCGTTCGCGTACCCATACGATGACCGCGACCCAGATATCGTCCTTGGTCGCGAAGTGGCGGAAGATCGCGCCCTGCGTCAGGTTCATGGCATCGGCCATATCCTGCGTGGTGACGCTGTCCACGCCCTTCTCGGCCGCCAGCTCAATCGACACGCGGATGATCTCGCTCTGCCGTTCCTCCGAACTGAGTCTTCGCTTCACTGTTTCCTGGTTCATATCCTGCCTCCCTAGACTTGCTTGCCCTCGCCCGCTTCCTCGTAAGTGCGTCCGTCGCGGATGTGATAGATGCGCTTGAAGGTCGGGATGATCTTCTCGTCGTGTGTCACCACGATGATCGCGGTCTGGTACTGCTCCGCCATCTGGTTGAGGATGCGCACCACGTTCAACGCGCGTTCGCTGTCCAGCGGCGCGGTCGGCTCGTCCGCGAGGATGACCGGCGGATGGTTGGCCAGTGCGCGTGCGATGGAGACGCGCTGCTGCTCCCCACCCGACAGATGCGAGACAGCAGCCCGTGCACGGTGCCCCACGTCCAGCGCCTGCAACAGTTCGAGCGCTCGCTGGCGCGCGTCCGCATCCGCCATACCCGCCAGCATGGGCAGGATGGCGACGTTGTCGGTCACATCCAGAAAGGGGATCAGATACGGTGCCTGGAACACAAAACCGATGCGGTCACGGCGCAGTTCGCGCAGGTCGTCGATCAGCCACTTCTCGTCGAAGATGGTCTGCCCGCCCAGCGTCATGCGCCCGGCGGTGGGCTCGATCACCGCCCCCAGACACTTGAGCAGCGTGCTCTTGCCGGAGCCGCTGGGACCGACCAGCCCCACCACCTCGCCCGGCCAGATAGTCATGTCCACGCCCTTGAGCGCGTCCACGGCGGTATCGCCCTCGCCGTAGCGTTTCTTCAGGTTCTCGATATGGATCGCCGGTTCGCGCATATGCCTATCCTCCAATCGCCGTCGCCGGATCAATGCGCAATGCGGCGCGAATGGCAAAGACGCTGGCGACGGCACACATCAGCATGACCAGGATGAAACCGGTCACCGCGTCGCCCGGCAGCAGCAACACGAACTTCGGGAACAGCGGCGCCCACAACGTGGCAGACAGCTTGCCTACCATGAAGCCGATCAGCCCAAGGCCCAGCGCCTGCTGCAGGATCATGCCGCTGATGGTGAGGTTGGTCGCGCCGATCAGTTTCAGCACCGCGATCTCGCGTACCTTGTTCAGCGTCATGGTGTAGATGATGAAGGCGACGATGGCCGCACTGACCACGGCGAGGATCACCAAGAACATGAAGATCTGTTTGGATGAGGTGGCGATCAGCCGCGCCACCAGGATCTCGTCCATCTGCGGTTTGGTATAGGCCTGCAGATGTTTCCAGCGTTCGATCTGCGCGGCCACCGCCGCTTCCTCGCCCGGTGCGGTGCGCACCAGCACCGCGTTCACCAGATGGCTGGAGGTCTGGCTGGCCTGCACCGCCTCCAGCACGCCGGGACGGTTGAAGGCGGGATTGGCGGCGGTGCGCGCACGCTCGTTGACCAGCGCATCGTTGTCTTTCAGGAACTGCGCTTCCTGCGCATCCTTCAGCGGGATGAAGATCATCGGGTCGCCGCTGGACGAGACCATGCGCCGTGTCAGACCGACCACCGTGTATTCGTGGCGGCGGATGTTGACCCGGTCGCCCAGCGCCAGACCGGTCTTGATGTCCGCCACCGCCTCGTAATGCGAGCGGGTGACCGGACGGCCCGCCACCAGATAACCCGGCGCGCCCGGCTTGCCAAGTTCGAAGCCGACCACCATCACACGGATATCCTTGCCGGCATGGTTCATCTGCATGGTCAGGTAAGTCACGTTACCGGCCTCGCGTATTCCCGGCAGCCCCAGCAAGTCGCGCGCCACATCGTCGCGCACACTGGACGGCTCGGCATAAGGCCCCAGCGTGTCCTGCTGCACTACCCACAGGTCGGCGCCCGCGTTCTCAATCAGCACGCGCGCATCGTCCACCATGCCGCGATAGACGCCGGCCATGGTCAGCGTCACGCCGATCAGCAGGCCAAGGCCCACGCCGGTAAAGACAAACTTCCCCCAGCCGTGCAGGATGTCGCGGCTCGCCAGATTGATCACGGCTCAGCCCCGCACCAGCGCAGCGACGACTTTCACCGGCAGGCCCGCACGCAAGGATTGCTGGCTGTGCACAACCACCGCGTCGCTGTCATCCAGTCCATCCAGCACCTGACTGCGTCCGTCGAGCGTGGCGAGGCCGATCCGCACCGGCTTGAAGCGCACTTCGCCATCCTGCAAGACCCACACGCCGGTCTGGCCACTCACAGACTTCACGGCGGCGCTCGGGATGCTGCGCACCTGTTTCATGACCGGCAGCGCGATGGTGACTTCCGCATATTCGCCGAGGCTGGCATCCGGCATATCGAGCGTGACGTTGACGATGCGCTCCTCGGTGACCGCGTCGCTCACACGGTCCACGCGCGCAACCTTGCCTGCGACCGGCGCGTGCGGGCGGGAGCGCAGCACGATCTGCGCCGTCTGTCCGGCACGCACCTGCCCGGCCTGCTGCTGTGCGATGCGCGTCTCGATCCACAATTTGGACGTATCGACCACCTGCAACGCGAGTTGCCCGCCGGCCACGGTGCTACCCGGCTCGATGCGGCGCAAGGTGACGACGCCGTCAATCGGGCTGACCAGTTGCGTCTGCGCGCGTGTCTTGGCTATGCCGCGCAGTTCGGCTTGCGCCCGCGCCTGTTCATCGCGGGCCGAGTCCAGATTGGCGACGGCCGCGACAGCCGCCGCCTGCGCCGCGTTCTGTTCGTGCAGCTTGGCATCGAACATCTCTTTGCTGATGAAGCCACCGCTACGCAACTCCCGATAACGCAGCATGGTCGCCTCCACGGTCTTGAGCCGGCTCTCTGCCTCGCTCAACTGCGCCTCCGCCACCCGGATCGTATTGCGCGTCCGCTCGACCACGCGTTGTGCCGCCGCCTGCTTGTCATCCAGATCGACCGGGTCCATCTCTGCCAGCACTTGTCCGGCCTTGACCACATCGCCCTGATCGACGCGCACGCTCTTCACCCTGCCGGTCATGGTCGGTGCCAGATCGTGGCGATGACGCGCCTGCACCGTGCCCACGCCGAACACGCTGTTGCTCAGATCGCCGGTCTGCACCTGCTCGACCGTGACCTTGACCGACGCCAACGGCCCCTGTGTCATGACGACCCACACGAACAGCGCCAGCACAGCGCCACCCACCACCAGAAGTTTAATCTTTTGCCCGGACATGTCAGTCGCCAAATAAGTAATTGGTTACTATCTTAGTCGGATAAATGGCAACACACAAGATGCAACGATTTTCAGCCGGGCAAAGCCTCGATAAAGGGAAACAGTTCGCGCTCCTCGAAGCGCACATGCGCGTGCAGCAACCTGGAAAATTCAGCCAGTGCCGCCCCTTCACGTCGTTGCAAGCCTGTGCACAGTTCGCGCAAAGCACGATGATCCGCCTGCGTGCGTTGCACCAGTGCCAGCCCTGCATCCGTGTGCAAGTTAGGCAACAGCTCGCGCTCCTCGACCTGGAAATGCGGTTCCAGAGCCGTTGCAAACGCCTGCAAAGCGGCATCGCAAGCCTGCGCGATCTGCTCAGCATCGCCCGTTGCGGCCGCACGCGCGCATCGTTTCGCCAGCTTCAGCGCCTGGTGATGTTCACGAGACAACGGCTGCAGCAAGGGACTACGTTGCATCACTCAGCCCGGTTGCCCGTCTGCGCGCGGCCGCCAGTAGGCCGGCAGGTAGCGCCACACCCACGGGCCGAAGCAGACCAGCCACAGCAGGGTGGCGGCGAGATAGAGCCAGCCTGACTGCGCCGGCAACAGGTCGGCCGCGATGCGCAGCAGCGCGACCAGCTGGATGCCGGCGAACATCAGCTGAACCGGTGTGTCGATGGCGAACGGCAAGCCGGAATGACCCAGCGTGACGCGCGTGCCCATGCCTATCACCAGCGTGGCATAGCAGCCTATGGTCAGCGCGTGCAGCGGCGCCAGCCCGAGGATGAAGCTGCTGCCGTCGTGCGTGAGCATCCACAGGCTTTGCACTGCGTACAGCAACATGGCGATGCCCAGCCAGGCGAAGCCCACATGCAGCACGGCCAGCAGCGGATTCTTGAAACTGCGGCGGAAGCCCCACAGCCAGCTCAACCTGAGTGCGGCGAACGCCAGCGGCAGATCGACCAGCCATAGCCAGGCGGACAGGTTGAAGAACTCCAGCACGCCGTGCGCCAGGCTCATCGCCAGCATAGTCCACCACGGCCAGAACGGGCGCGGCACTTCCTGCTGCTGCAGTGCGCTGGAAGTGAAGAACGGGATCATGCGATGCGCCACGGTGGCAAACACCGGCAGCACGAAACCCCACAGCGCGGCGCGCAGTGCGAACTGCAGCGCTTCGTGCATATCGGTCACTTGCCACAACAGGAAAGACGCCAGCGCCAGCCAGCCGATGCTGAACGCAGCGAACAGCACGCTGGTATGGCGCTTGTCGCCGGGCCGCGTATCGCGCAGCACACGCCACAGTGCATACAGACCGCCAGCCCAGCCGACCAGCATGGCGGCACTCGCCAGTATCAGCAGCTCGGCGCCCAGGAACAGGCCGACATAGAACAGCATGGCACCGGAGAACATGAACACGAAGGCCGGCACATAGCGCTGCACCGGGATCTCGTGTCCCGCCATCCAGCGCGGGAAGGTGGTCATCAGGAAACCAAAGAAGAAGAACGGCAGCATGCCGAACAGCAGCAGCCAGATATGCGCGGCGGTTGGGAACAGCGGCCAGCTCACGCTGTATTGCGGAAAAAGATAACGGGTACCCAGTTCAAACAACCACCACAGCATGGCGAGCAGGGTCTGTATGGCCCCGCCGAAGAACATGACGCGGTGGGGGGCGGCGATAAAGTGGTTCCAGAGTTTCATATTAGTCAGGGTGATGAATGGATGGATGAATAGCACCAGTCGGCAAGCCGGGCAGGGATAGATAAAAAGGGATAGCTAACCGGTACTCCAGCCACGCGGACGCTTCATACCGGCGATGCGGCAGGCCTGCTTAACATAGCCGTAAGGGAACAGTTCGAAGAGCAGTTTGCGTGTATCACCACTGAGGCGTTCTTCCAAGTGCTTGGTCACATGCCGCACATCAGGTGCCACCTGATGCTCCGCATAGTAGTCACGCATAAAACGGATCACCTCCCAGTGAAGCTCGGTCAGTGCGATATTCTCCTCACGCGCGAAGCCTTCCGCCACAGCCTCATTCCACTCCTGCGGATCGACCAGATACCCTTCTTCGTCTTTGTCTTCCATCTTCAGTCGCCTTCCACCGCCAGATTCGGTTAATTGATTCATGGTTGGTAAATGTATTGCCAATCCACTCGGGTTGCAAGCCGTTTGCCGCAGAACTTGCGTTGCCTAGTAGGAGTAACGCAGCTCGGCACTCAGTGTGCGGCGCGGCAGCAGGAAATAGGCATAGGCCTTGCGGTCGAACAGATTGTTGATGGCCAGACTGGCACGGACTTGCGTCGATAGATCGTATCCGGCACCGACATCGACCAGGGTATGCCCGTCATAACTGCCCGGCACGCCCTCGACCACATCCGTGTTCTGTGCCGTCCAGTACACATGACTGACCTGCCGCACTTCCAGCCTGCCGTACCATGCGCCCTGCTGCGCCTTCAGCATGAGGCCAGCGATGCGCTCCGGCACATCGGCGAGACGTTTGCCGACGCTGGCCGGGTCGGCCGTGTTCTCCAGCATGCGGGTATCGATGTGCGCGTAGTTCGCCCCCAGGGTGAGCCAGTTCGCCAGCCGCGTCTCTAGCGCGAGCTCGACCCCGTTCACGCGTGCCCGTCCGGCATTGATACGCAGCGACTGCGTGGTGGACAACTGCTGCAGATAGATCAGCTCGCGCAACTCTGTCGAATACAGCGTCGCACTCAGCTTGCTCTCCGCTTGTGGTCGCCAGTCCCCGCCGACTTCCCAAGTCGTGCCCTGCTCCGGCTGCAAGTCCGGATCGCCGGAGGTGGTGCGGCCACGGCTGGTTGAGGTGGTGTACAGATCCTGATGGGTGGGCGCGCGGAAGGATCGGCCATACGAGGTGCGCAGAGTCAGCGCAGTATCGGCACGATAGACGGCCGACAGCTTGGGACTGAAGGCGTTCACCGTGCGCGCCGCGTAGACGTTGTTCACCGGCGTCGTGCCGTTGCTGAAATTGTCGCCGCGTGTGCGCCATGAATCCCAGCGCCCGCCGAGATAGAGGGTGATCTTGTCCGTCGCGCCATACTCGTCCTGCGCGAAGAGCGACCAAGTGGTGGAGCGGCCGTGATAACCGCCGTTCACGGCGGTTACCGAGGCAGGGTCGCGCCATGCGGAGAGCGCGAGCAGATTCTGGTCCACAGCATCCTGATGCAGCGCCACACCGCTCACCATGAAATGGCGTTCGCCCAGCGGGAAGCTGAGTTGCACATTGGCATCCAGTGCATGGTTGGGCGTGTCGGCGAGCGTGCCGCTGCCGCTGTCCCAAGTGGCGGTCGGGCTGGCCAGCGAATAACGATATTCGCGCACCATGCTCGCCAGTTCGGCCTTCAACAGCTTATCGTCGCCCAGCGTGCCGTCGTAGCCGAGGCGATACTGCGTGCTGGCCTCGTGCAGCGGCTGGAAGGAGAACAGGGTGAAATCATAATCGCTCAACGCGACGCGCTGTCCATCGATGTCCAGTGTGCCGCTGCTGACCGTGGCGCCTGACACATCGCGCAGGTATGAATTGAACATCGCCTGGCGCTGGTCGGTCTGCTGGTGGCTGATGGCGGTATACAGCGTCGAGCGCGCATCCAGTTCGCGGAACAGTTTGGCTGTGGCGTTCAGGGTGCGCCACGGCGTCCGGCCGAGGTCACC
>JAHJQE010000099.1 GCA_018819205.1 Gammaproteobacteria bacterium
AAAGTAAATTCTTTAGAAAAAGATCGATCTATTGCGATGTTGAAAATGAGTAAACTTTCCTCTAATCAAGGAATGCAAAGTTCAAGAATATCTGAAATCGAAGCAAATCTTAAAGACTTCAAATTAAGATATGAAAACGAATCCAAGAAGCTTGGCCTAGGAGATCAGGTAAAAATCGAACTAGAAAAAATTAGGAAGCTGCAGAAATACATAGTTTTCACTTTAAAGCAGCAAGAAGACAGAGCCTTACAAGTCCTTCAAATTGAACTAAATAATGTTTTGGCAAAGTATCTTACTAAACATTATCAAGCAACAATTGACTCAAAGGATTATCAAATAAAAATGCTGGATTCAAATGGTCGTGAGGTTGGTGAAAGTACTGGTGAAGGACATGTATTAAAGTTTGCATTCATTTCTACGATCGTGGCTTTGGCAGGTAGAAAAACGCTTGAGAAAATTGACTTTATGGCTGAACCTACGATCGCACCATTAGTTTTGGATGCGCCATTTTCAGTATTGGATCCTGCTTATCAAGGATCAGTTGCGAAAAATCTTGCAGATCAGACCAACCAACTTGTCTTGTTGTTATCTTCAGCTGCATGGCCTTCTGTTGAAAACTCCCTCAATGATTTTGTAGGGAAGAGATATGTTTTGATTTCAAAACAGTCAGGGTCTCAAGGTCAGAAACCTATTAAAGAAATGAAAATTGGTAAGCGAAGATTATTACTAAACGAGTATGACGCTGACCGAGACGAATCTGTAATCGAGGAGATATAGGGCATGTCAGAATATTTCTCATCTACAAAGAGCATGTATTGGCCGACTGAATTTATAGATATTGCACATATGCTTAAGGGGGCAGATCCTAATGGAAATCCTTCTCATGCTGCAATGTATAAGTTCAATACGGGTGTTGTGGTCTTAGCTGCGATTATTGGTTTAATTCATGACCGGAAACGGGAAGTAGGCAGTCAAAAGCAGGAAATTTCCACTGAAACTTTTGAGTCGCATAAATTTGGGAATTGTTCACTGGCGGCATATATATATCTGGTTCCATTGTTAGCACTTCAGGATATTGAATTGCTGAGATCTGAAAACGAAGAAGAAGTCATTAGGATTTTTGAAAAGTACGTTGCAGGTGGCTTTGAGTACTTACGCGGTGCTTTATCACAGTCTTCCGACATTACCGGACAGACAGTTCTAAATCAGGAGGTAAAGAACGTCTTTGCAGCGATAGATGGTGACGAAGGAATGATAGACATCATGTCAATCAAGGCTTAACTCATCGCGCACTAATAACGACTATTAAACAGTAAGGTCCCCAAGGCTTCATGAATTTGATTCATCCACGCTGGACATTGGGTGGAAGTTATAATTGACCATTAAATTAACTTCCATTACAATTTAGTTAACTTCCAGCGAGGTGAAATCTCCATGACAGATTCTGGCTATTCTCATTCCTTTCCAGCAATTCGGGGTACTCAGGCGGGTAGAACATTCTTTGTGGCAATGTGTCCAATGAAAATAATCCCAAAGATCTTCATCTTTAACGAAGAAGAAGTGCCACCTGAAATGCGTGCTCAAAGAACCTTGAATAGAGCAAGAATCCCTGAAATTGCTACCTACCTAGTTGAAAACCCCAAAAATTATATATTGTCAGCCTTGACTGCATCCATTGATGCATCTGATGTCAGTTTCCAACCCTATGTTGAAAGTGGGCCAGCTTCTAATTTGGGAGTGCTCAATGTGCCTATGGAAGTGAGTATCCTAATTAACGACGGGCAGCATAGGCGGGCAGCTATAGAAGAGGCAATTAAAGAAAACCCTGCGATTGCTCAGGACAACATTCCCGTACTGTTCTTTATTGATGCAGGGTTAGTTCGTAGTCAGCAAATGTTTGCTGATTTGAATAAGTATGCAGTTCGGCCTAGTTATTCCTTGGGGACTTTATACGATCACCGGGATGCGAGCTCTGAATTAGCGAGATTCTTGGCAAATAAATGTCTGGCATTTATTGGTTTAACTGAGATGGAAAAATCCACCATCTCAAATCGGTCTACAAAGCTGTTTACACTAAGTGGCATCAAGCATGCGAGTCGCGCGCTACTCCAAAAATCAAACACCGACAAAATATCTGAACAGGAAAAAGCGACAGCCCGAGATTATTGGGACGCGGTGGCTGAACAAATTCCAGATTGGAGAAGGGCAAAAGATCGGACGGTAGTAACTTCAGACCTTAGGCAAAATTATATTCATGCCCATGGAGTTGCTTTACATGCGCTAGGGTTGATTGGTGCAAATTTGCTTGCTGAACACCCAAAAGACTGGAAGAAATACATTGGAAAGCTGTCGAAGATTGATTGGTCAAGATCCAACGTTGAGCTTTGGGAGGGGAGGGCGATGGTGCATGGCCGAATTAGCAAGGCTACATCAAATGTCATCCTGACCTCCAATCTCATAAAGAAATACCTCGGCTTGCCCTTAAAGCCTGATGAGATCGAACTTGAATCGAGAATAACGAAGTGAATAAAAATTTAAACTACCCAGTTGAGGCTGAAATTTCAGGCCTTCCAATTCAATTCTATCTGGAAGAAATTCAAGGTCTATACAAGGCTGATAATCGGCCATGGGTCATTGGATATAGTGGCGGTAAAGACTCGACTGCTATATTACAGTTGGTCTATTTAGCCTTGCTTGGATTACCTGATGAGGATCGTCAAAAACCCGTATTTGTTGTTTCTTCTGACACATTGGTAGAAACGCCAGTAGTTGTGGGTCTGATTACAAGCACGCTTGAAAAGATAAAAAATAGTGCAGAACTACATGGCATCAATATCCAACCTCAACAAGTAGTTCCAAAAATAAAGGATACCTTTTGGGTAAATTTGATTGGTAAAGGGTATCCAGCTCCAACAAGACAATTCCGCTGGTGTACAGAAAGACTGAAAATTAATCCAGTGAGCGAATTTATTCTAAGTAGGGTTGCTGAGTATGGTGAGGTGGTTGTCGTGCTAGGTTCGCGTATTGCTGAGAGTAGCTCCCGTGCTCAAGTAATGCGTAAGCACAAAATTGAAGGAAAACGTCTCGCAAAGCATAGCTCACTTCCTAGTGCATACGTATACACGCCAATTGAAGACTGGTCAGCTGATGACGTATGGGAATTCCTATTTACAGGAGAAGCGCCTTGGGGCGGAACACATAAAGATCTATTCAATCTATATAAAGATTCAAATTCAGGTGAATGCCCTCTAGTTATTGATACTAGTACACCTTCATGTGGGAATTCACGATTTGGATGCTGGGTTTGCACAGTAGTTTCAAAAGATAAGGCAATGGATGGCTTAATTGAAACTGGCCATACCTGGCTTATCCCTCTCCAGGATTTTAGGAATCAGTTGTACAACACCACCATTCCAGCCAATAAGAATGAATTTAGGAATTTCAAGCGACGTACTGGAAAAGTAACAAGTACAGGGCTAGGCGAAGATCTCAAGGTCATTCCTGGGCCCTATTGGCTTAAATATAGAAAAGAACTTCTCTCGAAGCTCTTAAAGATCCAAAAGGAAGTTCAAAAGGAAGATCCTAACTTAGAACTTGTTACCCCAGGAGAGCTTGAAGAAATTCGAAATGCTTGGATACATGATCCAAACGAACCAGACTGGGAAGATAGCCTCCCCAAAATTTACCAAGAAGCTTTGGGGTTAGAGCGGGATTGGGCAGGAAGTGATGCAGGCGCTTTTACTAAACTAGATGCAGATTTACTTGCCGAGCTAGAGCAAAAACATAAAGTACCAGCAGCAATGATCATGAAACTCATAGAGTTGGAATTATCGATGGATGGACTCAGCAGACGCTCTGCAATTTTTGAAAGGATTAGTCAGATCCTAGGCCAAGATTGGGGCGCTCTTGATGAGATCCTCAAAAAACACCAAGTGACAGAAAAGCAGCAATCATATCTAGATGCAGAGGAAGCTGAACTGCAGACTCAATATATTCAATTTGAAAAGTGTAAATCCGATGCAGCTTGAATCAATCATTATTTCTGACTTTGGGTTGTTTCGTGGGGAGCATGAAATTGACCTCAGTCCACGTACAAAGTACAACAGCACACGCCCAATTATTCTGTTTGGTGGGCTCAATGGCGCAGGAAAAACAACAATTCTGACTGCGATACGACTTGCCATATATGGCAAGCAGGCCCTGGGATATTCAGTGAGTCAAAGAGCTTATGATGAATATCTTGCCTCTAAAGTTCATAGAAACCCCAACGCGCTGGTCGCATCAAACAAGTCTCATGTTGGACTTGAATTTATCTTTTATAAACTGGGGAAGCCCACTCGATACAAAGTTGTCCGTTCTTGGACGGTATCTGGAAAGTCAGTAAGGGAGTTGTTAACCATCCATCAAGACGATGAAGCAATCCCTGAATTTTCTCAGGATCAATGCCAAGCCTTTCTAAATGAACTGATCCCTATGGGAGTGTCAGAACTATTTTTCTTCGATGGCGAGAAAATTAAAGATTTAGCAGAAGATGGCGGGGATATCGCCTTACGTGATGCCATACGTAAATTGTTAGGTTTGGATATTATCGAAAGACTCAAAAGTGATTTACATATCTACGTCAGAAGACAAAATAGTAAAACATTTTCAGATGACTCTAGAATTCAGATAGAGCAATATGAAAAAGAATATGCTCAATTAAAAGTTGATATCAAGCTTGAAGAAGGGAAGGCCCAAGAGCAATTGCCCAATTTGACCTCAGCGAAAGAGCAACTAGGTCGTCTAGAAGAGAATCTTGCTTCCAAAGGTGGTGCTTGGGCTATTTCTCGGCAAACATTGAAGCAAAATCGTGAAAAGCTGCTGGCGGACAAAAAAATCATCGAATCTCAGGTTCGAGAACACTTAAATGGACTGTATCCGCTCTCTTTAGCTCCCACGCTCATGAATCAACTGAATGAACAGTTAAAGAGTGAACGTGTTTTGATGGAATGGTCGAGCATCGCAGATGCCGTAAATCAGCGATTGGCGTTGGTAAACGATGTAATCAGCGAATACATCCCTGGCAAATCTTCTCAAGCTGCTTTGAAAAAAGTGAAGGAGGTATTTGCTGATTTGGTTACTAGGCCCAAAGAAATTAAAAATAAAGAAGTAGTTCATGATCTGTCTGGGAAAGACAACCTTCAGCTAGAAGACTGGATTAGTGAGGCCCTCAATCAAGTTCCAGTAAGGACGTTGGACTTGCGTAAGAAATTGCAATTTCTTGAAGATGAGCTAAGCACGGTCAGCCTGCAAATTGCACGTGCTCCAGATCAAGAGTCTTTGCAATCAGACCTAGATGCTATCAAAGCCAAAAGCGGTGAAATTTCAAAGCTAATTACAGAGCGGAATACGCACTTGGAATTGGCCCGCCGATTAACTTGGCAGGCAATCGAACTTGTTAGGAAAATGCGTAAGTTCGAAGCAATGCGGACTAGCGGAGAAACGCAAGGAACTGGTAACGAATTAGCAAAGCAAACGATAGATGTCTTAAGCGATTTCGCGAGTGAGATGACAAATAGAAAGGTTGTTAAGCTTGAAGAAGAATTTGCTAAGACATTCGCTCGTTTAGCTAGAAAATCAGATGCAACTGTTCGTGCACAGATAGATCCTTCCTCTTTCGAAGTTCATTTGTTTAATAAGAACGGGAAGGGCATTCCTAAAAAAGATCTTTCTGCGGGTGAGAAGCAGATTTATGCTGTTGCGATGCTTGAGGCCTTAGCTAAAACTTCTGGAAGAAAACTTCCGATTATTATTGATACCCCACTGGGTAGGTTAGACAGTCATCATCGTGAAAAGCTGATCAACAATTACTTCCCACTAGCGAGTCACCAGGTAATCATTCTTTCCACGGATACTGAAGTGGACAAGAACTTCTATGAAGATCTGAATAAGCACGTTTCACACTGTTATCACATTAAATATGACGAAACTGAGGGAGCTTCAGAAATAACAGAAGGTTATTTTTGGAAATCACTTCCGGTGAATCAGGAGAGCCCTTCACATGCTACCTAAACGAGTACATATTTCTTTGAGAGCTACAGAATTGCTCAAACAGATCAAATCTAAAACAGGTGTGACCCCCAACATCCTTTGCCGAATGGCTTTAGTGCTTTCATTGGAAGAGCGGCACAAGGCTAACCCAGAAGTTACTGATATAAATGGTGCCGAATTCAACTTGCCTACCCTTCTGGGCGATGCATCCACACTTTACGAAGCCCTGCTTACGGAGCTGCATGGTGAATTAAATGCAAAAACTGCTCAGTTGGTTCTTGCAGCTCATATTGATAATGGAGTGGACAGATTGAAGAGGGTTAAATCTGCAGGAGACCTACTTAGCTTCCAAATTGGATGAATATTTTTATGATAATCAACTTGAAGGGTGCTGCAGGAGTATCAAGCTTGTCATGGATCAACAAAAATTAGAACAATTAGCTTAATCGACAGGTGGTAGGCTAAATCTGACTATCTATTTTGCGTAGTATGACTAGTTAGGGGTTTTTCAGAGAAATTACTTCTGCAGAGAAAGATCTCGGGCTCTTTCTCGGACACAACTGACGGTGGCCTTTCGATAGCAACCGTCCGCTTTCGAAAAGCGTCACCGGCCATATAACAGCTCTCAAAGTACTGAGGTTATCGCACGTAATTCTCCCCCTGACTTTCTTGCGACACAAACTGTCGTATCGGTATGGAATATCCAATACCTTCAATAAAGGATTGGCTATGTCAGATATCAAACTCCCCCCTCACTCTGTGGAAGCAGAACAATCAGTATTAGGTGGCTTGCTGTTGGATATTCAGGCTTGGGATCAAATTTCGGACAAGCTTGAAGAACGTGACTTCTATCGTGTTGAGCATAAATATATTTTCAGACTAATCACTGAAATGGTTAATCTTTCCAAGCCAGTAGACGTCATTACCCTTGCAGAATCTCTGGAGGCAAAAGGATTATTGGATAAGGCGGGGGGGTTGCCTTACATTGGAGCCCTAGCGACAAATGTGCCTAGTGCAGCAAACATTGTCCATTACTCGGACATTGTCCGCGATAAATCAGTGTTGCGGAATCTAGCAGCCGCCACTACTGAGATTGCCACTTCAATCTACAAGCCTGATGGCAGAAGCCCGGATGATCTTTTGGAGTCCGCCGAACAGCAGATCTTTGCCATTGCAGAATCACGCAACAAACACCGAGTTGGTTTTCAGAGCATAAATCCTTTGCTAACGAAGGTTCTGGAGAAGGTCGAAACGATCATGACCCAGGACTCAAGAACCTCCAATGGCCTAGAAAGCGGTTTCAAAGATTTGGATGAGATGACCACAGGATTCCAGCCTGCCGATCTCATCATTATCGCTGCGCGACCAAGTATGGGTAAGACTAGCCTTGCGATGAATATTGCTGAGAATGTAGCTATCGATCAGAAAAAGCCGGTAGCAATCTTCAGCATGGAAATGCCGGGTGAGCAGCTTGCGATGCGCATCTTGGCCTCTATCGGCAAGGTCAACCAGCAAAAGTTACGAACCGCTACACTGGACGACGACGACTGGTGCAGGATGACACATGCCTTAAGTAAGCTTCACGATGCTCCAATCTTTATTGACGAGACACCCGCTCTGTCCGCCACAGATTTACGATCTCGCGCTCGGCGACTGCACCGCGAACAGGGCGGGCTTGGACTTGTAGTGATTGACTATCTGCAACTCATGTCTGGCTCACATGGAAAACAATCTGATAATCGCGCTAATGAAGTGGCAGAGATATCGCGATCTCTGAAAGCATTGGCAAAAGAGTTAAACGTACCAGTCATTGCGCTTTCACAGCTCAATCGTAGCCTGGAAAAACGTGAGGACAAGCGTCCTGTTATGTCAGATCTAAGAGAATCAGGTGGTATTGAGCAGGATGCAGATTTGATTCTTTTCATTTACCGAGAGGAGGTATACGACAAGAACACCATGGAAAAAGGGAAAGCAGAGATCATCATCAGTAAGCAGCGAAACGGGCCAATTGGCATCTTTCCTCTCACCTTCCGTTCTGAATACACTCGATTTGAGAACTATGCCAAGGCAGAGTATTGATTACGCATCATCTTTAATTAATTACATACGGAAATTTTGTACGACACATATTGTCGCAAGAGTTACCCTTGATGATGTTCCCTTTCTGATGATCCCATTATTTATATTGCCCAAAATGGTGCCGTTGCCGATTGATGCGCCGCCTCTAACAATTCCATCTTTAATAGTTTGCGTTTGACATTTCTGTTACTCCTGGTTGGACTAAATTAAAAGTGCTTCTTTGGCTAAATCAATTGTTATTGCTCGACTGTGAAATCGGGCGTATGCGTCAATTCTATTGATTGCTCCTTCCAAGTCGCGGACGCTCGACGTTACGCGCATAGCCATATAGCTGGCAACATCCTTGCGGATATCAATCCCAGATAGTTCGGCCTTACTCAAAAGTATATCTCTTCTTGTATTTAGCTTGGGCTTAGTAACCGCAACAGATAAAACGCCACTGAATCGTGAAAGTATCTGCGGGTCGAAACCTGAAAGCCTCTTTGATGATGCATTGCTTGTCATAACGACCAGCTTATCCGACTCGACTAAATAATTAAGTGTGGCAATTAACTCATGCTGCGTATTCGGTTTGTCGGCGAGGTACTGTATGTCATCAATCAATAGCAAATCGAGCGATTGGAAGTATTGCCTCATTTCACCTAAATTCTTGCTCTCAAGTGCTCGAACAGTCTCAGAAATGAAATTTGTCGCGTGGATATAGCATACGTTTGCTTGACTATTTATCTCCATGAGTCGATTGCCAACTGCATTCAGCAAATGCGACTTTCCTAAGCCTACCCCACCATAGATAAACAAAGGGCCGCTTTGTGAGATTGGTAATTCCACGACGCGGACAGCAGAGGAGTGAGCTATTTCATTTGAGCTTCCAATAACAAAATTCTCAAAAGTTATGGATGGGTTAGTTCTATGCCGCGTGCGAGTAAACGGCGTGTCGTGTTTGGCTTCGTTTCTCATTTCAAAAACTCCCATTTCCATACAAGGAAACGCATTTGGCAACGCGGATACGTCACGTTGTGTCGCATGTAGCAATTACGATAGCCAGCATCAACAGAACATTGCCTTAACAGGCGTGAAAGAGATCGTCATATGCCACACGCTATATTTAACCCAGCCGACCTTCAACCGATAAACGGGGCTATACGCGTACTTGGCGAGATTGGTGGTTTGCCTTGCATTGAAATCAATAACGCGGGAGAGGCATTTACTCGCCTAGCATCTGCGGATGACGTTCTCTCGACGCTACGTAGGTTTTTACTCAAAGGTAGGTAAGAAGATCATGGATACGGGCATGTGCTGTGTCTCAAACAGTGGGATGGAAATTTTCATGCGACACATATTGTCGCAAGAGTTACGATACTGAATCTTCAAACGACTTGGAGTATTCATGCGCAACCTTTCAAAATCCAAACTGATCGCCTATAGGCAGTGCCCCAAGCGGTTATGGCTTGAAGTACATCAACCTGAGTTGCGTGAAGATTCGGATACAACACAAGCTAGCTTCGCGGTAGGCAACACTGTTGGGGACATAGCACAGCAACTGTATGACCAAGATGGAACGGGTGTATTGCTTGATGCTCAGCGTGATGGGTTCGATGCGACCTTCAAGCGCAGCATGGAATTGCTGGCTACAGATAAACCAATATTTGAAGCAGGCTATTCCGCTAACGGTGCATTAGCCTTTGCTGATGTGATGATTCCAGACACAGTGGATGGCAAGCGTGTCTGGCGCATGGTCGAGGTTAAATCGTCCACAGGGGTCAAGGACTACCACCGCGATGATGTCGCCGTTCAATCCTATATCGCACGTAATGCCGGTGTGCCACTAGCTTCTGTAGCATTGGCGCACATCAACAGCAGTTGGGTGTATCCAGGTGAAGGCGACTATCGCGGCTTGCTTGAGGAGAATGACCTGACGGCTGATGCCTTTGCTCGTTTTGATGAAGTTCGCGAATGGATAGCCGCCGCGCATGAAGTGGTGGCCATGAAAGTAGAACCAGAAATGAAGGTGGGGAATCAATGTGCCACACCGTTTGCATGCGGCTTTTTCGATTACTGCCAATCTAAGGAACCGCAAGCGAAATACCCCATCCATTGGCTGCCCAGTATTCGTTCAAGTGACTTGAAGGAATACATTGCCGCGCATCCTGCACTCGATTTACGCGACACCCCCGATGACCTGTTGAGTGAACAGCAACAGAGGGTCAAGGCTCACACCCTGTTTGGGGAGGTGTATTTTGATGCGGAAGGTGCAGCTGATGCACTTATGTCGTACAACCTGCCAGCATATTTCCTAGACTTTGAAACCATCCAGTTTGCAGTGCCCATCTGGAAAGGAACTCGCCCTTATCAGATGATCCCGTTTCAGTTCAGTCTACATACGCTGCTGGATAACGGAAAGTTGGAATCAGATTCATTCCTAGACTTGTCTGGTAAAGACCCATCGCGCGACTTCTCAGAAAAACTCATCGCGGCATGCGGGATCAGTGGCCCCGTGTATGTCTATAACGCAGGCTTTGAAGGTGCACGAATCCGAGAACTAGCTGAACGCTTTCCTGAATTCGCCGCCTCGTTACTAGCAATCAACGAGCGTTTAGTTGATCTGCTTCCTATCACCAGAGCGAATTACTACCACCCCAGCCAACATGGTAGCTGGAGTATCAAGGCTGTCCTTCCTGCTGTAGCACCCGACTTAAGCTATGAAGCTTTGGATGGTGTGAAGAATGGCGGAATGGCGATGGAAGCCTTTGAAGAGGCCATCCACGCAGAAACCACGCCCCAGCGTAAGGCAGAGATCGAGCAGCAACTTCTTGTTTATTGCGGACTGGATACATTTGCCATGGTTCGGCTGTGGCAATTCCTTGCAGGTCGCAACGACCTGCATTTTGAGTAGGGGCCATCATGTCTAAACGATCCGATACAAAAGAATCAGTTCTGCTCGCTCTTGAGTTGATGCGCCGTATTCCGCGCAAGGGCACGATTACAACCAAAGAGTTGCATGAGCAGCTTGCCGATACCGAAGTCAGTCGAGATCTTCGTACCATTCAGCGACAAGTTGAAATGCTAAGCGAGCACTTTGAAATCGAGCGCGACGACCGGAGTAAGCCTTATGGATATCGTTGGAAGGAATACGCACAAGGGATGGGATTGCCAATGCTCTCTGAACAGGAGTCGTTGCTTCTGACTCTGGCAGAGCAACACTTACATAGTCTTTTGCCAGCGGGTTTGATGAAATCGATGGATGGATTCTTTGTACAAGCTCGTAAGAATCTTGCCCCTTACAACAATGAGAAGGGAAAGCGTGAGCGCGAGTGGCTATCCAAGGTGCGTGTGGTCAGCACTACACAGCCATTGCTTCCCCCAAAGATCAAACCCAAGGTGTTTGAGGAAGTCAGCAATGCGCTGTATTCCAACCTGTGGCTAAACGTGGATTACGAGAATGCTGCTGGTAAGCGTACTGAAGCGGATGTCATGCCACTCGGATTGGCTCAACAAGGCACTCGCCTATACCTAGTCTGTCGCTTTAAGGATTACGACAACGAGCGAAGTTTGGCTCTGCACCGAATCAATAGTGCCAAGGCTTCAGTGTTTACATTTGAGCGTCCGAAAGAGTTCGATCTGAAAAAGTTCGATGACGATGGTCGCTTTGGCTATGGTGTTGGCAAGCATATCAAACTTACTTTGAGTATTGAAAAGGAAGCAGGATTTCACCTGCTGGAATCAAAACTTTCCGAAGATCAAGAAGTAAAAGAACTGGAAGATACCTATGAGATTACGGCGACAGTCGTCGATTCTGAAATGCTGGATTGGTGGCTACGCGGTTTTGGGGATTCGCTGCACAGTGCAACTAAGAATAGTCTTAAAGGAGAGAAGGCGTGTTGATCTGCACGATTGATGGAAAACAGAACAGGTAGAGAGATCAATGTTCAATAATTTCCTAATTGGCTTGAATTGAAACGGAGATCAAATCATGCGTTACTCGTATCTCAAACAGTTCTTACAGAGCATCCTCACTTTGATTTTTGGCAAATATGTCATCACTCTCACAAATCAGACTAGGCGGCATATTTCCCCTTGTGAGATGTCCTCAAAATTAGTCTAGGCGATAGAGTAGTAAGTAGGATTAAATATGCATGGATTACTTTTTTGCTCATCGGGTCTTCGTTAACCATTCAAATGCTTTTTTAGTATGAGTCTCTGGCACCCAACGCCCAATTGCTCGCATGACTGAACCTCTAAATCCAATGACTCCCTCAAGCTCTGGTAATACTTTTTGCTTATCGTCAGATAGTTGTTGTGCAATCGAATATAAACAAGACTTAGCTGGATCACCTTCAACAACGACAAGAGTCGGCTCAGGCTTGCTACGGCGAAAATGTGCATTGCTATGTAGGTGAGCAAGCGATTGTGGTGGCCAAGGCTCATCAGTTGATACTTGATGTATCGAGCGAACAGACAAATAACCGATAACAAAACAAGTCCCTTTGGCAATATCTGGCCCTTGAAAGCCTGCATAAAAAACGACAAGGTCTCCAGTGGCCATTTTGAGTAACTGAGAACGCTTGGGTTCGCTTGGCTCTCCGTAGGTGAAAGTTTCAAACTCTGGGTCATAGTGAGTGAATCCCGTCGAGCCTGAATATTGATCCAAAGTTCCACCGTGCCTCGCAATCAAATCGGTATAGGTCACGCCTTTTCCATCAATCAATTTTGATGATTCGGGTATAGGCACATACTCAAATGTGCCGTTTGGGAAACGAGGGGATAAGGTGCCGCCGCACCCACGATCAATTCCAATACGAAGAAATAGAATTTTCATGATTTAACTTTCAGCAAACCAGTTACGTACACTTAGAACAGGATTCCTCTCCCGACTCACTTTTCCAGTTATCAAAATCAACAGGATTATTCTTCGGGATTGGACTGGCATGGCAAGAGAAAAAAAGTTTGAATGATTTCAAATCATCTATTGTCCACAAATGTCGCCCTCGGCCACCAAATATATAACTAACACCACGTGGCTTATATGTAAGTTGATTCTTCAGTTTAGTTGCCCAGTCAGTCTCTGGGAACGGCTCTGCGTCTTTCCCAAAATACAGAAATCCCTTTCCGATAAATACACGGTTCCCCTTGCAATCCTTTTCTATTGCTTCTCGCCAATCGTGATCTGTTGATTCTCCTGTGTGTACTAGCTCCTCTCCTGATAACTTGTAAAAATTATCACCACACATAACCTCTCTTGGACCACTCCGCTTGGGGATTTTGGATTTGTACACAGAGGACCTGTAATATTCATCAAGCGTTATGCGCTTATCAATTTGCATCGCATAAATAAGACGCCATTCATTCGGAGTGTTAAGCCTAGAGCGTATTTCTGCTCCTGCCACTCCCACAATGTAGTCCCCATTCCCGAGATTGGCGTTCAGATGATTTGGGCTACAAACTGCCAGAGTACAAAGGCCATGAAAAGGATTTGGGGCTAATCCTGTATCGTAGGTCATTACATAAGCACAGACTTTCATTTCGAAATCTCCTTATGAAATACGATTCATATTCTACTTTTCAAAATCCAATGGCCTGCTTCATACCTTCAGGCTTGACTTTGCATTCGGCCGACAATCTTTCTATCAAGCCTCCTGCTGAATGAATTTTTCGCAATCGTGATTGTCGCATGACATTTGCGAAATCTCCCGGAGTAAGAATGCACAGTTTATCTAATGCTGCCCTGTCAATATCGCTTGGCTCAAAGTTTAACTTGGCAGCCGCGTCTATAAATAGCTGCCATGCCTGTGCTGTCTTTAAGTAGTCAAACTTCACTTTCATGTCAAAACGACGCAGGGCGGCAGAATCGAGTGAATCCATCAAATTTGTGGAAGCGATGAATATGCCTGTAAAGCTTTCCATTTGCGTTAGCATTTCGTTCACTTCACTGACTTCCCAGCTACGAACTGCTCCATTTCGGTCACGTAGAAAAGTATCAGCTTCATCCAACAACAAGACAGCATTTTCTTCACTGGCATTGCGAAACATCTTCGCCATATTCTTTTCGGCAACCCCAATGTAGGGGCTCAAAATATCAGAGGCGCGTCGCACCATCAGAGGGCGATCTAACTTGTCAGCTAAATACCTTCCGAAGGCACTCTTACCGGTGCCGGGAGCGCCATACAAGCAAAGTCGACCTTCGCCATGCTCTCGCAATCCTTCGCACACCTCGCCGAGGTTGCAATCTGTATTCAGTATGTCTAGTCGATAATCGGTAACGCACTGTAGGGTATTTTTGGGTGCGCGCGATAATCCTAGCGCTTCCAGCGTGTTACCCAATATTCGTTCTAGTGCTTTCTCTGAATGAAGTCCTGGATGCTTATTCTTCGCAGCTTCAATCACTTTAGCTGCACGCTCCACCACGGCCGGATTGAGATATTCATGCTCTGCCATGTTAGTTTTCCATGCTTGGCTAACATCCATTTCCCCAAGATATTGGTCAAGAACTTTGCTGCGCACACTTCGCGGGGGAGAATTTAGCTCAATGACGTAATCAAATCGCCGAATAAATGCGTTGTCCAAACAATGCAAATTGTTGGAGAGCCAGAAAGAAGGAACCTTGTTGCCTTCCAGCAATTTGTTGATCCAGCCTTTCATTCCCCTGCCGTTGCCTTTTTGCTCATCATCATCGTCATCGTTTATGCTAAAGACATCCTCGACCTCATCAAACAACACAAGCGGTTTGGCCGTATTGCTGGCGAGAATGTGTTGCGACAACCGAAATGAGCGAAACCGATTTGCCCGGCGAATTGGTTCACCATCTGAATCCTCGGTGGCAATTTCAAATAGTGGGTGGCTTATTTCTTGAGCAAGCATTTTGACAAATTCAGTTTTTCCACTACCCGGCGTACCATAAATTAGCACATTGACACCCTCGCGCTTTTGCTCAAGCGCATCTCCCAGATAGCTTTTTAATAAGGAAATGTCTTCTTTGAGGTGTGGATAATCATCAGTGGTTAGTTTTGCCATACTGGCTGGGGCAAAATTTTCTCGAAACATAGCGTAAGAATCATCATTTCGAGTGAATAGATTGTCTGCCAGACCTGGAAGCAAGCATATCTTGTCCATTACGTCATTTAGCCTGGTTGGAATTGAAATCAAGCCCGTGCGAATTAGGCGCCCCCCAGGTTTGAATGCTAGTTCGACCTCTGCGGTATCAACATCTAACAACTTTGCAAATATGTCAGCCGCATATAACAAATCGACAGCTTGTCCTACATTGACTAAGCAGGCTCTTAACGTAATGTGACGCGAGGCAATGACCCGGAGGTGCAATATGGATTGCTCGACATCGTTTAATCCGATCACTTTTCCTAACCACTGTATGTTCATGGCTAGTTGAGTATGCTTTGGAAATTTCGCTGGCGATGCAGTATCAATCTGGCTGTGTAACTTCTGCACTGCCAGCCTTGCTTCATTGGCATTAAATTCTTTGGCTTCTATCATGTGAGAAAGTCCAAGCTCCTGTAATACCGCATCTTCAGTACAGTGCCGTTCAAGAATAATGCTCTTATGAGCACCTAATGGAACCAGCGTCTGCAATATCCAATAGTGAATTATCTGTTGATAGTCACCGAACATAGGATGCGTGCCACTTTTGTAGCGGCGCCTTCTGATGTTTTTGTGCATTTGTCACCTCCATACTTGAATGAAGGCACTATGAAACAATGTCGCGACATAATGTGTCGTAACAAGCTTGCCAAAATAGCGCAAACAGTAAATGGAGCAGCTTCGGCTTCGCCATTAAATTGAACGGACTGCAACGGCTCCATGGCCGATTTTCCGCCCTTTATGCTCTTTACGTTGAGCTACAGTCCGTCCACGATGCCTGTCATCTCTGACTGCAATCTATTTCCCAAATCATCATAAGCTCCTCAAGTCAATATGGGCAATCTATTCACCTCCCCAAAATACGAACCAAATTCGCAGGATTTCATCTAACTAGCGATAGTTGTAACTCATTGAATATAAGTAGAAATAGTTGTTTTTCTCTTGGAAATAGCGTAAAATAAGCTACGTGCAGCATTTTGAGTGAATGTGAGCACTTTTCAGCTCAGATTATCGCTAGTTAGCAGTTTTGCTGCACGCAGGCTTCACCTCTCAGAAGTACATCAAAGTAACTAAACCCATCGAATGATTTTCAACTGCCATATATCCGGCAGGCATTCATTCGTCCATTGAAAGGTAATAAACATGAACGTGGCTATTCAACCCGAGGTAACCGACACGACCAAGACTATCTGCTTTCCGCTAGGTCATCTTGTTTCAACACCAGCAGCATTGGAATTACTTGATAGAGAGGCAGTGAATGCCTCTGAACTTATACAGAGGCACCAACGGGGGGATTGGGGAGATATTGAAGTAGAGGATGCTAAAGACAACGAAAACGCCATCATAAATGGACGCCGTATTCTGTCGAGCTATCAAATCGGAAATTCAAGACTTTGGATTTTGACTGAGTCTGACCGAAGTTCTACCACGCTGTTACTACCTGAAGAATATTGATTCGCGAGCATCTTAACAACCCAACGAATTTCTAAACTATCTCAGGGGTGAAAAATGAAAGCCGAAACTATCAAGCTGCACGCCACATATTCAAACTTGTCTGATACCGAGTTGATGGAAAAGCTCATCGGAGTGCGACAAACGCAAAAACACTACCATGGCTCCCTGAGTGAAATGTTCACTACGTCCCAATCTAATAATTCACTTCCAGCACGATGCGTGGTGGCTCGTGAGTTGGTCAGGCGATGGCTGAACGAGGAACTCAAGCGTGACTGTGTACTGAATGCACCAGAAGCCGTGAGAGATTGTTTGCGTATCCACTTTGCAGGTCGTGAGCACGAATGTTTTGTTGCCATGTTTCTAGATGCTCAGCATCGGTTGATTGCTACTCATGAGTTATTCAGGGGAACGTTGACGCAAACATCGGTGTATCCGCGTGAGGTGGTTAAAGCTGCACTTCGGGAAAACGCTGCAGCAGTCATTTTCTCTCATAACCACCCCAGCGGCGTTGCGGAACCTAGTCAGTCAGACCAGCAACTGACTACGACGCTTAAGAACGCTTTGGCACTGGTAGATGTACGAGTTCTTGACCACTTCATCGTGGCGGGGACATCTGTTTTGAGTTTCGCAGAGCGCGGCTTTATTTAAGTCTTCAGCACCATCCTGCCACCCATCAGGCAGTAATCACACATTAAAAATTAAGAAAGGAGGCCAATCCATCGGCAGGCATACACACGCACTATCAAACACGTTTCACCAATCAAGCCCGCCATTTTTGTTATTCACGCGGGCTTTATTTTGTCGTGCAGTAATCAATATATCGGAGATCCAAATGAAGAAAACCAAAAGCATCCCGGACGGACAAGCTGTTGGGACACCTGGTATCAATAATCATGTTGTCGATAATCGCTTTAAGAAGATAAGGCGAATCAAACAACGTAAACAGAGTGATTGTGGTGTTGCTTGTGTCGCGATGACTGCAGGCGTGACGTATCAGGAAGCATTTAAAGCATTCAATTTCAGTAAGGGGAAATCGTCCTTCTTCACAACTCGTAAGCAGTTGGAGAATGCTCTGAACAAACTGGGATGCAGAGTTACGAAACTTCCATTCAAGTCATGGGCTGAAATTCCTGGAAGAGCCATCCTGCCGGTAAATCGCGGGGGAGGTGGGAGCTATTACCACTGGATTGTTTTCGATGGCAAAGATGTAATCGATCCGAACCCTTTAAAACCCCCAAGACAGGACGCTTTTGATAGATATCGATCGTCCTGCAACTATTTGCTAGTTAAAGCAGCAAAGATAAAACCCTCTCCTTCCACGGAAGGAGATGCAGCATGAACTCCAACCAAACTGCAAAATCCAAGAAGACTTCAAAGATGTCTGCATTGGTTAATCAATTTGTCCAGGCATCCCTCTCAGAAAATACCCGGCGTGCATACAGCAATGACCTTCAGCACTTTATCAATTGGGGAGGGCGGATACCCGCATCAGCAGAAACGGTTGCCACCTACCTAGCAGAACATGCTGAAAAGTTTTCGTTTGGAACGCTTAGTCGCCGAGTCGTGGCAATCAGTCGCGCGCACAATTCAAAGAAGCTGAAGTCTCCAACACAGTCTGATTTGGTCAAAGCGACATTGATTGGTATCAGACGAACAACCGGACGAGTGCAGCGTCGCGTCAGGCCAACCTTACTGCCGCAAATACAGGCGATGGTTCAAGACGCAGTAGGTGTGAAGGGGATCCGTGACAAGGCATTGTTGCTGACAGGATTCTCAGGCGCTTTTCGTCGGTCAGAGTTGGTCTCTATTCAAGTCAGTGATGTTCAGTTCGTTGAAGAAGGGATTGTCATTCACTTGCGGCGAAGTAAAACAGACCAAGCGGGCCTGGGACGAGACATCGCAATTCCCATCATGAGAGGCAAGTATTGTCCGGTTAAGGCAATCAAAGACTGGCTAAAGATATCCGATATCTCTAGTGGAGCATTGTTTAGAGGCATAAATCGTCACGGTCAGGTGAGAAGTCAGGGATTGTCTCCACAGTCGGTCGCATTGATTGTTAAGGAGCGAGTAGCTGCCATCGGATTGGATGCCAAGCAGTTCTCGGGCCACAGTTTGCGAGCCGGGTTGGTCACCAGTGCAGCAATCAATGGTGTGAGCAGTTTCAAGATCTGCCAGCAGACTGGGCACAAGTCAGATGCGGTGATGCAGCGATATATCCGTGACAACAACTTATTCACCGACAACCCTCTTGGAAAAATATGGTGAGCTGCGATGCAACCGCTCTCTTACCAAATACTGCCGTACTCCTGTTGGGTTACTTCGATGCTGAACGGACTTTTGATTCTTTATGGAAACAAGAATCGCATGTCTGGATTGGTATATCGGCTTTTACATGATGTTCTAACCGAGGATGGCGTTTACACGCAGGGTAAGCCAGGCAATGACATAAGGGCCGTCCTGGAAGCCATTCAAATTAGGTCAAGGCTGAAAGTCCATCACTACGATGACGTTGCAGTTGCCAACGCACTTCGCAAGCTCACATTCGATAAGCAGGTCGCAATCTGCGTCGTTAATTCTGGAACTCACGCAATTCTACTAACCGGCAAAACGGATGGTTGGTATCACGCTTTTGATCCTGATTGGGATGGGGTGAAGAGGAAGCAAGAGTTTCTCGATGCCTACATTACCCAGCCAGAGGTTGGTCGCAAGTCCATGCGCGGGAAAGTGAACTTACTTATCGAAGAGAACTACTTGCTTCGCTCACGTGGTGGGAAACGAGGGGGGAATCACTTGGGCGCGGTCTGTGCCAGAACACTAACCGTAATAGAAAAGCACTGATAACCAATGCCACAAACAACTTAAACAAATTACAGATCGGAGAATGGAATGGATAGCTCACAACTAAAACACAACATGGCTCAGTTTACAGGCACAGAGAATTACTACCGCCATGTCCTGAGTCGAATGAAATACACGGATGGAGTTCAATTCTTTGCTGAGAACGCTGGGGGTGGTGCGTACTGGTTCTTGGACATTGTTGGCACAGAGTTAATAGAGATACAACAGTCTCAGCCGTTCATTAGCATCAAGCTGCGTGCCCAAGATAATAAGGCTGACATTAGCGCAACTGATGGAAATGATAGTCCGCTTTACAAGCGGCACATCGAGTTTACAGATTGTCCTGATGGCGTCTGGGAGTTCTATCTCATTGACGGGATTATGTTGCTTACCCGGGAGTATTGATATGAGCAACTACATAGATGCGCTTTACGGAAAGAATGGTGGCCGTGTTGAAGTGTCAGCCTCGAAATTGCAGGTGAATGCGGGAATCTCAGAACTTCTTTCAATGCCAGGTTTCAATCGAAAAGGAAGGCGAAGGCTTTCTCTGCTCTCCAGCCATGAAATTGCAGCACTTCTCGAATTTGCACCTGATTATTTTTACATCACAACTGACTTCGTTCATGAGATTCAAAAGCTACTCGGCAAGATTGAGTTAAGGGAAAAGGATAAAAATGTCTCCAATATGGGGCGTCCTTTGGTGACTAAGGAAATTGCGCTGGCTGCATTTATGTTGTCTGGCATGAAGCATCTGAAATGTGTCGACATCGACTTTATGTTAGCTCGAAACTTTCGATCTTTAATGACTTTGGGGGCGGGGTCAGAATTTTTTGAAATTCTATTCGAGATTGAAAAAGCAGGCCCGGTCAGAGAATCGAGGAGAACCATTTCAATTATCTCGGCTATTCAATTCCTCGATCTATACGTGGATGAACTTCTTGAGCCTCCGCGCCTTAAGACCAAGAAGATGATTAGTGAATTTGAGCAGCATGAAATTGACTGCGGTAACTTCAATTGGCTGGATGACAACGGTGAATCCTACCTAGAAGCAATTCGAGATATGCCTTTTGAGACATTTTTCGATGAGCTGCCAAAGCTTCAGCCGGTGCTCGATTGGTTTCTAGCAACTAAGCCTTCCTTCGATAAGAATCAACTTAAGCGGGGGTGGAAGTATCTGGAAAAGAAAAGTGCTATTTGGCATGAGCAGCATCCAACCAGAGAATTTTACGATGCATTCACATCTGAGGCCCCCAGTTGGGACTGCATTCTCGCTGCGTATGTAGGTCAAAGTGGCAATGCATTTCTAGCAAGTAGCCTTTATACGATAGTGCCCCTAAACACCCTTCTGCAGTTGTTGGATGAGTCTCAGGAAATGCATCACTGTGTTTCTTCTTACGTTGAATATTGCTTGGATGGAAGTACGAGGATATTTTCAGTACGGCTAACTGAAAGCAACAAACGCTTTGCGACGGCCGAATTGTCACTTAGTGAGGGGGAGTGGAAGCTTGTCCAGCTAAAGGGAAAGTCGAATCGTGAGTTTATTCACAAGATGAATTCTCCTGCCGATCCTCTGGCTTCGGCTCTACAGGCGCTAGTTGCTTGGTACAACCAGCACTATCAGGAAGGTAAAAAATGACTAACGACGAGCGATTACATATTAAAGAAATGGGATTGACGTCATTGGCATCAATTGCATCGGAACTCTTTCTGGATATTGAACAGATTTATCAGGGAACTATGGTTTCTGCTCAGGAGCTAGATATCGACTCACGAGATCGCGGTGTGATTGCTCAAATAGAGAGTTTGGGTGGCGGTGACGTATTAGTGGTGGCCGTGCGCGAGAAAGGGCTGAAAGATCGTTATGTCGAGGAGGTCATCAAGCATGTTGGGGTAAGGCAAGGGCTTCCGATAACTTTCTATGGAGTGTCCGAGCCCTACTTAACGTTTGCCCGAAGGTTTATTGGCAACATATCTGCCATTCCACCGGAAGCTGGAATTTATGACGGTTTACTTAGCAAACCAGAGTTAGAACGTTTCTTCTCTGCTTTGGGTGTCCTGAGTCGGTCGAAGATTTATCTGAATCCGGCAAGAATGGTCTCTGTTGATCAGATAGAGCGCAACGCTAAGAAACAGAATGAGTTAGGTGAGCAGGGACTGATACTGCTGGACTGTCTTCAAAGCATGGTTGGAAGTGAATTTCGACTAGAAGTCCCGGGAAGCAGCCTAATTAAACTAAAACAGTTGGCAATAGAAATCGGTGTGGTCGTTGTGGTGATGTACCAACTCGATTCAAGTGTCCAAGATCATCCTGCCACTCTTACGAGGTTAGAGCTGAGGGAGGTCGAAGAATTAGTAAGGTTGGCTGATTCGATCTGCCTGTTGAGTAACGACAAAGGTGGGTTCAAGTTGGATCTGCCAAAGATTCAAATTAAGTCGTGATACGTTGTGATACGAGACGAGATGAAGTGAGAGAGAGACTTGGCGTTTTAAGATAAAATACGAAGCGTAGTAGATGGGTTTTTTGTTTAGTGTTGTGGTTTGTGAGTAATAGCGTGAGTAATTGAAAATTTAGCGCTCTGTAAGTCAATAAATACAGCAGGTTCAATTCCACCTATCACCACCAAATAAAAAAACTCCAGCCTAAGCTGGAGTTTTTCATTTGCGGGGTACTGACTGATTACTCGGAATCAGAGAACAGCTGCTTCAGCATCCACAGAGAGAAGCCGACTGCCAGGATTGCAGTGCCGATGGAAGCGAGATCTGCGACGAAAGACATAATTACCCCTCCTAAAATTTAAAGTTGAACATACCAACAAAAACTACGGGGGCAATCCTAGCACAAACAACCTGCCTGACAAGCGTTTTGTGCATAGCAAGATAAGCCCGGCGCTAGATAGCGCAGGCAGGTGATTAGTAACCTTGTGATTTTTATGGACTGGGCCAGAGAGCCCAGTCACCGCTGAAGCAACTTATGCTTGCTCTTTAGCGAAAAGCTGCATCACCATCCAGATGGAGAAGCCGACGGAGAAGAGTGCGACGCCGATGGATGCGAGATCTGCGATGAACGACATGTTGTTATTCCTTTCCCTGAATAATAATGTTGGCTGCAATACGAAACATTCGCATTGGTCGAAGCCGAAGCGATTATATTAGTGAAATAGTCGGGAATAGCCTCTATTTGATAAGGCTGTTCGCTACAGGGTTATTGGGTATCTGATGTCGTAAGATGGTGAGAGATTTTGAAGAAACTGTATATCAAGACCTATGGTTGCCAGATGAACGAGTACGACTCGGACAAGATGGTGGATGTGATGCTGGCTGGTGCGAAACTGGAGCAGACAGACAAGCAGGAAGAGGCGGACATCATCCTGTTCAACACCTGTTCCATTCGTGAGAATGCTGAGAACAAAGTGTTCTCCGATCTGGGCCGTGCGCGGGCTTTGAAAAAAAACAATCCGAATCTGCTGATCGGTGTGGGTGGTTGTGTGGCGAGTCAGGAAGGCGATGCCATTGTCAAACGTGCACCTTATGTGGATGTGGTGTTCGGGCCGCAGACCTTGCATCGCTTGCCCGAGCTGATCGAGGCGCGAATCGCCAGCGGCAAGCCGCAGATCGATGTCAGCTTCCCCGAGATCGAGAAGTTCGATCACCTGCCTGCCTCGCAGACTGCACATGGCACGGCATTCGTCTCCATCATGGAAGGTTGCAGCAAGTACTGTACGTTCTGCGTGGTGCCGTTCACGCGCGGCGAGGAAGTGTCGCGCCCGTTCGAGGATGTGATGCGCGAAGTGGAGAAGTTGATTGCGCAGGGTGTGGGTGAGGTCACGCTGCTGGGGCAGAACGTGAATGCCTATCAGGGCATGACGGACGAGGGGGATACGGTGGACTTCGCTTTCCTGCTGCGTGCTATCGCTGCGCTGGATGGGATACAGCGTCTGCGCTACACCACTTCGCATCCGCGCGAGATTTCGCAACGCATCATCGATGTCTATGCGGATACGCCGAAGCTGGTGAGCCATTTGCACCTGCCGGTGCAGTCCGGATCCGACCGTGTGCTGGCGGCGATGAAGCGCGGCTACACAGCGCTGGAATACAAGTCGGTCATACGCAAGTTGCGAGCGGCGCGTCCCGATATCGCCATCGCCTCGGATTTCATCGTGGGATTCCCTGGCGAGACGGACGCCGATTTCGAGGCGACCATGAAACTGATCGAGGAGGTCGGCTTCGATGCGAGTTACAGCTTCGTGTTCAGCCCGCGTCCGGGTACGCCCGCGGCCGAGATGCAGGATGACACGCCGGATGAAGTGAAGATGGCGCGCTTGCAGCGTTTGCAGGCGCGTATCAACGAACTGGAGCAGGAATATAGTCAGCGCATGGTGGGTACGGTGCAGCGTGTGGTGGTGGAGAGTGTGTCGAAGAAGAATGCGGGTGAATTGGCCGGGCGTACCGAGAACAATCGTGTGGTGAATTTCGCGGGGTCGCCCGGCATGCTGGGACGCTATCTGGATGTGCGTATCACGGCGGTCTCCCACCATACATTGCGCGGCGAGGTGGTGGAGGCAGTATGAGTACGCACGCGAGCATCTCCTTCGAACCCGTGGACAACGAGCGGCTGGCCAACCTGTGCGGAGCGTTCGATGAGAACCTGCGCCAGATCGAGACTGCGCTGGAAGTGAACATCTCCCGGCGCGGCGAGCGCTTCAATATCAGCGGTGAACAGGCGGCGCAGGCGCGCAGCGTGCTGGAGCGATTCTATCTGGAGTCGAGGCATGACATCTCTCTGGAACGCCTGCAACTGGGGTTGATCGAGGTGATGAAGCGCGACCTGCCGGATGCGAACAGCGAGTCGGTGCCTTTGCTGATGACGCGCAAGGCCGAGGTGCGCGGGCGCACCGTGCGTCAGAACGAATACCTGCAAGCCATCCAGGAGCACGACATCACTTTCGGCGTCGGCCCAGCCGGAACGGGCAAGACCTATCTCGCGGTCGCCTCGGCGGTCGACGCCTTGCAGCGGGAGAACGTGAAGCGGCTGGTGCTGGTGCGACCAGCGGTGGAGGCGGGTGAGCGTTTGGGTTTTCTGCCGGGCGATCTGGCGCAGAAGGTCGATCCTTATCTGCGACCTTTGTATGACGCATTGTATGACCTGATGGGGCTGGACAAGGTGAGCAAGGCTTTCGAGCGCGGTGCGATCGAGATCGCCCCATTGGCCTATATGCGTGGCCGCACGTTGAACCATTCCTTTATCATCCTCGACGAGGCGCAGAACACCACGCCCGAGCAGATGAAGATGTTCCTCACCCGTATTGGTTTCGGCAGCAAAGCGGTGATCACCGGTGATGTGACACAGATCGATCTGGCACGCGGACAGAAGAGCGGACTCAATGATGCACGCAGCGTGCTGAAAGATGTGCGCGGTATCGCTTTTCAGGATTTTCTTGCCGAGGACGTGGTGCGTCATCCGCTGGTGCAGAAGATCGTTTCTGCTTATGAAAAGCACGATGGAAACAAACAATGAGTGAAATGCACAAATTATCGCTGTCGGTGCAGTACGCCAGCAATGCCAACAAACTGCCGACCCGTCAGCAGTTCAGGCGCTGGGTGAAAGTTGCGCTGGAACAGGATGCGCATATGGTGTTGCGCATCGTGGACGAAATCGAAGGCCGTGCGCTGAACCAGAGCTATCGTGGCAAGGATTACGCCACCAACGTGCTGACCTTCGTCTACGACGATGCCGACCCTTTATATGGTGATGTAGTCATCTGTGCACCGGTGGTGGCGCGAGAAGCGAAAGAACAGGGCAAGGAACTGGTCGCGCACTATGCGCATCTCACCATTCACGCAGCACTACACCTGCAGGGTTATGATCATGAGAAGAAACGGGAAGCAGAAGCGATGGAAGCGCGCGAGACTGCGTTGATGCTCAAATTGCGGTATCCTGCGCCCTATCTTGTTAGTCAGTAGTCAGGCAATGGACGGTTCAGACAGTAGCAGTAGTAAACCCACCTTTTTAGAACGGCTCTCCACGATGTTGCTGCGTGAGCCGGAAGATCGCGAACAACTCATCGCTTTGTTACACAGTTCCTTCCAGCGCAATCTGCTGGATGCGGACGCGCTGTCCATGATGGAAGGCGTGATCCAGGTGTCGGAGCGTCAGGTGCGCGAAATCATGATCCCCCGCGCGCAAATGGATGTCATCGACATCAGTCAGCCACCCGAGCAATTCATTCCCTTCGTGATCGAGCGTGCGCACTCCCGTTTCCCGGTCGTGGACGGCGACAAGGACAACATCATCGGCATACTGCTGGCCAAGGATTTGCTGCGCTACTACGCGGGTGAAGAATTCAATGTGCGCGACATGCTGCGTCCGGCCGTGTTCGTGCCCGAATCGAAACGCCTCAATGTGCTGCTGCGCGACTTCCGCAGCAACCACAACCATCTCGCGCTGGTAGTGGACGAATATGGCGGCGTGTGCGGCATGGCCACCATCGAGGATGTGCTGGAACAGATTGTGGGCGACATCTCCGACGAATACGACTTCGACGAGGATGAAGACAACATCATCCGCCAGGACGACACCCACTGGCGCGTCAAAGCCGACACCGAGATCGCCGACTTCAACGAACAGGCGGGGGCTGAATTCAGCGATGAGGAATATGACACCATCGGCGGGCTGGTGCTACAGGCCGCCGGTCAGCTACCCAAGCGCGGCAGCACTTTTGTGATCGACGGTTGGCAGTTCACGGTGTTGCATGCGGATAGTCGCCGCTTGTATGCCTTGTTGGTGGCGAAGGCGCCCGCATCCCCGCAGGATGCGCAAGTGTCTGTCTAGAACTTCTCGTCCGCGCGCAAATACCGCCACTGTCCCATCGGCAGTTTTTCCAGCTTTACATTGCCGATGCGCACGCGTTTGAGTCCAGTGACTTTGAGGCCGACCAGTTCGCACATGCGGCGGATCTGGCGCTTCTTGCCTTCCTTGAGGATGAACTTCAGTTGGTCGTCGTTCTGCCAGGTGACTTTCGCCGGTTTCAGTTTCTTGCCGTCCAGTGACAGGCCATAGTTGAGTTTGTCCAGGCCGTCTGCAACGATGCGTCCCGACACGCGCACCAGATATTCCTTTTCGATGTCCGAATCTTCGCCGATGAGTTGTTTGGCGATGCGACCGTCCTGCGTCAATACCAGCAGACCGGTGGAGTCTATGTCCAGCCGACCGGCGGGGACGAGGCTCTTCAGGTGGCGCGGTTCGAAGCGTTGCGGCGACGGATCTAGCTTCCAGTGTTTTTCCGGTTTCACCAGCACGATGGCGGGCTGGTAGCCGTCTTCGGCCTGGCCTGAGACGTAGCCCACCGGCTTGTGCAGGATCACGGTCGCCAGATCCTGCTGCTGTGATTGCGCGGCTTTCTTCAGCGTGATCTTCTGCGTCGGCAATATCTTGCTGCCGAGTTCGCTGACCACTTCGCCGTCCACCAGTACCCAGCCCTTGGCGATGTAATCGTCGGCTTCGCGACGGGAACACAGTTCCTGTTCGGACATCAATTTCGAAAGTCGTATCTTTTCCATGTTCAACCTAGTGACGGGAACAGGCCGCGCAGGCCGCCCGCGATGAATTCGACCGCGATGGCGGCGAGTAACAATCCCATTAGCCGGGTGACGATGGTGCTGCCGATGTGGCCCAAACGCTGCGAGACCCAAGGGGCGATGAGAAAGGTCAGCCATACGGTCAGGCCCAGTGCTACCAGCACCAGTGACATCATGCCATAGTGGCTGGCGCTATCCGCCTTGTGCGCATCGACGATCACCGCGCTGATCGCGCCGGGGCCAGCCAGCAAAGGTGTCGACAGTGGCACGATGGCGATGGATTGCGTTGAATCGACATCGGCATCGTCCGGCGATGGCGGTGCTTTGTGTCCGATCAGCATGTTGATCGCCATCAGCAGCAACAGGATGCCGCCTGCCGTGCGGAAGGAGTGGATGCTGATACCGAAGAAGGAAAGGATGGCTTCGCCCAGCAAGAGTGCCATAAGCAGGATGCCGAACATCGTGATTGAGGCGATACGCCCCACGCGTTCGCGTTTCTGGTCGCTCATGCCGGCAGTGAATGCGATGATGAGCGGGATGATGCCGACCGGATCGATGATCGCGAACAGGCTGATGAATATTTTGGTGTATTCGGTGAATTCCAGCATGGGGTATTTAATCTGTGTGATCAACCTTTTTACCGCGGTGATGCGCGGGTGTTCTTTCTGCATCCTGCATCTTGTCCAAGGCTTGCCTGGATATGTTTGCACCATGCTGCGCTCATGTACGATGCTCATGAAATTTACGTCCGCGCCTGCTTTGAAGATCACTTCTTAATTGTCGGCCATAGTGCGCATGGGCATGGGTTGAAGTGCGGCGGAAGTTACACCGTATAATCCTGCGAATCAACTTAATCGCTCACTCATGTGAATAGACTCATCACTTCTCCTTTCATGCAGACCTTGCTCGCCGGCGCACTGGCCGTATTCGGCTTTGCACCTTTCGGCATGTTCCCGCTGAGTGTCGTCGCACTGGTCGTGTTGTTCCGGGTATGGCATCGCTGCGAGAGTGCGGCGCAAGCCGCAAGGGCCGGCTTCACTTTCGGTATGGGGTTGTTCAGTTTTGGTGTCGGCTGGGTCTATGTCGCGCTGCATGATTACGGGTATATGCATCCGTTGCTGGCGATCACGGCTACCCTGTTGTTCGCCGCGCTGATCTCCTCGCCGCTCGCGTTGGCGGGCTATGCGCTGATGCGCTTCCGTACATCAGAAAGGGTGCGGCTGCTGCTGTTGATGCCAGCATTGTGGGTGTTGGCGGAATGGCTGCGCGGGCTGATGTTCACTGGTTTCCCATGGCTGGCATTCGGTTATGCGCAAGTGCCGGACAGTCCGCTGCTGGGGTATGCGCCAGTATTAGGTGTCTATGGCGTGTCGCTGGCCGTGTCGGTGAGCGCGGGTTTGTTGCTCTTCGTGTCGCAGGTGCGCTGGAGCGCGGCGGGGAAGTCGGCGCTCGGCGGTCTGGGTGCGTTGTGGTTGCTGGGTGCCGCGTTGCAACAGGTGGCATGGACGCAGCCGAACGGTGATCCGTTAAAAGTCAGTTTGCTGCAGGGCAACATCCAGCAGGATGAGAAGTTCTCGCAGGAAAAGCTGGTCGCGACGCTGGAGACATACCGGCGTCTGGCGCAAGGCAGTGACGCACGCCTGATCGTGCTGCCCGAAACGGCGTTCCCTTTGTTGCGCCACAACGTGCCGCCGTACTATCAGCAGATCTTGCGCGACCACGTGCGCCAGAACGGTGGTGACATTCTGATAGGTGCCTTCGAGAAAGAAGGCGGAAGCTATTTCAATAGCGTGTACTCGCTCGGCAGCGCGGAGTCCCAGCATTACCGCAAGGACCACCTTGTGCCCTTCGGCGAATTCATTCCTCTGCGCGGTGTGCTGGGCTGGTTCATCAATGAAGTGCTGCAGATACCTATGGGAGACCTGTCCAGCGGTGGCGACATGCAAGCGCCGCTGGCCGTGGCCGGACAGCAGGTGGCGGTTAACATCTGTTACGAAGATGTGTTCGGCGAGGAGATCATCCGTGCGTTGCCGCAGGCCACATTGCTGGTGAATGTCACCAACGATGCCTGGTATGGCGAATCGAACGCTGCCGTGCAGCACAACCAGATGTCGCAGATGCGTGCGCGGGAGACGGGGCGCATGATGTTGCGTGCCACCAATACCGGGGTTACATCCGTCATCGGCACGGATGGTCAGGTGTTGGCGCAACTCCTGCAACACGAAGAGGGAGTGCTCACGGCCCAAGTGCAGGGCTATACCGGCAGCACGCCCTATGTGCGCTGGGGCAATGTCGCGGTGCTGATCTTGCTGGCATCGATGCTGGGTGCGGCGGCGAGATATTCGCGCCTATGAGTTGGTACTGTTATCTCCTGCAATGCGCTGATGGCACGCTCTACTGCGGCATCACCAACGATATCGACAAGCGCCTTGCTGCGCACAATGCGGGCGAAGGCGCGAAATACACGCGCAGTCGTTTGCCGGCAAAGTTGCTGTATAGCGAAGCATGCGCGGATCGCTCGGTCGCATCGAAGCGGGAACGGGAGGTCAAAGCCCTGCCAAGAACGGCAAAACTGGCCTTATGCGGGGTGACGCAAGTGCCCGAAAACCCGTAAAATGCGCTCCTTTGAAAAATCCAGCCGGTAATAATGCATATGAGCACCTTTGGCTCCGACATCACACCCGCAAGCGGGCATGAGTCTTCACCAAGCGGAACTTTTGGTTCCGACTCCACGCGCTCCGCGCATGAGTCTTCACCGAAAGTCAGCCGTGGGCTGACTTTTCAGCAAGTCATCCTGACGCTGCAGAATTTCTGGGACAAGCAGGGGTGTTCCTTGCTGCAACCCTATGACATCGAAGTCGGCGCGGGTACCTTCCATACGGCGACCTTTTTGCGCGCCATCGGCCCAGAGCCTTGGCGCGCGGCCTATGTGCAGCCTTCGCGCCGTCCCAAGGATGGCCGCTACGGCGAGAACCCGAACCGTTTGCAGCATTACTACCAGTATCAGGTGGTACTGAAGCCGTCGCCGGACAACATCCAGGAGCTCTATCTCGATAGCTTGCGTGCACTGGGCATCGACACCAGCCAGCACGACATCCGCTTCGTCGAGGACGACTGGGAGTCTCCAACGCTGGGGGCGTGGGGGCTGGGTTGGGAGGTGTGGCTGGACGGCATGGAAGTCACGCAGTTCACCTATTTCCAGGAGGTAGGTTCGCTCACCTGCAAACCGGTGCTGGGCGAGATCACCTATGGACTGGAACGTCTGGCCATGTACCTGCAAGGGGTAGAGAACGTATTCGATCTGGTGTGGGCGAAGAACGGTGACACCGTGGTCACCTACGGCGATGTGTACCACCAGAACGAGGTGGAGCAGTCGAAATACAACTTCGAGCATTCCAACGTCGAGATGCTGTTCCGACACTTCAATGAATACGAAGGCGAAGCCAAGCGTCTGATGGATACTGGCCTGCCACTGCCGGGGTTCGAGATGGTGATGAAGTGCTCGCACACCTTTAACCTGCTGGATGCGCGCGGCGCGATCTCGGTGACGGAGCGTGCGGCTTATATTGGTCGCGTGCGCGCCCTGTCGCGTCAGGTGGCGCAGGCCTACTTCGATTCGCGCGAGGCGTTGGGCTTTCCCATGTGCAAGCAAGGGGAGGGCAAGTAAATGAAACAGACATTGCTGATCGAACTGCTCACCGAAGAGCTGCCGCCCAAGGTGTTGGAGAGACTCTCCACCACTTTCGCCAACGAAGTGTTCGCCGCGCTGAAAGAACAGGCGCTGCTGGGTGACGACAGCGCATGCACGCCCTATTGCACGCCGCGCCGTCTGGCGGTGAGCATCACCGAAGTGGAGGCGCAGCAGGCCGACCGCATCATCGAGCGCAAGGGGCCGGCCGTGGCAGCGGGACTGGATGCCGAAGGCAAATCGACCAAGGCGCTGGAAGGCTTCATGCGCTCGGCCGGTGTGTCGCTGGCGCAGTTGCAACGTGTGGGTGACGGCAAAGCGGAATATTTCGTAGCGCGCATCGAGCAGGCGGGGAAACCGCTGGAGGAATACCTTTCCGGCATCGTCATGCAGGCACTGAAGAAATTGCCGGTGCCCAAGCTGATGCGCTGGGGGGATCTGGAGCACCAGTTCGTGCGACCGGTACATGGTCTGACCGTGCTGCACGGCAGTAGCGTGGTGCCTGCCGAAGTGCTGGGCCTGTCCAGCGGCAATGTCACCAGCGGTCACCGCTTCCTGTGCAGCGAGCGCGTGAGTATCGAACATGCCGACGACTACGAAGCCACTCTGGCACGCGACGGGCGAGTGGTC
>JAHJQE010000064.1 GCA_018819205.1 Gammaproteobacteria bacterium
CACAGTCGGCGCTTGACGCTGGCGCGCTACGGTAGCGCTCCCCTGACATCAGGTTGAAGCTCAAATAGCACTGTTTCACCTCACCTTTTCCGGGATGTCCAACCTCAATAGCTGCAATCTCCCCTGCCCCGATGCTCAATGGCAGAAAATAGCTGCCAGAGTAGTGCAACGTGATACTCCGACTGCTGACCTCAACTTCTGTGAAACTTCCGTATTGTTCCTTGTAGCTAAGGATGCCGAACAACAGATAGAACAGACAACCCAGGATGACCGCAGTCGAGTTGCGGATCTCGGATTTGGTGCCTTGCAGAGAGGCCGTCATCAAGATGGTCGTGATAACGACCACCAGCGCCCCCCAGAACAGCGAGATCTGGAAGGCATGCAACATCTCGGCCTCATTGGCGAATGTCAGCAGCATGTCAGCGCCCCAGTTGTGCACGGATATGTTTCAACAACCCACGCGAGGCATCTTCGACCAGATCGAGCACATGTTCGAATCCATCTGCACCGCCGAAATAGGGATCGGGGACTTCACGTTCATGGTGATGTTCGGCAAATTCGAGAAAAAGTCCCAGATGGCTTTGCACATCATGTGGTTGCAAGCTTTGCAGGACAGCCAGATTGGCTTCGTCCATCGCCAGCACATAATCGAAACGCGCAAAGTCTCCCGCCTCCGCCTGACGCCCGTACAAGCCACTCATGACATAACCGCGCTGTTTTGCCGCACGCTGCGTGCGGGAATCTGGCGGCTCTCCGATATGATAATCATGCGTGCCTGCCGAATCGATATGGATGACGTCCGCCAATCCCTCCTCTTCGACGTAATGACGGAACACCGCTTCGGCGGTCGGAGAGCGGCAGATATTGCCCATGCAGACGAACAGGACTTTGACTTTCATGCTTGAACTCACAGTGGGGAGATGAACACGCTCTCGCGCAGCTTCTTCAACTGGTCGCGCAACTGCGCAGCCTTCTCGAATTCCAGGTTCCTGGCGGCCTGCAACATCTCTTTCTCGATGCGTGTGATCTCTTTCGAGACTTCCTTCTCGCTCATCGCCAGATACTTGGCCTGCGTCTGCGCCGCCTTCAGGGATTTTCGCTCTGCATCCACATCATATTCGGTGTCTATGATGTCCTTGATGCGTTTCACTACCGACTGCGGGGTGATGCCGTGTGCCTCGTTGTAGGCGATCTGCTTGGCGCGGCGCCGCTCGGTCTCGTCGATGGCTTTGCGCATCGAGTTGGTGATGCGGTCGGCATAGAGGATGGCGGTGCCATGCAGGTGGCGCGCCGCGCGGCCTATGGTCTGGATCAGCGAACGTTCCGAACGCAGGAAGCCTTCCTTGTCTGCATCCAGAATGCCGACCAGCGACACCTCGGGAATATCCAGGCCCTCACGCAACAGGTTGATGCCGACCAGTACATCGAACATGCCCAAGCGCAGGTCGCGGATGATCTCCACGCGCTCCACGGTCTCGATGTCCGAATGCAGATAACGCACTTTGATGCCGTGCTCGCTGAAATATTCGGTGAGGTCTTCGGCCATGCGCTTGGTCAGCGTGGTGACCAGCACGCGCTCACCATTCTTGATGCGCGCCGTGGCTTCGCTCATCAGATCATCCACCTGGTGGGTGGCGGGTCGTACCTCGATCACCGGGTCGATCAGACCGGTTGGACGTACCACCTGCTCCACAACCTGCCCCTGATGTTCGGCTTCATAGGTGGAAGGAGTGGCCGAGACGAACACGGTCTGGCGCATCACCTTCTCGAACTCGTCGAAACGCAATGGCCTGTTATCCAGCGCCGACGGCAGACGGAAACCGTAGTTGACCAGGTTTTCTTTTCTGGCGCGGTCGCCCTTGTACATGGCACCTATCTGCGGCACGGTGACGTGGCTCTCGTCAATGATCATCAACGCGTTGGGCGGCAGATAATCCATCAGTGTCGGCGGTGCTTCATCCGGACCACGACCTGAAAGATGGCGCGAATAGTTCTCGATGCCTTTGGTGAAACCGATCTCGGCCAGCATCTCCAGATCGTGCCGTGTGCGCTGTTCGATACGCTGCGCTTCCACCAGCTTGTTCTCACGCTGGAAGAAGGCGATGCGTTCGGCCAGCTCGATCTTGATGGTCTCGATGGCACGCAGCGTCGTTTCGCGCGGCGTCACGTAATGGCTGGAGGGATACACGGTATAGCGCGGCACACGGGTCTGGATATAGCCCGTGAGCGGGTCGAACAATGCCAGCGATTCCACCTCATCGTCGAACAGGGTCACGCGTAGTGCGTTCTCGCTGCTTTCAGCCGGGAAGATGTCGATCACATCGCCGCGCACTCGGAAATTGCCGCGCGCGAAATCCACATCGTTGCGCTCATACTGCATCGCGACCAGCCGCTGGATCACATCGCGCTGTGCCATCTTCTCGTTCTCGCGCAGGTGAAGGATCATGCCGTGGTAATCCACCGGATCGCCGATACCGTAGATGGCGGACACGGTCGCAACGATCACGCAGTCCTGCCGTTCCAGCATCGACTTGGTGGCAGACAGGCGCATCTGCTCGATCTGCTCGTTGATGCTGGAATCCTTCTCGATGTACACATCGCGCGACGGCACATAGGCTTCCGGCTGGTAGTAGTCGTAGTAGGAGACGAAATACTCCACCGCGTTGTCGGGGAAGAACTCGCGCATCTCGGAATACAACTGCGCCGCCAGCGTCTTGTTCGGCGCCATCAGGATGGCAGGCCGGCCGGTGCGTGCGATGACGTTGGCCATGGTGAAGGTCTTGCCGGAGCCGGTCACACCCAGCAAGGTTTGATAAGCAAGGCCATCCTCGATACCTTCCACCAGTTGTGCGATGGCTGTCGGCTGGTCACCTGCCGGCTCGAACGGCAGGTGCAACAGGTAGGGACTATCGGGAAAGGTGATGGTCTTCATTGATGTCGGGCGCTAAGCTATGCGCCGCAGATTCATTTCTTGAGTCTGGAGGCCAGCAGGAAGCCCACCACTGCCCCGCCTGCACCGCACAGCAGTATCTTGTTGCGCATCTCAGTCAAGCCCGACACGGCCCCCCAGGCATTTTGCAAAGCATTGCCACCGAACGACAGCAGGCTATTCACGCTGACATAGTGACCGGCAATCTTGCCGAAGATGCCATAACCGACGGCCAGTCCGATCACTGCGAATACCAGCAAGAATGCGACTGTTCTCATGAATCTCTCCTTATCCGAATTGAATACCGATCTTGGCGACCGCCAGTGTAAGCAGTCCCAGTGACAGATTGATGGCGACCAGCTGGCGTATCTTGTTCAACATGGCCGCGGCCTCTTTCCAGCGTTCCTTGTCCACATGCAGGCTGAAAGGAACGAAGCAGCCGAAGAACACGTAGACGTAGATGACGACCATCACCAGGCCGAGCAGCAGCATCGTGTGCACATAATGGCCCACGTTTCCCATACCACCATACAGGTAGATCAGATAAAGACCGCTGAGCAGGATGGCGCCGATGGCAAGCCATACCCAGTTGAAGAAACGACTGAACACACCGTTCCACAGACGCAGGCGTTCCGGCGGTTGCAGCACGCTTGCCGCAGTCGGACGCAACACCATGTAGGCGAAGAACATACCGCCGACCCATACCACGATACCAAACAGATGTAACAGTTTCAGAAAAGTCAGCATGCTTTCTCCTGAGTAGTGGGTGCGATCGATTCTCGCACCGGTTTGAATGATAGTCGATGGATGTCCAGCACGCCGTGTGCACGTAATGCAGCCAGATGCACAGCCGTAGGATAACCCTTGTGTGCGTCGAATCCATATTGCGGATAACGCTCATGCATCTGTAGCATGATCTCGTCACGTGCGGTCTTGGCAAGGATGGAGGCGGCAGAGATAGCCTCCACTTTGCTGTCACCTTTGACGATGGCTTCGCTGGGGATGCCTGTATCGGGGCAATACAACCCATCCACCAGCACCTGCTGCGGCCGCAGCGACAAGCCTTCCACGGCGCGCTTCATCGCCAGCAAGGTCGCCTGCAGGATGTTGATCTCGTCTATCTCGTGAGGTTCTGCATAAGCGACGCACCAGGCCAACGCCTGTTCGCGGATGATGGGGGCCAGACGGTCGCGCTGCTTCTCGGACAGTTTCTTGGAGTCGGCCAGTCCTGCAATGGGACGCGCAGGATCGAGGATCACCGCCGCCGCGCTCACCGGTCCGGCCAATGGACCGCGACCAGCTTCATCCACCCCGCAGATGAGCAGACTAGCCTGCATCTTTCACCAGCAACGGCAGGATGGCTGCCGCCGCTTTCTGCGCGGTATTCTGGCGCAAACTGTGATGCATCTCGGTGAAGGTCTGCTGCAGCTCTTCGACTGCTGCCTTGTTGTTCACCAGATTCAGCAGCGCCTGCGCCAGATTCTGCGGCGTCGCATCGTCCTGCAATATCTCGGGCACTATGAAACGGCCGGCCAGAATATTGGGTAGCCCCACCCAGCGCTGATACATCTTGCGCTTGTGCATCCACCAGGACAGTGCCGGCATCTTGTAGGTGATGACCATGGGACGTTTGAGCAAGGCCGCTTCCAGCGTGGCGGTACCGGAGGCAACCAGCACGCCGTCGGCAGCGATCATCGCGTCGTGCGCATGGCCGAACAGCAAGGTCATTGGCAGTTCCTGTGCATTCAGCTTCCAGCGCACTTGTTCAAAGATGTTGCGCGTCTCGCGCGTGGCCAGCGGTACCAGGAACTGAGCCTCGGGACATTGCTGCCAGATCAGTTTGGCCGTCTCAATATAGGTCTCGGCGAGCTGGCGCACCTCGCTCTGGCGACTGCCCGGCAACAGGGCAAACACCTTGGCCGCCTTGGGAAGGATGCGCATCTGCTCGCGCATCTCTGCGCGCTTGGGTTGCTCGGGCATGAAATCCGCCAAGGGATGGCCAACATAGGTAACCGGCACGCCCGCCTTTTCGTACAACGGCGCCTCGAACGGGAACAGCGCCAGCATGTGCGAAACGGCCTGTTTGATCTTGCTGATGCGCTCGCCGCGCCAGGCCCAGATGGAGGGACTGACGTAATGCACGGTCGGTATGCCATGCGACTTCAAAGCCAATTCAAGATCGAGATTGAAATCGGGCGCATCCACGCCGATGAACAGATCCGGTTTTTGCGCGATGAAACGCTTGCGCAACTGGTTTCGGATACCGACGATCGCGCGGTAGTGGCGCAACACTTCGACATAGCCGCGCACCGCGAGCTTTTCCAGCGGGAACAGAACCTCCATGCCGACCGCCTGCATCTTGGGACCGCCGATACCGATGAAGCGTACAGCCGGATGGGCTTGTTTGATGGCTTGCATCAGCATGCTGGCGAGCATATCGCCCGACGCCTCGCCCGCCACGATGGCGATAGTCTTCACCGGAGTTGTCATGATTAACGGACGATGCCGCGCTGGGTACGTCCGAGGAATTCGACCATGGCCTGCAGCTCGGGATGCTCGGCTGCCTGTGTGGCAAGCGCCGCCTTCGCCTCTTCCAGCGTCATGCCGGACTTGTACAAAGTCTTGTAGGCGCGTTTGATCGCCATCACCGCCGCACTGGAGAAGCCGCGCCGCTTCAGACCTTCGGAATTGGTGCCATGCGGCGCAGCGGGATTGCCAGACACCGTGACGTAGGTCGGGATGTCCTGGAACAGGATGCTGCCCATGCCGGTGATGACATGCGCACCGATCTGCACGAACTGGTGCACCACGGTGAAGCCGCCCAAGATGGCAAAATCGTCCACAATCACATGACCGGCCAGTTGCGCGTTGTTGGCGAAGATGGTGTTGTTGCCGACCTGGCAGTCATGCGCCAGATGCACATAGGCCATGATCCAGTTGTTGTTGCCGACGCGCGTCACACCCTTGTCCTGGGCGGTGCCCAGGTTGAAGGTGCAGAACTCGCGGATCATGTTGTTGTCGCCGATCTCCAGCCGCGTCGGTTCGTTCGCATATTTCTTGTCCTGCGGAATCTCGCCCAGCGACGAGAACTGGAAGATGCGATTGTTCTTGCCGATGGTGGTGTGCCCGTTGATCACCACATGCGGGCCGACCGTGGTGCCGGCACCGATCTCGACATGTTCGCCGATGATGGTGTAAGGGCCTACGCTGACATCGTCAGCCAGATTCGCACCGGGATGGATGATCGCGGTCGGATGACGCAGTCCACTCATTATTTTTCCTTGATTGCGCAGATCAACTCCGCCTCGGCGGCGATCTGTCCGTCCACTTCTGCAGTGCCCTTGAACTTGAACATCCCGCGACGGTTCATAGTCAGTTCCATGCGGAAGATCAATTGGTCACCGGGGCTGACCGGGCGCTTGAAGCGCGCGTTGTCGATACCGACGAAGTAGTACACCGAATTCTCATCCGGCTTGGTACCCATGATTTTGAACGACAGAAGTGCTGAAGCCTGAGCCATCGCTTCGATGATCAGCACGCCGGGCATCACCGGATGATGCGGATAGTGGCCGGGGAAGAACGGCTCGTTCATAGTCACGTTCTTGAGCGCCACGATGCGTTCGTTCGGCACCACATCCAGCACGCGATCGATCAGCAGAAACGGATAACGGTGCGGCAGGTGTTCCAAGACTTCATGTATGTCCATAGTGATGCTCATGCTTCTCCCCCCTTCAATGTTGCAATGTCATGTTCAAGTTGTCTGATGCGCTTCGCCATCTCGTCCAGATGTCGCAATTGCGCCGCGTTGCGTCGCCATGCTTGATTGTCGCTGAACGGATAAGTGCCGGTATAGCTGCCCTTGTCGACACTCTTTGTGATCACTGTACCGGCTGACACTTCCACCTCGTCTGCGACCTGCAAATGGCCCAGGATGATGGCGCCGCCGCCGATGCGGCAGTGGCGTCCGATACGCGCACTGCCCGCGATGCCGACACAGCCGGCGATGGCGGTGTGCGCGCCGATGCGCACGTTATGCGCCACCTGTATCTGGTTGTCCAGCTTCACGCCCTCCTCGATCACCGTGTCGTCAAGCGCGCCGCGGTCTATGGTGGTGTTGGCGCCGATCTCGACATAGTCACCGATGACGACGCGTCCGATCTGGGGGATCTTCAGCCAGCGTCCTTCGTCCATGGCGATTCCGAATCCGTCCGCCCCGATCACCGCGCCGGAATGGACGATGACATGACTGCCCAAGGTGCAGCCGTGATACACGCTGACGTTGGGGTACAGTCGCACCTGTTCACCCAGCGTCACATGTTCTCCGACAGTGCAACCGGCCATCACCACGCTACGTGCACCGATACGCGCGCCCTCGCCCACCCAGACATTGGCACCGATGTGCGCGTCAGGCGAAACCTGCGCACCTGTTTCGATCACCGCGCTCGGGTGTATACCGGATGCATAGTCGCGCAAGGGATTGAGGAAAGCGGACAGCTTGGCGAAATAGGAATACGGGTTGGCGGCCACGATGCGCGGACGCTGCGTCAGCTCGGCATCGGCAGCACCTAGTATCACCGCAGAAGCATGACTGTCTTCCAGCTGCTTGCGATATTTGCCATTGGCCAGGAAAGCAATATGCCCTTGACCTGCTTTTTCCAGTGTGGCGATCTGCGACACGGCAGTTTGCGCATCTCCGAGCACCTGCCCACCGAAACGGGCAACGATGTCGGCCAGGCTGTAGATCGGACGCTCCATCTGCTCACCCCCATTGAACCATCACTTGTCCGATTCGGACAATGGTTCGCCTTCCAGATATTTGAGTACCTTGTCGGTGATATCCACCCGCGGATTGCGATAAACGGCTTCCTGCAGGATCACGTCATATTGTTCGCTTTCTGCGATGGCGCGGATCGCCTTGTCTGCCTTGGCCAGGATCTGCGCCAGTTCTTCGTTCTGGCGCAGGCTCAGGTCTTCGCGAAATTCGCGCTGCCGGGTCTGCAATTGCAGGTTCAGATTGGCGATCTCGCGTTCCTTGATGCGGCGGGAAGAGTCGGACATCTTGCTGCGGTTCTTGTCGAGGTCATCTTGCGCGTCCTTGATCTCGCCAGCCAGTTTCTTGATCTCCTGATCGCGTACTGCGAACTCCTTGTCGATCTTCTTCTGTGCGGAAAGCGCCTGCGCCGATTCACGCAGGATGCGTTCGGTATCGACGATACCGATACGGAAATCGCCCGCCTGAGCATTGGCAGCGATCAGCGTCCCGAAGACGAATGCAACGAAAATGTTCTTCATGTTTGCTCCTTGTCAGGCAACAAGCCCGCGAAGATACCGTCCGCTAGAACATGCCACCCATGGTGAACTGGAAGAATTGCAGCTTGTCCTGCGGCTGTGAATTCAATGCCTTGGCCCAACTGATCTGTATCGGGCCGGCCGGCGAGAACCAGGTCAGTCCCAAGCCGGCAGCATAGCGCATTCCCTCCGACGCCAGCTGCTGCGTAGCATCGCCGTAGACCGCTCCGCCGTCAAGGAACAGACTCATGCGCAACGACTTGCTCTTTTCCATTCCCGGCATGGGAAACAGAATCTCTGCATTGCCAACCACGCGCCGATTGCCACCCAAGGAATACCCGCTGGCATCGCGCGGGCCCAGTGAGTTGTAATCATAGCCTCGAACCGTGCCGGATCCCCCTGCATACAAACTCTTGAAGAACGGCAATGTCATGCCACTATAACCATCCGCAAATCCCAGATCACCGTTCAGGCGCAACGTCAGGTTCTCCGAAAGTGGCTGGAACCACTGCTGCGCATAGGTCAGCTTGTAAAAGCGCTGACCGGACACCGGCAATGAGGCCTCGATGTTGGCACGCTGTGTTGCGCCTTCCGTTGGGAAGAGCGCACTATCACGCGTATCGCGTGACCAGCCTATGGTACCCAGCACGTTCTGATTGGTCTTGCCAAAGGTGTCGATGTAATCGATGAATCGCTGCGGGCTGTTGCTGGTCAGGCCGATCGTGGTGTTCTCCAGCGCCAGTCCGTAATGGAACATCTCTTCGTCGCTGATCGGCACCGCGTAGCGGATACCGCCGCCGTAGGTCTCGGAGGTGTACTGGCTGATGGTGGTCGACGTCACGTCAGAGCGGCGCTTGTACAGGTCGAAGCCGCGGCTGATACCATCGTCGGTGTAATAGGGATTGGTGTACGAGATGGAATACACCTGATTCACCTTACTGGTATTGATCTGGGTGGACAGATAGTTGCCGGTACCGAACAGATTACTCTGGGTGACACCACCCATGAACGTCAAACCTTCGCCGTTACTGAAACCCATACCGATATTGAAGTTGCCGGTAGATTTCTCCGCTACCGTCAAATCGAGATCGAGCTGATCGGTACTGCCGGGTACCTGGTGCGTCTCGACATTCACGCTTTCAAAGAAACCCAGTCTATCGATACGCTGTTTGGACTTTTTGATCTTGGAGGTGGCAAACCAGCCGCCCTCCATCTGGCGGAATTCGCGGCGGACCACTTCATCCTTGGTCTTGTCATTGCCCGAGACATTGATGTTGCGCACATAGGCACGCTGCATGGGATCGACCACGAAGGTGAATGCAGCCAGGTGTTTCTCCTGGTCGATATCCGGCACGATGTTCACGTTGGCGAAGGCGTAACCCTCCTCGCCCAGATTCTCGCGGATCTTTTCGGAGGAAGCAGTCAATGCCTCGCGCGAGAACACCTGCCCGGGCTGTACTTCTACCATGGCACGCAGCGCCTCGTTGCTGAACACGTTTTTCGCGCCGGCAACTTTGATATCAGAGATCGTGTACTGTTCGCCCTCGGTCAGGTTAAGAGTGATGTAGATGTCCTTTTTGTCGGCGGAGATCGTCACATTGGTCGAGTCGATGGAGAAATCCATATAACCCGAATTCAGGTACAGACTGCGGATGGTCTCGATGTCGGCGGACAACTTGGGTTTGGAGTACTGATCGTTGCTGCTGAGCCAGGTGAACCAGCCGGGCGTGGTCAGCTTCATCTCATCCAGCAGATCGTCATCGCTGAAGTGCTGGTTGCCGATAATGTTGATCTGGCGAATCCTGGACGGTTTGCCTTCGACCACTGTCATGCTGACCGCGACGCGATTGCGTTCCAGTTCGGTCACTTTCGTCTTGACGACGACCGCATACTTGCCGCGCGCGATGTACTGTCGCTTCAATTCGTTCTCTGATTTCTCCAGCGCAGATTTATCGAAGATGCGCCCTTCTGCCAGACCGACCAGCTTGAGGTTATCCAGCAACTGCGGCTTGGGGAAGTCCTTGATGCCGTCCAGTTCGACACTGGCGATGGTCGGACGCTCCTGTACGCGCACCACCAGCACACCGTTATCCGCCAGCAGTAGCACATCCTTGAAGAAGCCGGTGGAAAACAAGGCATGCAATGCGGTGGTTGAACGCTCGTCGTCCAGCGTATCACCGACCTTTACAGGCAGATAGCTGAACACAGTGCCTGCTTCGGTACGCTGGATACCCTCGATGCGGATGTCTTTCACCACGAATGGCTGGCCCGCCCAAGCAGACGCACCGTATACAAGCGCGATCACGCCTGCTAGTTTTCTAAAATCCATTGTTATTTAACCCAAAATCAGGCGGCTTAAGTCGTTGTACAACGCAAAAGCCATCATGGTCACCAAGAGTGCGATACCGACTTTCTGCCCTGCTTCCCACAGATCATCAGAGACCGGACTTCCCTTGAAAAATTCGACCGAATAATACAGCAAATGACCGCCATCCAATAACGGGATCGGCAGCAGATTCAAGATTCCCAGACTGATACTGATCAGCGCCAGAAAGCCCACATAGGCACCCAAGCCCATCTGCGCTGACTGACCGGCATAGTCTGCGATGGTGATCGGACCGGACAGGTTCTTCAACGACACTTCACCCAGCACCATCTTGCCCATCATTTTCAGGCTGATGATCGCAGTCTCCCAGGTCTTGCGTGCACCTTCGGACAGCGCCTGCAGCGGTGGATAGCGCACTTCCGTCAACATCGCCTCGAAATCATTTCGGTCAATCTGTGCACCGGCACCGATGCGGCCGATACGCTCCCCTTTATCCATCACTGCCTCGGGTTCGACCGACAGATCGAGTCGAGTCCCGTTGCGCTCGACCTCCAGTTGCAGCACTTGCTCCGGGTGGGCGCGTATCACCTTTACCCAATCTTCCCATAAGGTGACCACTTCACCGTTCACTCGCAACACGCGATCCCCTACCCTCAGGCCCGCCCTTGTTGCCGCTCCATCCTCCGTCAACTGTCCAATGACCGGATACACAGGTGGCTGATAAGGCAAGAGGCCCAACTTGCGCATGAAGTCACCATCCAGATCAGCGGCAGACAGGCCCGACATATCCAGTTCACGTACTACGACAGCCTCAGCCTGGACTCGCAGTTCCAGCGTGGCGGAGCGCTGCTGCAGTATCAACTCGAGCAGCGTCCAGCGCACCTCCTGCCAGCTTGTTGTTGCCTGACCGTTGATGCTGACGATGGTGCTCCGCGTCTGTAAAGCCGCCACTGCCGCCGGGGTGCCTGGTGGGATCTCGCCCAGTACCGGTTTGATGCCCGGCACACCGTACATGAACAACGCCCAGTACAACACCACGGCCAGCAACAGATTAGCCAATGGACCCGCCACTACGATGGCCATGCGCTGCAACACGGGTTTGCGGTTGAAGGCATTGCGCAGCTCGTTCGGAGGGACATCCCCCTCACGCTCATCCAGCATCTTCACATAGCCGCCCAGCGGGATGGCAGACAACGCCCATTCGGTGCCACCCCTGCCGACACGCGACCAGATGACCTTGCCGAAACCGACCGAGAAGCGCAGTACCTTCACGCCGCACCAGCGCGCCACCAGATAGTGTCCATATTCATGGAACACCACCAGCACGACGATAGCAACGACAAAGGAAAACAGTGTGATCATGGTTATCGGGGGTGATTCAATCGGGAGATATGCCTAGTGACCGCGGCGCCGTACAGAGGTTCAGCTCCAGACAATATCTCACTTTGAGTTTCGCTCCACCCATTCCTGCGCAGCAATACGTGCTGCAGTATCGGCTTCCAGCACATCCTGCAACTGATGCACTTCTGTACGTACCACCTTGCCCATGACAGCTTCAATCAGGCGCGGTATGTCAAGGAAGTCGATCTTGCGATCCAGAAAGGCGGCAACGGCGATTTCATTCGCCGCATTGAGCAAAGCCGGCACGGTTCCGCCCTCACGCAGCGCGCGGTATGCCAGCGCCAGGCAGGGGAAGCGTTCAAAGTCAGGCGCAACGAAATCCAGTCTGGCAATGGCGAACAGATCGAGCGGCGCGACTCCTGAATCGATGCGCTCGGGCCACGCCAAGGCATAAGCAATGGGTGTACGCATATCGGGATTGCCAAGCTGCGCCAGCACCGAACCATCGACGTATTGCACCATGGAATGGATCACGCTCTGCGGATGCACCACCACCTGGATGTCGTCGGCGGCGGCATTGAACAGCCAGTGCGCCTCGATCACTTCCAGCCCCTTGTTCATCATGCTGGCAGAATCGACCGATATCTTGCGTCCCATACTCCAGTTGGGGTGGGCGCATGCCTGATCCGGCGTGACGTTCTGTAATTCGGACAAAGGCGTGTTGCGGAAAGGGCCGCCGGAGGCAGTGAGCAATATCTTGCTGACGCCGCTGTGCTGCATATTGCCCGCATAATCGTGCGGCAGCGATTGGAAGATGGCATTGTGCTCACTGTCGATCGGCAACAGCACCGCACCGCTGCGGCGCACCGCATCCATGAACAGGTGACCGGCCAGCACCAGCGTCTCTTTGTTCGCCAGCAGCACCTTCTTGCCCGCTTCCGCCGCTGCCAGCGTGGGGCGCATGCCCGCCGCACCGACGATGGCGGCCATCACCGCATCCACATCCGGCAAAGTGGCGACGCGCACCAGCGCTTCGTTACCGCACAACACCTCGACATCCAGTCCGGCAGCGGCAATGCGCTTGCGCAGACGTTCTGCGGCAGCCTCGTCCAGTAGCACAGCGAAATGAGGGCAGAACTGCCTGCATTGCTCGAACAGCAATTCGTCCTGCTGATGTGCGGTCAGCGCGATGATGCGGTATCTATCAGGATGGCGTGCAACGACATCCAGCGTGCTCTTGCCTATGCTTCCGGTGGAACCAAGAACGGTGATGTTCTGCACTAGTTAAGTCCGTGAAAGAGCAGCGCCAGCATGGCCAGCGGCAAAGTGGAAGTCAGCGCGTCGATACGATCCAGCAGACCGCCATGGCCTGGTAGCAGCGCCCCGCTATCCTTGACGCCTGCCTGACGCTTGATGGCCGATTCGAACAGGTCACCCATGACAGCCAGTACCACCCACCACCATGCAGTGAGCATCATCGCCGGCAATATCTGCAAACGAGCGAATTCTTCGCTGAAGGTCCACACCAACGCCACGTAGATGGAAACACCCAGGATCGCACCGGCCACACCTTCCCATGTCTTGCCCGGGCTGATACTGGGTGCCAGCTTGGTCTTGCCATACTTACGTCCAGCGAAATAAGCGGCACTGTCGGCCACCCACACGATACCCATCACGAACAGCAGCATCCACGGACTGGGCGTCCAGGCACGCAAGTCGATCATGGCCAGCCCGGTCGGTAACAGCACCATCCAGCCGACCAGCATCATCAATCCTTTATGCGTCACCTTCACGCCGCTCATCAACCAAGCCGGCACCACGATCAGCCACAGGACGGCCGAGAACAGGTAAGCGGTCAGATGCGGATAGTTCAGCGCCCCAGGCTCCAGATTCGCGTCCGACCATAGCAGCCCTAGCATCACCAGCAGCGTCACTCCCCAGTAAAGCTTGGCTGCTCGCCCCTGCAAACCAGACAGGCGGGCCCACTCCGATGTTCCCTGCATCACCAGCGCCACCACCAGCAAGGACCAGCCGAGTGCTGGCAGCAGGAACAGTGCAGCAAGCAGCAGGGCCAGCAATACGATAGCCGTCACCACGCGCGATCTAAGCATCGTCGCTTTCCTTGAGCTGTTCGCTGGTACGACCGAAACGGCGTTCGCGTTTCTGGTAGGACTGGATTGCTTCCTCCAGTGCCTTACGGTCGAATGCAGGCCATAGCGTGTCCGTGAAATAAAGTTCGGTATAAGCCAATTGCCACAACAGGAAGTTGCTGATGCGTTGTTCACCACCGGTGCGGATGAACAGATCAGGTTCCGGCGCGTAGTGCATGGAAAGATAGGGGGCGAGTTCTTCTTCTTCGAAAGCGCTGGCACGATCGGGGTGCGCCTGACTCAGCGCATGCATCGCCTGCATGATGTCCCAGCGCCCGCCGTAGTTGGCGGCGATGGTCAGGGTCAGGCCGGTGTTATCCGCGGTAAGCCGTTCGGCATCTTCGATATGGCGCACCAGCGGCGCATCGAAACGGCTGCGGTCACCGATGATCTTGAGACAGATGTTGTTCTCATGCAGCTTGGAGACTTCGCGTTCAAGCATCTTCATGAACAGCTGCATCAGAAAAGAAACTTCGTCGGCGGGACGGCGCCAGTTCTCGCTGCTGAAGGCGAACAGCGTCAGGTATTCGACCCCCATCTTGCGACAGGCTTTGACCACCTCGCGCACTGTTTCCACACCGCGCTGATGTCCCATCACGCGCGGCATGAAACGCTGTTTCGCCCAGCGTCCGTTGCCATCCATGATGATGGCAATATGACGCGGGACTGTGGCAGTCTCGGGGATAGTGCGTGTAGAGCTTTTGAATATAGCCATAGTTTGGATGGGGGACTCAGGTCAGGGCGGCGGGTCGTTAACTGAATCCAGCACCCGCATCCCGATCAGACCGCCATCAGATCGACTTCTTTGGCCTGCAATGCCCTGTCGATCTCGGCAACAAAGCGATCGGTCAGTTTTTGTACATCATCCTGTGCACGGCGCTCATCGTCCTCCCCCACTTCTTTGTCCTTCAGCAACTTCTTCAATTGCTCGTTGGCTTCACGACGGATGTTACGCACAGCGATCTTGGCGTCTTCGCCTTCGCTCTTCACCACCTTGATCAGGTCGCGGCGACGCTCTTCGGTCAGCATCGGCATCGGCACGCGGATCAGATCGCCGTTGGTGGCAGGGTTAAGCCCCAGATCGGAATCGCGGATCGCTTTTTCGACTGGCCCGATCATATTCTTTTCATACGGCTGCACGCCGATGGTGCGCGCATCGGTCAGGGTGATGTTCGCCACCATGCTGATCGCGGTGGGACTGCCGTAGTAATCCACCATCACGTGATCCAGGATGCCGGTATGCGCGCGGCCCGTACGGATCTTGCTCAAGTCAGTCTTCAGTGCTTCCAGCGACTTTTGCATCTTTTGTTCTACGTTCTTCTTGATGTCAGAGATCATGCTTCGCTCCTAATCCACTCGTACCAAGGTACCTTCACCTTCGCCGAACACCACGCGCTTGAGCGCGCCCGGCTTGAAGATGCTGAACACGATGATGGGCAGCTTCTGGTCGCGACACAGGGTCAGCGCAGTCGCATCCATCACCTTGAGATTCTTGCTGATCGCCTCATCAAAGCTCAGGCTCTGATAGCGTATCGCATCGGGGTTCTTCTTCGGATCGTCGGTATAGATACCGTCGACCTTGGTGGCTTTGATCACCACATCGGCGGACATTTCCACGCCGCGCAGTGCAGCCGCGGTATCGGTAGTAAAGAACGGACTACCGATACCTGCCGCGAAGATCACTACTTTGCCGTCTTCCAGATAACGCAGCGCCTTGCCACGGATGAACGGTTCGGCGACCTGCTCCAGACTCAGCGCGGACTGAACACGACATTCCAGGCCGGC
>JAHJQE010000010.1 GCA_018819205.1 Gammaproteobacteria bacterium
GGGAATACAACGAGGAGCGGCCGAAGAGATCGTTAGGCGGCCTGACGCCCTCGGCCTACGCAGCACAACTGGCAGGAAAATCGGTTACATTAACTGCGGACTCTAAAGCCCTGTGCTACTGAAAACTGGGGAGACGTCGCAGGCATGTGTGAATCATGCTCGCGCTTTGGTCGAATCAGCACGGGCCGTGCAAACTACAGGCCACCCAAATATTGCATACCACCTTGCTGTACTTGCTCTGGAGGAGTTGGGACGCAGGGAGCTAATTGGTGTGCAGGCCGTTGCCACAAATCAAGCTTTGCCACCACCAACTTGGTCTGAGAAACATACTCAAGATCACGTCAGAAAGCTCTTCTGGTGTTTTTTTGGGGCACATTTCTTTGAAGAAAAGCTAACCACAAAAGCGCTGGATTCAATTAAGGGTTTTGCTCAGAATTTGCATGAAAAGAGGCTTGAGGGTCTTTATGTGGATCAAGGTGAAGATGGGTTGGGCGTTCCTTCCGAGGCGATTAAGCCTGAAGAGTGTGAAGCGATAGTTGCTCTTGCTGAAGCGCGCCTTGGCATAGCAGAGTCTGAAAGACTACGCGAAAATATTCCAATAGAAGATACAAAACTTCAGGCATGGTTCCTTGGTGCAACGGATGATCGTGAAAAGCGACGCTATATCTTTTCTGATACGTCAATGTCGAAGCTCGCTGAACTAAAGAATGCGAAGGCGTGGACGGAGTGGCTCAAAACCGAATTTGACAAAGTTGAGGCAAAAAATTTTGAATTTGCACAACAGGAGCTTGAACGAAGTCGTAATATTGACGGCACGGGTTCCAAGAAAAAGTGGAAGGTGCGCATTCGCATCTTTTCAAATTCACATTCGATCAGACCCAAAGCTTTAAACGATTGGAATAACAAGATCGATTGGATCAAGTTGGTCGCGGTTTCTGGGAAGAAGAACCAGTTGATCGTGGAGTTCATACTTCTCGATAACGTACCTGTTGATGCGCTTTGGCACTTTACTTGGGGGTTGGCCAGGCACTTTGTAGTCGCACTAAATATTGGCACCATGGGTTATTGGTGGTGGCATATGCCGGAACAGATTAGCAAGTATTACGAGAGCATTGAGGACCTTGACCTAAAGCATATGCTTTCACTTGAAAGATCGCCCATCTTGAAGGTTGACTGGGGGCAAAATCGGGTATTGACCGAGGAGGATTTAAATCGTGTGTCCTCTTGCTTTGTTGCGTTGCCTAGCCCGCATGATCGCGATCAACATGAAACATTTAACTATTACATCGGGGGGCTGACTTTTCTCGCACTTAATGATGTTCACTGGCAGTGCGAGAGTACAGTTTTCGGAAACTTTTTTGAGTGTATGCGTGCAATGATGGCAGAGGTGGGAGATTGGAAGAAAGGCACCCAATTTGAGCCTGTATTCACAGATTTTCTAAATAAGGCATTCCCAGAAATTGATGAAGATCGGGAACAATTTCTGAGTATATGCAGGGCATTTGAAGCCAAAGTCCCCCAGAGCGTAACAGTCACTCTTAAGGAAGCATCCTTCGCCAAGCTGTTTTGTGATGCCTATTTCATGCATAAATTTCGTCCCGCCGCTTTAGCTCGAAACGCACCCAAGGGGAATTAAATCGATTCGGGGTCAATCCCGTTTGTTCTCCCCCCATGCCTCAAACCTGCGCCGTCATCTTCACCCCAATAGCATCCATCAATTTGCGCACTGTTTCATAGCGCGGCTTCGCGCCGGGGGCGAGGGCTTTGTACAAACTCTCGCGACTGAGCCCTGCATCCTTGGCGATTTTCGCCATGCCTCGCGCTTTTGCGACGTCGCCGAGGGCGGAGAGGAATACATCCGGGTTGCTGTCTTCGAGCGCGGCGGCGAGGTATTCGGCGATCATCTCTTCGCTGTCGAGATAGTCGGCCGCGTCGAAGCGGGTGACGCTAATCTTCTTTTTTGTTGTTTTCACGGGCATGGTTCATTCCTCCTCAAGTTGTTTGCGCATGGCTTTGGCGCGTGCGATGTCGCGCTTCTGCGTTGATTTGTCGCCGCCGCACAGCAGCAGGTACACCACTTTGTCGCGCTGGGTGAAATAGACCCGATACCCCGCGCCGATATGGATGCGCATCTCGCTGACACCTTCGCCAACTGGCTCGCAATCACCGAAGTTGCCATGTTCCGCACTCTTGATGCGGCTAACGATGCGAGCTCGGGCGCGAAGGTCGCGCAACGCAGACAGCCAATCAGAAAACTCGCTGGTCTTGTCGATGGTGTACATGCGCGCCATTGTAGCCACATGGATACTTAATGCAAGCTGAGCTTCGTGGGCACGAAGTGCCCACGAGGGGTTTGGGTTTTTACTTTTCTTCCCCTGTGCGCCGCCGAGTAGCGCAGGCTGGTCAGGGGTAGTCGGCGAGGACTGTCTGAGCGCGTAGCGCGAGTTCCGCAGCCGCCTGACCAGTCGAGCAACGCAGGGTACCCACGAAGTGGGCGGCAAACCGGGGGCGCCCTCTTTTGGTTACTTTTCTCGGCAAGACGAGAAAAGTAACTTGCTGTCGGGCAACCCCCGACGGTGTTGATTTTGAATTTGAATTAAAGCAAACCTGCGGGCTTCGCCCATCCTTCGATACGGCTATCGCCTACTGATGGAACTACTAACCAATCGACTAAGCCCGCAAGCGGGCAAGTCGCTGGTAATCAGGACGAACGGAATGGCGCGAAGGTCACTTCGCCCGAAGCATCCACAAATACAACTCCTCCACCTTCGCCCTAGCCCAAGGCGTCCTCCGCAAAAACTTCAAACTCGATTTCACACTCGGATCATGCGTGAAGCAACGGATGGGCACGGCATCAGCCATCGCTTCCCAGCCCATGCTCTCGGATAGCTGTGTGACGATCTTTTCCAGTGTGACGCCTTCCAGCGTGGGGCGGGTGGCGGGTTTGTTGTGGGTGTCCATGGCCGGATTTTACAGGGGAACGGCGGGGGCTAGCGTTTACAATGCGCACCTTGTTTCCACGAAGTGCCTCCCATGACTGAACCCGTCCGTCTTGCCAAACGCCTTGCTGAATTGGTCTCTTGCTCGCGCCGCGAGGCGGAGCTGTATATCGCGGGTGGCTGGGTGCGGGTGGACGGGCAGGTGGTTGAGTTGCCGCAGTTCATGGTGACGGAGCAGGAGGTGACTCTGGATCCGGCTGCCAAGGCGGTGCCGGTGGAGCCGGTGACCATGCTGTTGCACCAGCCTCTCGGTCTGGATGACGGGGCGGTGGCGGCGTTGCTCTGCGCCGAGTCGCGGGCGGTGGACGATCATTCCAATGTTCGTGTGTTGCAGCAGCACTTCGTGCGCATGACGCCGTGTCTGCCGCTGGAGCCGAATGCGAGCGGCATGGCGGTGTTCACGCAGGACTTTCGTGTGTCGCGCAAGCTGGTGGATGGTGCGGCGACGGTGGAGCAGGAGTATGTGGCCGAGGTGACGGGCGAGTTGTCTGATGAAGGGTTGAAGCTGCTCAATCACGGGCTGATCTTCAACGGCAAAGCCTTGTCGCCGGCCAAGGTCAGCCGCCAGAGCGAAACGCGCTTGCGCTTTGCCCTGAAGGACGTGCAGCCGGGGCAGATCGCGTTCATGTGCGAGAGCGTTGGCTTGCAGTTGTTGGGCTTGCGCCGTCTGCGCATCGGGCGCTTGTCGATGGCCAAACTGCCTTCGGGTCAGTGGCGTTATCTGGCACCGTATGAAAAGTTCTAAAGCCGGCCTGGAGATGGATGCGTTCTGCCAGTGGCAGGACGATACGCTGGTGCTGAACGTCCTTGGTCGGCCGCGCGCAAACCGCACGCGCATCGGCAAAGTGATCGGCAAGCAACTGGAAATATATGTCGCGGAGAACCCGGTGCGCGGACGCGCTACGGCGCATCTGGTGCGCTATCTGGCAGGCAGGTTCGATGTGTCCGAGCCGGCGATCACGGTGGTGTTCGGGGTGTACAACGTGAACAAGCAGTTACGTATCAAGGCGCCGAAGAAACTGCCTGCCGTGATCGCGAAGCGGCTGGCTGCCGCTGCGCAGTGAATCAGCCGAAGAACTTCTTCATGGCGCTGCCCAGCCAGCCGCCGCTGGTATCGGACTTCTTGATCTCGACCCCGAGTGCGTTGACTACGGCTTCCACATAGTCTGCGTCATCGCCCTTGATGTGGTTGACCAGCCAGATCTTCAACATGGAGAGCAGTTCCGGTGCGACGTTCTCGCCGCCTGCGGCACGTTGCTGGAATTCATCGACGCGCTTGGTGAAGATCTCATGCACGCGCTTGTGTGCCTTGGAGAAGGGATAGTTCGCCTTCTCCTGCAATTCTTCCTCGAAGCTGAAGTGCGACAGGGTGTAGTCGACAAGTTCGCCCAGCACGTGATTGATCACGGCGGTATCGCCGCTTTCGTTGGCTGAGTTCAACTCGTTGATCAGATCGACGATGCGCCGATGCTGTTTGTCGATGACTTCGATCCCCGTGTCCAAGTCATTGGACCAATGCAGGTATGCCATAATCCCCTCCCGTGCGGTGTGGCGTACGTAATAGTTGTTTTAACTGCGGGCCGCATTCTTTACTACCACTACTGCTGAGTCAACTAAAAATGAGCCCGAGCCTGTTCGTCGGGTATACATGATGCCCGCACTGTCCGCACAATCCGATCGTTCCTTGCTGCGCCGCTATCTGCTGGCGGGTTATGTGCTGATGATCGCGTATGCCAGCCTGTCCCCGTTCGCGGGTTGGGAGGCCTCGCCAGCGTCCTTTATGGAAGTGCTCGTTTCACATCAAAGCCAAACCTATACTGCGTTCGACGCAGTCGCCAACTGGCTGGCCTATCTGCCGCTGGGCATGTTGCTGGCGCTCAATCTGGGCACGCGCTTCAAGCCTCTGCGCAGTATGCTACTGGCGACCTTGGCGGCGCTGTTTTTGTCGATGGCGATGGAATATCTGCAGATGTATCTGCCGATGCGTGCGGTGGCCAGCGTGGATGTGCTCACCAACAGCATGGGCGCGTTGTGCGGGTCGGTGCTGTCATTGTGGATCGCGCCACAGGCATGGTTCGCACGGGCGACGCAGTGGCGCATCGAACTGTTCCAGCGCGGAGACGGGGTGGATTTCGGCCTGGCGCTGGTGATGCTGTGGATGTTCGCGCAGATCAATCCTTCGCTGCCCATGCTCGGCAACGTGTTCCTCACCGAAGAGGCGGGACATATCGCGGCGTTCGCGCCGTCGCAGTTCAGCATGTGGGCGAGCGCGGCAGTGGCCTGCAACCTGCTGCTGATCGGGCTGTTGTTGCAGACCCTGTTCCGTATCCGGCGCCATGTGGCAGCGGCGTTGTTGCTGATGCTGAGCGTGGTGGCACTGGGCAAGTTCGTCACGGCTGCGGTGTTGCTGAAATCCTGGGCATTGATGCTGTGGCTGAACGGTGAAGCAGTACTGGGTCTGCTGGCGGGCCTGACATTGACGGGTGCCAGCTTCTGGTTGCCGCGTCCGGCGCTGCTGCTGGCCGCGCTGGGGACGAGCATCGCTTATCTGGCACTGGCAGCAGGGGTATTGGACAGCACCGCACCCGCTGCCGCGATGCGCTTGTATCATTGGCACTACGGCCATCTGCGCAACTTCAACTGGATGTCGCAGATCGCTTCGGCGGTGTTCCCCTTGCTGCTGGTGATCTATCTGGCCTGGGCGCGCCGCCGCATCATGAATGTGGAGGAGAGAGATAAATGACGCAGTATTTCGACAAGCACGTGTTCTTCTGCACCAACCAACGCGCTGACGGCAGCGATTGCTGCAACAACCATGGTGCGCAGAAAGCGCGCGACTATGTGAAAGACAGGGTCAAGGCGCTGGGCATCTCGGACCGGCACAACAAGATCCGCATCAACTCCGCCGGCTGCCTGGACCGCTGCGACGATGGCCCGGTGCTGGTGATCTATCCGGAAGGTACCTGGTACACCTTCGTCGACGAGAGCGATCTGGACGAGATCATCGAGGAACATCTTAAACACGGTCGCGTGGTGGGGCGGTTGAAGATCTGATGGCCGTCGCACTGAAGAACTTTATTCTGGAAGGCCCGGTGGGGCAGCTTGAAGGCGTGGCGCATCTGCCGGATGGTGAGCTGCGTGCCATCGCGGTGGTGGCGCATCCCTTGCCCACCATGGGCGGTACGATGGAGAACAAGGTGGCGGTGACGCTGGCCAAGACTTTCGCCGACATGGGCTGTGCGGCCTTGCGCTTCAACTTCCGCGGCGTCGGCGTCAGCGCGGGCGGATTCACGGGCGGCGAAGGTGAGACGGAGGATCTGATCGCGGTGGCGCATTACGCGCAGGAGCAGTTCGGCAGCGAACTGCCGCTCGTGTTGTCTGGCTTTTCGTTCGGAGGCTATGTCGCGGCGCGTGCCGCGCAGCAATTGCAGCCGCAACACCTGATCCTGGCGGCTCCGGCCGTCGGGCGTTTCGCGATGCCGGCCGTGTCGCCCGATACGCTGGTGATACATGGCGAACACGACGATGTGGTGCCGCTGTTCGATGCGCTGGAATGGGCGCGCCCGCAGCATCTGCCCATCTCCGTATTGCCAGGGGCGGAGCATTTCTTTCACGGTCGCCTGACACAATTGCGCGATATCGTGAAGCGACATTTCAATGGGGTAGCGTGGTGAATCCGGTCATACAAGCCAAGGGTCTGCAAAAATCCTACGCGGGTCACCGCGTGGTGGACGGTCTGGATCTGGCGATCCACAAAGGTGAATGCTTCGGCCTGCTCGGGCCCAACGGTGCGGGCAAGACCACCACGCTGCGCATGCTGTTGGGACTGATCGCGCCCGATGCGGGCACGGCCACGCTGCTCGGCCTGCCGGTGCCGCAAGCGGCACGGGAGGCGCGCATCAAGGTGGGCGTGGTGCCGCAGATGGACAACCTCGATCCCGACTTCACCGTGGCGGAGAACCTGCTGGTGTACGGCCGCTACTTCGGCATGCAAGACAGCGAGATCGAGGCGCGCATCCCGGATCTGCTTGAATTCGCCAGCCTGACCAGCAAGCGCGACGCGAAAGTGCCGACGCTGTCCGGCGGCATGAAGCGCCGTCTGACGCTGGCGCGTGCACTGGTGAACGATCCCGATGTGGTGTTCCTCGACGAACCGACCACCGGTCTCGACCCGCAGGCGCGCCATTTGATCTGGCAGCGTCTGAACGCGCTGACGCAGCAGGGCAAGACGCTGCTGCTCACCACGCATTTCATGGACGAGGCCGAGCGCCTTTGTCACCGTCTCGCAGTGATGGATAACGGCAGGATCATCAGCCAAGGGTCGCCGCGCCATCTGATAGAGCAGAACATCGAACCGCAGGTGGTGGAGGTGTTCGGCGAAACTTCCGGGGCGTGGGCCAACGAGCACGGTGCGATCTTTGCGCAACGCCATGAAGTGAGCGGCGAATCGGTGTTCTGCTACGTGCAGGATGCGCAGCCGCTGGTGGCACACCTGCAGGCGCAGAGTGCACTGCGCTATCTGCATCGCCCGGCGAATCTGGAAGATGTATTTTTGAAATTGACCGGCAGAGAGATGCGCGAGTGAATCTCATCTTCCGCATGCTGTGGATCATCGTCCGTTCCTTCTTCATGCCGCGGATGGAGGGCGGGAGTTATGCGAGCGCGCTCACATTGCGCGTGCTGCCGAACGATATCGATATCAATTTTCATATGAACAATGGCCGCTATCTGACAATCTGTGATTTGAACCGCGTGGACGTGTTTGCGCGCAGTGGTCTGTTGAAGGCGATGTTCAAGCGCAACTGGATACCGGTCATCGCAGAGCACACCATGACCTACAAGAAGCCGCTGAATATCTTCCAGCGTTACGAGGTGAAGCTGGAAGTGCAGCGATGGGACGAGAAATATTTCTATATGACGCATACTTTCATGCACGGCGACCGCATCGCGGCGGAAGGCACATCGAAAGGTTGCGTCTATGCACGCGGCAAAGGCGTGGTGGCACCTGCCGATGCGTTCGCCGCGGTGGAACAGGACAGATCGAGATGAGTGTTCAATATTTTGCATTGCCGCGTTTGACGCTGCGCTTCTTCCCCATCTGGCGCAGGCACTGGCTGGTGTGGCGCAAGGTCGCCGTGCCTGCCATCCTCGGGCATTTGGCCGACCCTGTGATCTACATGCTGGGCCTGGGTTACGGTCTGGGCAGCCTGCTGCCTGAGATGGGCGGTACGTCCTACATCGCTTTCCTCGCGGCGGGTACCTTGTGCTACAGCAGCATGAACAGCGCCAGCTTCGAATCGTTGTATGGCGCATTCGCGCGCATGCATGAGCAGCGCACCTGGGAAGCCATTCTCAATACCCCTGTGACGCTGGATGATGTCGTTCTGTCGGAGATACTCTGGTCGGCAACCAAGAGCCTGATGTCCGGTACTGCAGTGCTCATTGTCATCTGGATACTGGGCCTGTCGGATTCGCTGATGTCCTTGTGGATGATTCCGCTGGTGCTGCTGGTCGGTTTGACCTTTGCCGCGGTCGGTCTGATCATGACCGCACTGGCCCCCGCGTACGACTTCTTCATGTACTACTTCACGCTGGTCATCACACCGATGATGCTACTATGCGGCGTCTTTTTTCCGGTCACTCAGCTGCCGGAGGCATTGCAGGCGCTTGCCGCCGCCTTGCCGCTGACCCATGCGGTGGATCTGGCGCGGCCCTTGATGAAGGGGGCGGTGCCGGCGCAGGCGCTCCTGCATATCGGCGTGCTGCTGAGCTATGCGATGGTCGGTTTCTATATTTCTCTGGTTCTGTTCAGACGTAGATTGTCGAGGTAGTTTGTGGATGTCTCTAGAAATTGTATTTTGCGAGATGAAGCGCAAGGAGCCGCGGAACGAGCGACGAGACATACCACTTAGGTAGACGAGGAGCGAGTGAGCACGCGACGCCGCGATTCGCTCGCAAAATACAATTTATAGGGATATCCAATATGTTGTGGCTGAAAGCATTTCACATATTTTTCGTGGTTAGCTGGTTCGCGGGGCTGTTCTATCTGCCGCGCATCTTCGTCAATCATGCAATGGCCGAAGAAACGGCCGTGAAGGAACGCCTGAAGCTGATGGAGCGCAAGCTGTACAAGTTCGTCACGCCCATCGGCGCGCTGGCGGTGATCACCGGTCTGTGGCTGTGGTTCGGCTACGGTTTTTCCGGCGGCTGGCTGCATGCCAAGACGACCTTCGTGGCCGGTCTGGTGGCCTATCACCTGTACTGCGGTCATCTGGTGAAGGTGTTCGCGGAAGACCGCAATACCAAGAGCCACGTCTGGTTCCGTTTCTTCAATGAAGTGCCGGTAATGGTGTTGCTGGCGGTCGTCATCCTCGTCGTCGTGAAGCCTTTCTAACATGCCTGATTATTTCGCCACCTGTCCGCGCGGACTGGAAAAACTGCTCTCCGACGAGCTGACTTTGTTCGGCGCCAGCGCCGTGAAAGCGACGGACGGCGGCGTCGGCTTCTCCGGAGACTGGCCGACCTGCTATCGCGTCAATCTGCAAAGCCGCCTCGCGTCGCGCATCCTGTGGCGCGTGCAGGCGCCGACGCCGTATCGCAACGAGCAGGATGTGTACAAGGCGACCTACGATCTGCCATGGACGCGCTGGTTCGATGTGAAGCACACCATCCTGGTCAAGGTCACGGCGATCAAGAGTCCGCTGACCAGCCTGGAATTCATCACGCTCAAGATCAAGGATGCGGTGTGCGACAAGTTCCGCGCCGAGAAGAAGGAGCGCCCCAGTGTGGCCAAGCTGGAACCGGATATGCGCATCCACGCTTTCTTCGAGGGTGACAAGTTCACGCTGTATCTGGATACCTCGGGCGAGGCGCTGTACAAGCGCGGTGTGCGCACGCATACCAACATCGCGCCGTTGCGCGAGAATCTGGCGGCCGGCATCCTGATGATGACGGGCTGGAAGCCGGGTATCCCTTTGCTCGACCCGATGTGCGGCAGCGGCACCTTTCTGATCGAGGCGGCGCAGATGTCGCTCAACATCCAGCCGGGTATCGCGCGCCATTTTGCCTTCGAGAAACTGAAGAACTTCGATGCCAAGACCTGGCAAGCGATGCGCGAGGCGGCCATCGCCGTGCAGAAGCCGGTATGTGAATTGCCGCTGCACGGCAGCGACCTGTACGGCGATGCGCTGCTGGCCGCCCATCAGAATCTGGAGGAGGCGGGCATACGCGAGACGGTCGATCTGAAGCAGTGCAACGTGCTGGAAGCGTCGCCGCCAGAGAAAGAAGGAATACTTGTCGCCAATCTGCCTTACGGTGAACGTATGGGCGATGAAGACGAGCTGGCAGCGCTGTACCCACAACTGGGCGATGTATTGAAGAAGAAGTTCGGCGGCTGGAACGCCTACCTGTTCACGGGTGATCTGCGTATCGCCAAGTTGATGCGGCTGACACCCTCCAAACGCACGCCGCTGTTCAACGGCGCGATCGAATGCCGGCTGTTCGAATACAAGATCGTCAGCGGCAGTAACCGCAAATAATAAAGCCGCCTGTATGGCGGCTTTATTCTCGAGGCTGAAGCATCAGGACAGTTTAAGGTGTTCGGTGCCGCTCATCACGTCGCGATCCTTGGTCTCGGCACTTTCCAGTTTGATGCGCAGGCGCAGGTCGTTCACAGAGTCGGCGTTCTTCAATGCTTCCTCGTAGCTGATCATGCCGGCCTCGAACAGGTCGAACAGCGCCTGGTCGAATGTCTGCATGCCGATCTCGCGCGATTTGGACATTACTTCCTTGATCTGGTGTACCTCGCCCTTGAAGATAAGGTCGGAGATCAGCGGCGAGTTGAGCAGGATCTCGAACGCGGCGGAGCGGCCCTTGCCGTCCTTCTTGGGGATCAGGCGCTGCGAGATGAGTGCTTTCACGTTCAGCGACAGGTCCATCAGCAACTGTTCGCGGCGTTCTTCCGGGAAGAAGTTGATGATGCGGTCCAGCGCCTGATTGGCGCTGTTGGCGTGCAAGGTCGCCATACACAGGTGGCCGGTTTCGGCGAAGGCAACCGCGTATTCCATGGTCTCGCGGTCGCGGATCTCGCCGATCAGGATCACGTCCGGTGCCTGACGCAATGTGTTCTTCAGTGCGTTGTGCCAGTTGTCCGTGTCCACGCCGACTTCGCGGTGGGTGATGATGCACTTGTTGTGTTCGTGCACATATTCCACCGGATCCTCGATGGTGATGATGTGCCCCTGACTGTTGGAGTTGCGGTAGCCAATCATGGCCGCCAGCGTGGACGATTTGCCGGAGCCGGTGCCGCCGACCAGGATCACCAGGCCGCGTTTGGTGAGCGTGACGTCCTTCAGCACCTCGGGCAGGCGCAGCTCTTCAAAGGTGGGTATCTTGGTAGTGATGGTGCGCAATACCATACCGACCCTCTGCTGCTGCATGAACACGTTGACGCGGAAGCGGCCGATACCGGGCGGGCTGATGGCGAAGTTGCACTCGTGGGTGGCTTCGAATTCGGCGGCCTGGCGGTCGTTCATGATGCTGCGCGCCAGTTCCTGCGTGTGCTGCGCAGAGAGTACCTGACTGGAGACGGGCGTCATCTTGCCGTCCACTTTGAACGCCGGCGGGAAGCCGGCAGTGACGAACAGGTCGGACGCTTTCTGCGAGATCATGCCTTTCAGCAGATTGTGTACGAGTTCGGTAGCCTGACTTCTTTCCATGCTGTACTCCTGATTCAGTGATGCTCAACGGCGACTTAGCCGGGGAACAGATCCTTGTTGGCTGCTTTGCCGCGAGCTTCGCTCGATGCGACGACACCGCGTTTGACCAGATCGGTCAGGCACTGGTCCAGTGTCTGCATGCCGATGTTGCCGCCGGTCTGGATGGCGGAATACATCTGCGGCACTTTCGCTTCTCGGATCAGGTTGCGGATGGCGGGGGTGCAGATCATGATCTCGTGCGCCGCGGCGCGGCCGCTGCCGTCCTTGGTCTTGAGCAGGGTCTGCGAGATCACGGCGCGCAGCGATTCGGACAGCATCGCGCGCACCATCTCTTTCTCGTCGGCGGGGAAAACGTCGATGATACGGTCGATGGTCTTGGCGGCGGAACTGGTGTGCAGGGTGCCGAACACCAGGTGGCCGGTCTCAGCGGCGGACATGGCCAGACGGATGGTCTCCAGATCACGCATCTCGCCCACCAGTATCACGTCCGGGTCCTCGCGCAGCGCACTGCGCAGGGCGTTGTTGAACGACAGCGTGTGCGGGCCGACTTCGCGCTGGTTGACCAGGCACTTCTTGGATTCGTGCACGAATTCGATCGGGTCTTCCACGGTCAGGATGTGGCCCATGTCGTTCTCGTTGATGTGGTTGACCATCGCCGCCAGCGTGGTCGACTTACCGGAGCCCGTCGGGCCGGTGACCAGCACCATGCCGCGCGGGTTCTCGGCGATGTCCTTGAAGATGGGCGGTGCCTTCAGGTCTTCCAGTGTCAGTATCTTGGAAGGAATGGTACGCATGACCGCACCGGCACCGCGATTCTGGATGAACGCGTTGACGCGGAAACGCGCCAGGTTGGGCACTTCGAACGAGAAGTCGACCTCCTTGTTCTCCTCGTAATGTTTGCGCTGTCCGTCGTTCATGATGTCATACATCATGGCGTGCACTTCCTTGTGCTCCATCGCCGGCAGGTTGATGCGGCGCATATCGCCGTGCACGCGGATCATCGGGGGCAAGCCAGCGGAGAGGTGCAAGTCGGAGGCTTTGTTCTTCACGCCGAAGGCGAGCAGTTCGGTGATATCCATATATAATTCCCCAGTCGTTAAACAACCGCCACTATCGTGCAGGCCGCCCGATTATGACTGCAATCCTTTCCAACTTGCAAGCCGTGAGACGGGCTGTAACCGAAGCGTCGGTAGCGGCTGGACGCCGCTCCGATGCGGTGCATCTGCTGGCGGTCAGCAAGACCTTTCCGGCAGTCTCTGTACGCGAGGCATATCAGGCCGGACAGACCGCTTTCGGCGAGAACTACCTGCAAGAGGCGCTGGACAAGATCGAGACCTTGCGTGACCTGCCGCTGGAATGGCATTTCATCGGGCCGATACAGAGCAACAAGACGCGTCCCATCGCCGAACACTTCGACTGGGTGCACAGCGTGGACAGGCTGAAGATCGCCGAACGCCTGTCGGCGCAGCGGCCGGAATCGATGCTGCCGTTGAACATCTGTCTGCAGGTCAATGTGAGCGGTGAGGAGAGCAAGAGCGGTGTCACACCCCAAGACGTGATGCAGCTGGCAAGAGAGGTTGCGCAGTTGCCTCGGTTGCAGTTGCGTGGTCTCATGGCGATCCCCGCGCCGGCCGATGATCCGGTGCTGCAGCGCGCGCCGTTCGTGCAGATGCATGCATTGCTTGAGACATTGAATGCGCAGGGCATGCAACTGGACACACTCTCGATGGGTATGTCGCATGACTTTGCGGTGGCGATACAGGAAGGTGCGACTATAGTGCGCGTCGGCACCGCGATCTTTGGCAACAGGAATTACGGAGGCGAACTATGAACATCTGTTTTGTCGGTGGCGGCAACATGGCGAAGGCGCTGATCGGTGGCCTGCTCAAACGTGGTTACGCACCCTCGAAGATACGCGTGGTCGAGTCGGATGAAGAACGCTGCATAGATTTGCACACAGAGTTCGTGGTACGTGCCACGACCGACATAAGCGACGTGATCCCCTATAGCGAGATCATATTGCTGGCCGTAAAGCCCCAGCAGATGCAGGCTGCATGCCGGAACTTGGCGCCCTTGCTGACCGGGCAGATGATCATCTCCATCGCCGCGGGTATCCGCGCGCATGACATCGCACGCTGGCTGGGAACCGGCAATATCGTGCGCGCCATGCCGAACACGCCCGCACTGATCAGGCATGGCGTCAGCGGACTGTACGCATTGGAGGCAGTGAGCGGAGCTGACCGGGAAAAGGCGGAGGCTATCCTCGAGGCTGTCGGGACCTCAATGTGGGTGGAGAAGGAATCCTTGCTGGATAGCGTGACGGCGATCTCGGGTAGCGGCCCGGCCTATGTGTTCTACTTCATTGAGGCCATGCAGCAGGCAGCGCAGGAGTTGGGGCTGGATGATCTGCAGTCACGCCAGCTGGTGCTGGACACCTTCATCGGCGCGGCCAAGCTGGCTGACAGCAGCCAGCAGGACATCGCCACGCTACGCGCCAATGTGACTTCAAAGAACGGCACAACGGAGCGCGCACTGGTCGCACTTGATGCTAACAGGGTGAAACAGCACATCGTGGCTGCGGCACATGCCGCTGCCGCACGTGCCAAAGAGATGGGCGACGAACTCGGCAAGGATAAAGATGCTGGCTGAAGCTTTGCTGTTTCTGGTCGATGCGCTGCTGCAACCGTTCGCGGCCGTGTTGCTGTTCCGTTTCCATGCGGTCTGGCTGCGCGTACCGATGCGCAATCCGCTAGGCGAGTTCGTGCTGGCGATCACCGATTTCATAGTGCTGCCGCTGCGCCGCCGCCTGCCTGCGGTAGCCGGGATGGATAGTGCCACCTTGCTGCTGGCCTTGGTATTCGAATTCGTCTATCTGGTGGCGTTCCTCAGCTTGCAGGGCTACCCGTTCGACACTTTCCCGCTGTTCGGCCTGCTGCTGTGGACGCTGGTCAAATTGCTGAAGCTGAGTCTGTATCTGCTGATGGCCAGTCTGTTGCTGGAGGCGGTCCTGTCCTGGGTCAATCCGCAAACGCCACTGGCACCGCTGCTGGCAGCGGTGAACCATCCCTTCGTGCAACCCCTGCGGCGTCGCATCCCGCCCATGGGCAATTTCGATCTGTCCATTCTGGTACTGCTGCTGTTGTGCCAGTTGTTGCTGATCGTATTGGTCGGCGGCCTGGAGCAGGCGGCGACGCGATTGCTGTGAGTGAGTGGTACCGCCGCAACGGCGACGTGCTGACTTTGACCTTGCACGTTCAGCCGGGGGCCAAACGCAGCGAGGTCGCGGGCCTGCATGGCGAGGCATTGAAGATACGCCTTGCTGCGCCGCCCATCGAAGGGCGAGCCAACGATGCCTTGTGCAGGTTCATCGCCGATACCTTCGGCGTGGCGCTGAGGCAGGTGGAACTCAAGCAGGGTGCACAGTCCCGTCACAAGGTAGTGGCTGTCACCGGCAGTGCAGTCGATCCGGAGACTTGTCTAAAAGCTTGAAAGCGCCAGAGAGGGAAGCGGCGTATACCGTATTCCAGCTAGCCTCCAGCCGACGTGATCTGGCAGACGGCAACCTCTCGAGTCAATGGCTGCCAAGAACAGGGCAACGCCCTTATTCTTCGTCGAACAGCATCTGCAAGCGCAGCCAGAGTAGCGGATCCATGGCGTAGCTTTGTGCATGCCGGAAATGCAGTTGCGGATTGAATTCAAAGAACAACCAGCGCCGGTTCAATTGACGACGGTACAGCAGTGAAAGCACGGCATCGTCCAGCATGGATTGTGGTTTGCTGACGCCAATCAGACTGAGCTGATATTGCAGTGCGCGTTTCTCGTCCAGCGAGTGGAATATGGTGAAGTCCTGCTGCAGATCGAAGCGCTGCGGCAGGTGTAGCCATGTCACACTGCTGGTGGCACGGAACAGCGTCTGCGCTGCCAAAGGGCGTTCGAAGTCGACCTGCGAGGTCTCCCCCAGACCGGACTGGCTGAACCAATACAGCGATTGCGCCGGTTTCATGCGCCATTCACCCAGCGGAACGACAAGGCTCGCACGCGTACGGGCGAACGGTTCCAGCGGCGCATGCAGTTTGACACCGACATCGGCACTGGTGTGCCACACCTGTTCCTCGCTCTTTTCCACCCGCAGTGCCAGGCCGTATTCACCCGGCGCACGGAAGGGGCCGATAAGTTGTGCCTGATTCTGGGGAGAGGCGCCAGCGCCGGCAGTGTTCTGCTCGGGATCACTTTCCAGCAGCAGATGCATGCGATGCTCTGTCGAGGGGAGGTGTAGTTTGATACGCCCCGACAGTGAAGTGTCACGTTGGCCGCCGGACTGCATCAGCTCATTGAGATCCAACTGGAACACGCTGCGATTGCTTTCCTGGAAATTGCGTTCATCGCCGAAGAATCGATCCAGACCGGTGATCAGCCTGACAAAATGCTGCGACACGTATTCTCTTGTTACATCAGCCTGTTGCATGCCGGAATCGGCCAACTCCGGGAGCGGGTTGTCCATGGCCGAAGCCGCCGATACAGGCAGGCAGATAGCTGCCCACAGGCAGGCCGCATGGAATATTGGTTTCTGTAACAGATGGCGCATGCGGGGATGATACACAGAAAAAAAAGCCGGCTTGCGCCGGCTTGAAATCGCACTGTTGCTGTTGCCTTGAGTCCGGTTTCCCGCAATCGCAAGAATCCGGAAGGCTAGCAACTAACGCGCGACCCCTACATCAGGATGACATCGTATTGCTCTTGATTGTAAAGTGTCTCGACTTGCAGTGAGACCGGCTTGCCGATGAAGTCGGATAACTGGGCAAGGCTTTGCGATTCTTCGTCCAGGAACAGGTCGATTACTTGCTGGGAAGCGAGGATGCGGTATTCGCGTGCATTGAACTGGCGGGCCTCGCGCAGGATCTCGCGCATGATCTGGTAGCAGACGGTCTGTGCGGTCTTGACCTCGCCGCGCCCCTGACAGGTGGGGCAGGGTTCGCACAGCACGTGCGCCAGGCTCTCCCGTGTGCGTTTGCGCGTCATTTCGACCAATCCCAGGGAAGAGAAGCCGTTGACGTTGATGCGTGTGCGATCCAGTGCCAGCATCTTGCGGAACTCCTCCAGCACGCCGTCGCGATGTTCCTGGCTGTCCATGTCGATGAAGTCGCAGATGATGATGCCGCCCAGGTTGCGCAAGCGCAGTTGACGCGCGATGACCTGTGCCGCTTCCAGATTGGTCTTGAAAATGGTGTCGTCGAAGTTACGGCCGCCGACAAAGCCGCCGGTGTTCACATCGATGGTGGTGAGCGCCTCGGTCTGGTCGATGATCAGGTAGCCGCCCGACTTGAGGTTGACGCGTTTGGACAGTGCCGATTCGATCTCGTCTTCGATGCCGTACAGGTCGAACAAGGGGCGCGTGCCGATGTAGTGGCTCAATTTACCCAGTGCGGCGCTGCTGAAGTCGGCCGCGAAGGCCTGCATGCGCTGGTGCGTGTCGCGTGAATCGATCAGGATGCGCGAGGAGTCCGGGCTGACAAAATCGCGCAGCACGCGCAAACTGATATCCAGCTCTTTGTACAGCAGTGCCGGCGCGCCCAGCTGTTTCGCCTGTTGTTGCAACTTGTCCCACAACTTGTCCAGATAGGCCACGTCGGCGCGCATCTCTTCGTCCGTAGATCCCTCAGCCATGGTGCGGATGATGTAGCCGCCGCCATGTTCGGGAGGGAGCAACTGCTGCAGGCGCGCGCGCAGGGTCTCGCGCTCTTCCTCGTTCTCTATGCGTTGCGATACGCCGATGTGCGCTTCCTGCGGCAGGTAGACCAGCAGCCGACCGGCGAAGCTCAATTGTGTGGAAAGGCGCGCGCCCTTGCTGCCGATCGGGTCCTTGATCACCTGCGCCAGCACACTCTGTCCTTCGAACAGTACTTTTTCGATGGGTTTGGCCGCGTCGCCGTTGATGCGGTTCTCCCAGATGTCGGCCACGTGCAGGAAAGCGGACCGTTCCAGGCCGATGTCGATGAAGGCGGACTGCATACCGGGCAGCACGCGCTTCACCTTGCCGACGTAGACGTTGCCGACCAGGCCGCGCTGGCTGCCGCGTTCGATGTGCAATTCCTGAACCACGCCCTGCTGCATCACGGCGACGCGCGTCTCCTGCGGGGTGACGTTGATCAGTATCTCTTCGTTCATGAGGTGGAGACTCCGAAAGATTGCAGCAATTCTACCGTTTCACACAAAGGCAGTCCCATCACGCCTGTGTAGCTGCCGTCGATATGCTTTATGAAAGCACCGGCGGCGCCCTGGATGCCATAGGCGCCAGCTTTGTCGTGGGCCTCGCCGGTCAACAGGTAGCGGCGGATACGTGCCTCGCTCAGTTCGGCGAAAGTGATAGTGGTGGTCGACAGTCGCATCTCCAGCCTGTTTTCGAGGACGACAGCGACGGCTGTGAGTACCTGATGGCTTGTGCCGGACAGTTCGCTCAATATCTGTAAGGCATGTTCGTTGTTGACCGGCTTGCCGATGATCTTGCCGTTCACGGTGACAGTGGTGTCCGCTGCCAGTACCGGATGAATGCGCAACTTGCGCAGCATCAGCGCTTCCCAGCCGGCCTCGGCCTTTTCACGGCAGATGCGCTGCACATAGTCGGCGGGGAGTTCGCCTTCTAGCGGCGTTTCGTCCACTTGTATTCCGCGGCGTGGGTCGTTGCGCAACAGCAGCGGGTCGAAACGCACGCCGATCTGTTTGAGCAGTTCACGGCGGCGCGGACTTTGCGAGGCGAGATAGATGCGTGAGTGGCTGAGGCTCATGGCTGACCTTGGTTCATTCTCTATGGTAGGGGTGATTGTGCATCAGCGAGTGTGCGCGATAAAGCTGCTCGGCCAGCAGCACGCGCACCATGCCGTGCGGGAGAGTGAAGGCTGACAGCGCCATCAGTTGCCGCGCGCGCTGTTTGACCGATGCGTGCAGGCCGTCGGCACCGCCGATGATGAAGGCGACATCGCCGCCCTGTTGCATCCAGTCTTTCAGCTGCTGCGCCAATTGTTTGGTGGTGGGGGTTGCACCGTGCTCGTCGAGCGCGATGCAGTGTGCGGAGGCGGGCAGGGCAGCCAGGATGCGCTGCGCCTCGGCCTCCATGATCTGTGCGGTGGTCTTGCCGGTAGTGCGCGGTTCCGGTTTGATCTCGACCAGCGAGATGCTCGCCTCGCGCGGCATGCGCTTGGCGTATTCGTTGAAACCCTCTGTGATCCACGCGGGCATCTTGTTGCCCACCGCGAGGATCATCAGTTTCATTTGCCGGTTTGGGCGCGCAGCTTGGGTTGGACGCCCCACAATTCTTCAAGGTTGTAATAGGCACGCACCGCAGGTTGCATGATGTGCACCACCACGTCGCCCAGGTCGACCAGCACCCATTCGCCGCTGTCTCCGCCCTCGACGCCGATCACTTCCTCGCCGAGTTCCTTGAGTTTCTTTTCCACCTGGTCGGCAAGCGCCTTGGTCTGGCGTGTGGATTGTGCGCTGGCGATCACCATCGCTTCGAACAGCGAGTTGAACTTGCGCGTGTCGATGACTTCGATGTCCATCGCCTTGATGTCTTCCAGTGCCGCCACGACTGCGGCGGTCTTGTCTTTTACGTTCAGCATGTTGAGTAGGTCTGATTGGTTTGAATATGGTGGGCTACGGCATCGGGTACCAGATAGCGGATGTTCTTGCCCTCTGCACTGCGGCGGCGGATGTCAGTGGATGATATCTCCAGCGCAGGCATGTCGGCGACGAAGATCGCGCCGGCTGGTGTCTCGTGCAGTGCTTGTGCACCCGGCGCGAGACGCGCGCGGTATTCGGTCTGCAGTGCATCATCGGCCTGGGCGATCGCATTGCCCAGCGGTAATCCGCCTGCGCGTTGCAGCACCACGATGTGTGCCAGATCGAACAGCTGCCGCCATTCGTGCCAGGTGTGCAGTTGCAGGAAAGCATCGCCGCCGAGTATCAGGCACAGCGGTTGCTGGGCACCCAGTTCTGCACGCAGCGTCTTAAGCGTGTCGACGGTATAGCAGGGATCGGTGCGGAACACTTCGCGCGTATCCACCACTAAGTCAGGGTGACCGGTCACCGCCAGCCGCACCATCTCCCATCGTGCCTTGGCGGGTGCTTGTGGAGCGGGGCGATGCGGCGGCGTTCCGCTGGGTATGAAGCGCACTTGAGACATACCGCACTGTTCCAGCGCCTCCTGCGCGATACGCAGATGTCCATGATGGATGGGATCGAACGTACCGCCCAGGATGCCGATCGGCTGTGCCACTGCTCAGACAGCCAGCCGGCGCACGTCTGCCAGCACGTGCGCCAGATAGGTGGTGAAGCGCGCACCGGCTGCACCGTCGATCACGCGGTGGTCGTAGGACAGCGACAGCGGCAGCATCAGGCGCGGCACGAACTCGCCGTCCTTCCACACCGGTTTCATGCTGGAACGCGACACGCCGAGGATGGCCACTTCCGGCGCATTGATGATGGGCGTGAACGAGGTGCCGCCGATACCGCCCAGGCTGGAGATGGTGAAGCCGCCGCCCTGCATGTCGGCAGCGGTGATCTTCTTGTCGCGCGCGCGCGCGCTGACTTCCATCAGCTCCTGCGCCAGTTGAGCTATGCCTTTCTGGTCCACGTCGCGGATCACTGGCACCATCAAACCGTCGGGCGTATCCACCGCGACGCCGATGTGGATGTATTTCTTCACGATCAGGTTCTCGCCGCTCGCGTCCAGCGAGGCGTTGAAATCCGGGAAGTGCTTCAGTGTCACGGCGACCGCCTTGAGCATGAAGGCCAGAGGCGTGATCTTGATGCCCTGCTTGGCGTACTCCTCGTTGAGCTGTTTGCGGAAGGCTTCCAGTTCGCTGGTATCAGCCTCTTCGAACTGCGTGACATGCGGGATCATCACCCAGTTGCGGTGCAGGTTGGCGCCGGAGATCTTCTTGATGCGCGACAGCGGCTTGGATTCGATCGCGCCGAACTTGGCGAAATCCACATCCGGCCACGGCAGCAGGCCGGGCAACGCACCACCGCCAGTGCTCGCGCCACCACCGGCCAGCGATTGCTTGACGAAGTTCTGCACGTCGTCTTTCGTGATGCGACCTTTGTCCGCACTACCTTTTACCCGTGTCAGATCGACACCGAGTTCGCGTGCGAAGCGACGGATGGATGGGCTGGCGTGTGCATTGCCGCCGCCGGAAACAGCTGCAGGCGCTGCAGCAACAACTGGTGCAGCGACCGTCGCCGGTTTCGCAGCGGGTGCTGTCGCAACAGGTGCAGCCTGTGGCGCGGACGCGGACGGAGCGGCGGCAGCCGGCGCTGCACTAGCAGCGGCTTCGATCAGTGCGATCAGATCGCCTTCCGACACCTTGTCGCCGACCTTGACCTTCAGTTCCGTCACCACGCCGTCGAACGGCGCGGGCACATCCATGGTGGCCTTGTCGGTCTCCAGTGTGATCAGCGTCTGTTCGGCCGTGACTTTCTCGCCGGCCTTCACGCCTATTTCAATGATTTCGACACCTTTGAAACCGCCGATGTCCGGTACCAATACGTTCTTGATTTCTGCCACGTCGTTCTCCTCGATTACACCGTGGTGGGATTCGGCTTGTCAGCGTCGATCTGGTATTGCTTGATCGCCTTGCTGACCACACTCGCATCGATGCTGCCTGCGTCTGCCAGCGCTTTCAGTGCTGCGACGGCCACGTAGTAGCGATCAACTTCGAAGAACTCGCGCAACTTGCGACGGAAGTCGGAACGGCCGAAACCGTCCGTACCCAAGGTCTTGTACTGCGCCTTCACATAAGGACGGATCTGGTCCGGATAGGATCGGATGTAGTCGGTCGCGGCGACGACGGGTGTGTTTGCATCCAGACACTGTTCGACATAGCTGACGCGTGCCTTGGCTTCGGGATGCAACATGTTCCAGCGTTCGCAGTCGATACCTTCGCGGCGCAACTCGTTGAAGCTGGTCACGCTCCACACATCTGAAGAGATGTCGAAGTCGCGTTCCAGCAGTTCAGCGGCGGCGATGACCTCACGCAGGATGGTGCCGCTGCCCAGCAGTTGTACCTTGGTCTTGGATTTGGCCTTGGTGCTGCTGAACTTGTACATGCCCTTGATGATGCCTTGCTCGGCACCCTTGGGCATGGCCGGGTGGGTGTAGTTCTCGTTCATCACCGTGAGGTAATAGAACACGTCCTGCTGTTCCTGATACATGCGGCGCATACCGTCCTGCACGATCACGGCCAGTTCATAGGCGAACGTGGGGTCGTAGGACATGCAGTTGGGGATGGTCGCGGCCATCAGATGGCTGTGGCCGTCCTGATGCTGCAGGCCCTCACCGTTCAGCGTAGTGCGGCCGGCCGTACCGCCGACCAGGAAGCCGCGCGCGCGCAGGTCGCCCGCCGCATAGGCCAGATCACCGATGCGCTGGAAGCCGAACATGGAGTAATAGATGTAGAACGGGATCATCGCCACGCCATGGTTGGCGTAAGCGGTCGCGGCGGCGATCCAGTCGGCCATGCCGCCGGCTTCGTTGATGCCTTCCTGCAGGATCTGGCCGGACTCGGATTCCTTGTAGAACATCAGCTGGTCGGCATCCTGCGGGGTGTACAACTGACCCACCTGCGAGAAGATGCCGAGCTGGCGGAACATGCCTTCCATACCGAAGGTACGTGACTCGTCCGGTACGATAGGCACGATCTGCTTGCCGATCGCTTTGTCCTTCACGAGCATGCCGAGCAGGCGCACGAAGGCCATGGTGGTGGAGAACTCGCGATCCTCGCTCGATTTCAGAAGTGCATCGAAAGCGTCCAGTGTCGGGATGTTGAGCGGGTGTGCCAGCGGTTCGCGTGCCGGGATGTTGCCCATCTTCGCGCCGCGTTCCTTGAGGTATTTCGCTTCCTGACTGTCGGGCGCCGGGCGCACGAACGGCAGGTTGGGCAGTTGTTCGTCGCTCACCGGGATGTTGAAGCGGTCGCGGAAATGACGCAGCGATTCGCCTTCCATCTTTTTCTGCTGATGGGTCGGGTTTTGTGCTTCGCCCGATGAACCCATGCCGTATCCCTTCACGGTCTTGGCCAGGATCACGGTAGGCTGGCCCTTGTGCTTGGTGGCTGCCGAGTAGGCGGCGAACACCTTGAACGGATCATGACCGCCGCGGTTCAGGCGCCAGATCTCGTCGTCGGACATGTCTGCCACCAGTTCCAGCAACTCGGGATACTTGCCGAAGAAATGCTGGCGTACATAGGCGCCATCCCTGGACTTGTAGGTCTGGTACTCGCCGTCCACCACTTCCATCATGCGTTTCGCCAGCAGGCCGCTCTTGTCCTTGGCCAGCAGGCGGTCCCACCAGCGACCCCATACCACCTTGATCACGTTCCAGCCCGCGCCGCGGAACACACCTTCCAGTTCCTGGATGATCTTGCCGTTGCCGCGTACCGGGCCGTCCAGACGCTGCAGGTTGCAGTTGATCACGAAGATCAGGTTGTCCAGACCTTCGCGGCCGGCCATGGAGATCGCACCCAGCGATTCCGGCTCGTCGGTCTCGCCGTCGCCGAGGAATGCCCATACCTTGCGGCCGTCGGTCTGCGACAGGTTGCGATGCTGCAGATAGCGCATGAAGCGCGCCTGATAGATGGCCATCAGCGGACCCAGACCCATGGACACGGTGGGGAACTGCCAGAAGTTCGGCATCAGCCACGGGTGCGGATAGGAAGACAGGCCGTCACCGTCCACTTCCTGGCGGAACTTGCGCAGTTGTTCTTCGGACAGGCGGCCTTCGAGGAAGGCGCGCGCATAGATGCCGGGCGAGCAGTGGCCCTGGAAATACACCAGGTCGCCGCCGTGATCCTTGGTCTGGCCGCGGAAGAAATGGTTGAAGCCTACGTCATACAAGGTGGCGGCCGAAGCGAAGCTGGCGATGTGGCCGCCCAGCTCGGAAGATTCCTTGTTCGCGTTCAGGATGATCGCCATCGCGTTCCAGCGCGTCAGCGCGCGAATGCGGTGCTCAAGTTCATGGTTGCCTGGCGAGCGCTCTTCCTTGTCCACCGGGATGGTGTTGACGTAGGGCGTGGTGGCGCTGATCGGCATATCGTCGCCGGCCAGCCGTGCATGGTTGATCAATTGATCAAGCAGGAAGTGGGCGCGTTGCGCGCCTCCTTCTTTCAGCACGGACTGGAGCGACTCCAGCCATTCCTGGGTTTCCTGCGGATCGTGATCGGGTATCTGTGTGGCCATCGCTTACTCTCTCTCTCGGTTACAACGCAATATTTCGTTTTCCGTCACCAACCATTCCACTGCGCGGTCGGTGTCCTCCAGCGGGATGTCTGCGACGACTTGCAGCCCGAATGCGGCAGCGACCAAAGCCGGTCGATGCGGCAAGCGAGCCAGCAGTCTGTCGTAGAAACCGCCCCCATAGCCCAAGCGCTTCCCGTTTCGGGTGAACGCCACACCGGGTAACAACACGAAATCGATCGTTCCCGGTACTTCTTCTTTTATACATCGCTCTATCAGCGGTTCGCGTATGCCCCACAAGCCGGGCGCCACGTCGCGCTGCAAATCATTTATCTGATACAAGTCCAGATGCTTGCTGGCCTTGTTCACGCGGGGCAGTAGAACACGTTTGCCATCGCTCAAAGCCTGCTCCACCCACGTTTCAGTCGCCAGCTCTGCACCGAAGTTCAGGTATCCCAGCACTGTTGCAGCTTGCCGATATGCAGGCAGACCGCTCACCGAGCGCAGGATGACATTGCTCAGGCGCAACCGTTCAGACGCGGCCAGATTTTCGCGGGCGGCGATTATACGTTGCCGGAGGGTCTGCTTCCTAGCTTGGATGTTCATGAGCCCCTATTTGATTGTCTACAATGCGATGAACGCACGCTATTGCTAATAAAACAGAGCTTAACTTCGCGGTAATTCACGCAAAACACTCTCGTTGAGGGTGGTGTGTCGCGGACGCGTAAAGGCACGGAAATGATCCGTGCTCACCGCATCATCCCAAAAACAGGCGGTACGCCGGGTTGTCACTCTCGTCCCAATAGCGGTAACCGAGTGTATCGAGGAAGGTCTTGAGCGCCTTCTTGTCCTGATGTGGTACCTGCATGCCGACCAGCACGCGACCGTAGTCCGCACCGTGGTTACGGTAGTGGAACAGGCTGATGTTCCAGTTATGGCTCATGCTGTTGAGGAAGTTCATCAGCGCACCGGGCCGTTCCGGGAACTCGAAACGGAACAGGATTTCGTCCTTCGCCTCCGGCGCATGACCGCCGACCAGATGGCGCAGGTGCAGCTTGGCCATCTCGTTGTCGGACAGGTCCAGCGCGGGTAGCTTGCTGCGCTCGAGTTTGTCGATCAAGTCCATCGTTTCAGATTGATCTTTGACCTGGATGCCAACGAACACCCGCGCCGCTTTCGGGTCGGCGTAGCGGTAGTTGAACTCGGTGATGTTGCGTTTGCCCAGCAGCGAGCAGAACTTGCGGAAACTGCCCGGCGCCTCGGGGATGGTCACCGCGAGGATGGCTTCGCGCTTCTCGCCGATCTCGGCACGTTCAGCGACGAAGCGCAAGCGATCGAAATTCATGTTCGCGCCGCTGCACACGGTGACCAGCGTCTCGCCCTTGAGTTGTTCGCGCTTGGCATAGGCTTTGGCGCCGGCGACTGCCAGCGCACCGGCCGGCTCGAGGATGGAGCGCGTGTCCTGGAACACGTCCTTGATGGCGGCGCACACTTCGTCGGTGTCGACCAAGATCACCTCGTCCACATATTTCTTGCATACGCGGAAGGTCTCTTCGCCAGCCAGTTTCACTGCCGTGCCGTCCGAGAACAGGCCGACGTCGTTGAGCGTGACACGTTTCTTCGCTTTCAACGAACGTGCCATCGCGTCCGAGTCGGTGGTTTGCACGCCGATCACCTTGATGTCGGGACGCACCTGTTTGACGTAGGCGGCCACGCCCGCGATCAAACCACCGCCGCCGATGGCGCAGAAAATGGCATGGATGGGGGCCTGGCGTTGACGCAGGATCTCCATTGCGACGGTGCCCTGGCCGGCGATCACATCCGGATCGTCGAAGGGGTGTACGAAGGTGAGTTGCCTCTCCTTCTCCAGTGTGTAGGCATGGGTGCAGGCGTCGCTGTAGCTGTCGCCGTGCAGCACGATCTCGACCGAGCGCTGGCCGAAGTGCTTGACCGCATCGATCTTCACTTGCGGGGTGGTGGTGGGCATCACGATGGTGGCTTTGCAGCCTAGGCGGTTTGCAGACATCGCTACGCCCTGCGCGTGATTGCCGGCCGAGGCGGCGATCACGCCGCGCTTCAGCTGTTCGGGTGTGAGCTGCGCCATCTTGTTGTAAGCCCCGCGCAGCTTGAACGAGAACACTGGCTGCATGTCCTCGCGTTTGAACAGTATGGTGTTGCCGGTGCGCGCAGACAGATCGGGCGCTAGTTCGAGCGATGTTTCAACGGCCACGTCGTAGACACGGGCGGTCAGGATGCGTTTCAGATAACCTTGCATGGTGATTCACGGACAATTGATAGTGTCCGCAAGATTAGCAGGAAACCCGCCGATTGCCTAAATACGCAGACCGCTCATTTGGTAGAAAGCGGGCAAGTCGCTCAGATCATTCAGCACGGCAGCTGCGCCGGTGAAATCCTGGGTGTGCGTATACGGATTGGTGGTGATGTAGGTCTTGATGCCTGCCGCAAGCGCAGAGTGCAGGCCGTTATAGGAATCCTCAAGCGCTATGCACTCGCCTGGTTGCAGTGCCAGTTTGTCCAGCACCCAGTCGTAGATGTCCGGTGCAGGCTTCTTTCTGGGCACGATGTCGCCGCAGCCGTTGGCAGCGAAGAAACTTGCCCAATCTCTGCCCAAGCCAACTTCCAGCAAGGCGCTAACGTTCTCGGCAGTGGTGGTGGTGGCAATGGCCAGCGTGATGCCTGCAGTGCGCGCGTCATGGATGAGTTGCTTGATGCCGGGACGCAACGGAATGGCGCCTTCACGCAGCATGGCGGTGTAGTGGCCGGTCTTCACGACATGCAAGTGTTTGACGAAGTCGTCGAAGTTCTCTGGCTTCTCATAACCTTGCAGGAAGTCGGATACAAAATACTTGATGCGTTCCTTGCCGCCTGTGACTTTGAGCAGCTTGTCGTACAGTGCGACATCCCAGTTCCAGTCCAGTCCGCTCTCGGCGAATGCCTTGTTGAATGATTTGCGGTGGCCGTCCTCGGTATCCGCCAGTGTGCCGTCCACATCGAAAATGATCGCTTTTATTGCCATTGTTTTTTCCTTTGCTATCTCATCCCGGGGAATTTCTTGCCGGCCATGGACTTCATCATCTTGCCCATCATGCCCTTGCCGCTGAACATCTTCATCATCTTCTGCGATTGCTCGAACTGGTTCAGCAACTGGTTTACATGCATCACCTGCACGCCGGAACCGGCCGCGATGCGCTTCTTGCGCGAAGCCTTGATCTGCTCCGGGTGGCTGCGCTCCCAAGGGGTCATGGAATTGATGATACCTTCGGTGCGGTTGATCTGACGCTCGTCGACCTTGGCACCAGCTGCCGCATTGGCCAACTGCGCAGGCAGCTTGTCCATCAGTGCAGCCATGCCGCCCATCTGTTTCATCTGCACGATCTGCATCTTGAAATCGTTGAGATCGAAGCCCTTGCCGCTCTGCATCTTCTTGGCCAGCTTCTCCGCGGCGCCGATATCCACATTGCGTTGCGCTTCTTCCAGCAGCGACAGCACATCGCCCATGCCAAGGATGCGCTGCGCCATGCGTTCCGGGTGGAAGGCCTCCAGGCCGTTCGGTTTTTCGCTGACGCCGACGAACTTGATCGGCTTGCCGGTGATCTGCCGTACCGACAGCGCCGCACCGCCGCGTGCATCGCCGTCCAGTTTGGTGAGGATCACGCCGGTCAGCGGCAAGGTCTCACCGAAGGCCTTGGCGGTGTTCACGGCGTCCTGGCCGGTCATCGCGTCGACCACGAACAGGGTCTCGACGGGCTTCATCGCGGAATGCAGGTCTTTGATTTCGGTCATCATCGCTTCGTCTACCGCGAGACGACCGGCGGTGTCGACAATCAACACATCGTGGTGATGCTTCTTCGCCCAGTCGTGCGCGGCCAAGGCGATGGCCTGTGGTTTCTGCGAGATGTCGGAAGGAAAGAAGTCGATCTTGAGTTGCTCGGCCAGCGTGCGCAGTTGCTCAATGGCGGCGGGGCGATACACGTCGCAACTGACCAGCAGCACCTTTTTCTTGTGCTGTTCGCTGAGCAGCTTGGCCAGTTTTCCGCTGCTGGTGGTCTTGCCTGCGCCTTGCAAACCGGCCATCAGGATCACGGCGGGCGGCACGGTGGCGAGGTTGATGCCGACGTTGGCTTCACCCATCAGTTTGGTCAATTCGCGATTGACCACGCCGATCAGTGCCTGCCCGGGCGTCAAGCTGCCGATGACCTCTTCACCCAGCGCTGCTTCCTTTACTTTGGCAATGAATTCCTTCACCACCGGCAGCGCGACGTCTGCTTCCAGCAGTGCAAGGCGTACTTCACGCAGCGCATCCTGAATGTTGCTTTCGGTCAGGCGCCCCTGTCCGCGCAGGTTCTTGATGATGCCGGTGAAACGTTGTGTGAGATTGTTGAGCATGATGCCTGAGTGACTTGGTGTAGAATCCGCACAGTCTAAAACATCCGCACTCTTCATGTCGAACCAAGCTCTGCCTCTGCTGACTTTCGCCCTGTACGCTGTATTGGCATTCCTGTTCTGGCGCGCCCAAGCTGAAGGCACTGCCGAACAAAAGAATCGCGGCGCACTGGGATTCGCAGTGATCGTGCCGTTGCTGTTGCATGGTGCCTTGCTGTATCAAACCCTGTTCGTATGGGGCGCGCTGAATCTGGGTGTGACCTATGCTCTGTCGCTGATATTGTGGCTGACCGTACTGGTGTACTGGGTGGCGCGTTTGTTCTACCCACTTTCTGGTTTGCTGGCGCTGGTCCTGCCGCTGGCGGCTATCAGTGCGGTGTTGCCGGGACTGTTCCCGGTCGGGCACATATTGTCCCAGCCGCCGTCCGGTCTGTTCGATACGCATGTGCTGATGGCCATGCTGGCATATAGCCTGCTCACCATCGCTGCCTTGCATGCCGGGCTGATCTCCATGGTCGAGAAGCGCCTGCACCATGCCAGGCTGCCCAAGATATTAAAGAGCCTGCCACCCCTGATGACCATGGAGTCCTTGCTGTTCCGCGTCATCGGCGTCGGTTTTGTGATCCTGACGATCACCGTGGTTTCCGGCATCCTGTTCTCGGAGCAGGTGTTTGGACAGCCCTTCCAGTTCACCCATAAGGTGTTGTTCGGATTGATCTCCTGGTTCGTTTTTGGCGGACTTCTGGTGGGGCATCACTTCTACGGTTGGCGTGGCCATACCGCGGTGCGCTTGACCCTGAGCGGGTTCGCTTTCCTGCTGCTCGCCTATCTGGGCACCCAATTCGTCCTGCAAGTCATCCTGCAGCGCTGATTTCCCTAAAAAATTCAGTCCTTGCCATACTTCGGCAAGGTGTCGTAGAATTCGCGCCCTTTGGCACGGGCCAGATCAACTTTTTATATCGGAAATCATTATGGTAGTCATTCGTCTTTCTCGCGGCGGTTCCAAGAACCGTCCGTTCTACAACGTGGTCGTAGCCGATTCTCGCAATCGTCGCGACGGCCGTTTCATCGAGCGCGTTGGCTTTTACAACCCTTTGGCTGTTGAAGGTACAGAAAGCCTGCGTATCGCGCTGGATCGCGTTACACACTGGCAAGACAAGGGTGCGCAGTTGAGCGAGACTGTAAGCCGTCTGGTTAAAAAAGCCGGTGCAGCTGCAACAGCCTGATGAGGCAAGTCCCATGGTCGTCATGGGAAAGATCGTAGCTGCTCAAGGCATTCAGGGCTGGGTGAAGGTGCAGACTTTCACCGAATATCTGGATAGTCTGCTCGATTACGACGTTTGGTACTCGGGAAGCGAAGCAGCCTGGCAGCCTGCCAAAGTGCTTGATGCCAAAGTGCACGGCAAGGTGATCGTCGCCAAGCTGGAAGGTGTGGCCGACCGTACTGCAGCCGAAAAGTTGAAAGGTCAGTTGATCGCCGTACCTCGCGCCCAATTGCCGGAGCAGGACGAGGACGAATATTACTGGTCCGACCTGATCGGCATGACGGTACGGAACCTGCAGGACGAGGTGCTGGGCACGGTCGAGAATCTGCTGGAGACGGGTGCCAACGATGTGCTGGTGTTGCAGGGAGAACACGGGCAGCTGATGCTCCCCTTCATCGAAAGCGTGGTTCAGGATGTCGATCTGTCCAACAAGATGATCCGGGTGGATTGGCAGGCGGATTACCTTAAATGAGGTTCGACGTCGTCACGTTGTTCCCCGAGATGTTCGAAGCGATCACCCAATATGGTGTGACGCGACGGGCGGCAGAAAAAGGGCAGTTCGAGTTGCAAACGTGGAATCCGAGGGACTTCACGACCGACAACTACCGCACCATCGATGATCGCCCCTACGGAGGCGGCCCCGGCATGGTGATGTTGGCGGAGCCGCTGGAAAAAGCGATCAGCGCAGCGAAAGCAGCGCAGGCCGCAAGCGGCAAGGCAAAGAGTCGTGTGATCCACCTCTCGCCGCAGGGCAGGACGCTCAGCCATGAAGTGGTGATGGAGTTGCTGGCGCGGGACGAGGGATTGATATTGCTGGCGAGTCGTTACGAGGGCGTGGATGAACGCCTGTTGCGCAGCCAGGTGGATGAAGAGCTTTCCATCGGGGATTATGTATTATCCGGTGGCGAGTTGGCGGCAATGGTGGTGATGGATAGCGTAGTGCGGCAGATCCCCGGTGTTTTGGGTGACGACGCATCGGCGCAGCAGGATTCCTTCGTGCAAGGCCTGCTGGATTGCCCGCACTACACGCGGCCCGAGATTTATAACGGCGAGGGTGTTCCGGATGTTCTGATGTCCGGGCACCACGCCGAGATAGAGAAGTGGCGATTGAAGCAGTCATTAGGCAGGACTGCCGAACGTCGTCCGGATTTGCTGGCAGACCGCCAGTTGACTAAACAGGAAGCTCGGCTACTGGCTGAGTACCAGCAGGAACAAGCTTCCGCAAAAGAAAAGAAAAGGAAATGAAATGAACCTGATCGGCATTCTTGAAAAAGAAGAAATCGCGCGTCTGAACAAGACCATCCCAGAATTCTCGGCTGGTGACACCGTAATCGTCGGCGTAAACGTGATCGAAGGCGAGCGCAAGCGCGTGCAGCTGTTCGAAGGCGTGGTGATCGCCAAGCGCAACAAGGGGCTGAACTCCAGCTTCATCGTGCGCAAGGTCTCCTCCGGCGAAGGCGTCGAGCGTACCTTCCAGACTTACTCACCGCTGATCGCCAGCATCGAAATGAAGCGTCGCGGTGATGTCCGTCGCGCCAAGCTGTACTACCTGCGCGACCGCTCCGGCAAGTCGGCGCGTATCAAGGAAAAACTGCCTGCACGCAAAGCCTAAGCATCATCAGGCTGCAGGTAATATGGAAAACGGGAGCTTCGGCTCCCGTTTTTTTGGGCCTTTTATTTACAAATACTCAGCGGCTATGCGGTAGCAAAGCAGATTTCTGCATTTCAGATATGATGCGCGCATGAAATACCAAGCCATCATGTCCGCCCCATTCGGCAAGCTCGGCATCCGTTGTTCAGACACGGATCTGCTGGGCATCGAACTCTTGCCACAGAGCACCAAACTCCAAGCCCCGTTGGGCGAAATGGCGAAAATGATCTGTGCCGAACTGGAGGCCTATCTGGCTGACCCGCGGCACGAGATAGACCTGCCGTTCGAACTCGACGGTACGCACCACCAGTGCAACGTTTGGCAAGCGATGCTGGCCATTCCCAGCGGTCAGACACAAAGCTATGGCGAACTGGCTGCGCAGATCGGTTCCAGCGCTCAGGCTGTCGGTCAGGCGTGCGGCAGCAACCCCATTCCCCTCGTCATACCGTGTCATCGGGTGGTCGGTAAAAAGGGCCTGGGAGGCTTCATGCATCGTGCAGACGAAGATGCACTGAACATCAAACGGTGGCTGCTAGCCCATGAGCGACGCTGAACTGCTGGATGAGTTCAGTGATGCGCTGTGGCTGGAGGACGGTTTGTCGCGCAACACGCTGGAAAGCTATCGGCGCGATCTGAACAAATTCTCACTATGGCTGGCGGCGCAACGCGGATGCGGCTTGCTTGCTGCGACACATGCCGACATCCAGGGGTTTCTCGCCTATCTGGTGAGCAAGCAGAAAGCCAGAGCGACCTCGACTTCGCGCGCCATCTCCAGCCTGAAACGCTTGTTCCGTTACCTGTTGCGGCAGAACCGGATCGGCGTTGATCCGACCCTGCAGATCGCCACGCCCAAGCTGCCGCGCAGCCTGCCCAAGAGTTTGACCGAGGAAGATGTCGAGCTGCTGCTGAATGCGCCGGACGTTGATACACCGCTGGGCATGCGCGACCGCACCATGCTGGAAGTGCTGTATGCCACCGGCTTGCGCGTATCCGAGCTGGTCAACCTGAATGTGGCACAGATCAGTCTGGACATGGGCGTGACACGGGTGATGGGCAAGGGCAGCAAGGAACGGCTGGTGCCTTTGGGTGAGGAATCGCTGGACTGGGTCAGGCGCTATCTATCCGAAGCACGTCCCGTATTGCTGTCCGGAAAAGTCAGCGACGCGCTGTTCGTCACACAGCGCGCCGAGGCGATGACACGCCAGATGTTCTGGTACCTGATCAAGAAGCACGCCAAACAAGGTGGTCTGCACAAACCTTTGTCGCCACACACCTTGCGCCATGCTTTTGCCACGCATCTGCTCAATCATGGCGCAGACTTGCGCGTGGTGCAGATGCTGCTCGGTCATTCGGACATCTCGACCACGCAGATCTACACCCATGTGGCGCGCGAGCGTCTGAAACAGTTGCATTCACAGCACCATCCACGCGGTTAATCCCATGAGCCAACAATCGATTCAGACGGACGACGGTCGTACGTTCTACGACATGTCAGGTAACGACAATCCCTGCCTGGGATGTGCGGTCTGTTGCAAGCACTATCGCGTATCGTTCTATCAGGGTGAGATGGATAGCCAGCCGGGCGGTTACGTGCCGTCGGATATGGCGATGCAACTGACACCGTTCCGAGCTTGCATGAAGGGGACGGAACACGCGCCGGGACGCTGCGTCGCTCTGGGTGAGGATGGCTTGTGTACCATCTACGAGAACCGCCCTTCCGTTTGCCGCGAATTCCCCGCGCTGATGCCGGACGGGACGCAGAACCCGGAATGTATCCGTTTGCAGGCCTTATACGGAATACGCCAGAAATAGTGTTGGTGTGAAATGGTGGAGGTGATCGGGATCGAACCGACGACCTTCTGATTGCGAACCAGACGCTCTCCCAACTGAGCTACACCCCCACGGCAGGCAAATGCTAATCGCTGTTCCAGTTTTTGAAAAGCGCTCGAACGAGGGCTTTCGTGGCGTCCCGTTTCCTTATTCGCCGAATTCCTGCAATAATCAGCGCACCGAGAGAGACAACAAAGAGAATAGATATGGCAATGACACAAGACGATTTGAAACGCGCAGTCGCCCAGGCGGCGATCGCCTATGTTCCCAACGATTGCATCGTAGGTGTGGGCACCGGCTCCACCGCCAACTTCTTTATCGATGAGCTGGCCAAGATCAAGGGCAAGATCCGCGGTGCGGTCGCCAGCTCAGAAGCATCGGCCAAGCGTCTGCAAGGCCACGGCATCGAAGTGCTGTCGCTGAACGATGCCGGCGACCTGCCGGTTTACGTTGACGGTGCAGACGAGATCAACAAGCACATGCATATGGTGAAGGGCGGCGGCGGCGCGTTGACACGCGAGAAGATCGTCGCGGCCGCGAGCGCGAAGTTCATCTGCGTCTGCGACCAGAGCAAGCTGGTGGATGTGCTGGGCAAATTTCCGCTGCCGATCGAAGTCATCCCGATGGCACAAAGCTACATCGCACGCGAGATGGTGAAGCTGGGTGGCCAGCCCAAGCTGCGTGAAGGTTTCACGACCGACAACGGCAACGTCATCCTCGATGTGCATGGGCTCAGCATCATGAACCCGACAGAACTGGAAGCGAAACTGAACCATTTGCCCGGCGTGGTGACCAATGGGCTGTTTGCGCTGCGCCCGGCGGATGTACTGTTGCTGGGTACGCCGGATGGCGTGCAAACGCTGACAGCGGCGTAACAAATATTTAACGGGGCTCTGTTAGCTTCCGTCATTTGCAACAACCTTTAAGGAATGATCATGGTCGGCACCGAACACACCTCCAAACAATTCGACGCAGAGCTGGAAGCCGTTCGCGCGCGAGTGCTGCAGATGGGCGGACTGGTCGAGAACCAGATCAAGTTGGCTATCGAATCGCTGGTCACCGGAGACGTGGCATTGATGACGCAGGTGATCGAAGACGATCATCGGGTCAACGCGATGGAAGTCGAGATCGACGAAAGCTGCAACCACATCCTGGTGCGTCGCCAACCCGCCGCAGGTGACCTGCGCATGGTGATGACCGTGATCAAGACCATCACCGATCTGGAACGTATCGGCGACGAAGCCGAGAAGATCGCGCGCATGGCCAAGCTGCTGTCGCAGAAGGAACGTCTGCATTTGCCGCGTTACAACGAGATCAAGCATGCCGGTGAGATCGCGCTCGACATGCTGCGCAAATCGCTGGACGCATTCGCCCGCCTCAACCTGACCGCCGCGGCAGAAGTGGTGCGTCAGGACGAGCAGGTGGACGAAGAGTTCCGCGCCATCATGCGTTACCTCATCACCTTCATGATGGAAGACCCGCGCACCATCTCCACTTCGCTGGAGATCCTGTTCGTGGCCAAGGCCATCGAGCGTATCGGCGACCATGCCAAGAACATGTCCGAATACGTGGTCTACATGGTCAAAGGTCGCGACGTGCGCCACGTCACTGTCGAAGAGATCGAGCGGGAAGTGCAGCTGTAAGCAGCTGCCGACGCGATTTGCACCGCCAACCTCTCCTTGCCGCCGTCGATCTGGGTTCCAACAGTTTCAGGCTGCAGGTTGCGCGCGTCGAGAACGATCAGCTCTATATGCTGGACGGCCTGCGCGAGGCGGTGCGCCTCGCATCTGGTATCACTGCCGACAGACGCCTGGATCAGGCTTCCCAGAAACGCGCCCTTGAATGTCTGCAACGCTTCGGCGAGCGCCTGCGCGACCTGCCGCGAGGAGCGGTGCGTGCAGTCGGCACCAATTCCCTGCGCGTAGCAAAGAATGCCCCCGATTTTCTCAAGCAGGCTGAAGCAGCACTCGGATTTCCCATCGAAGTCATCGCGGGACGCGAAGAAGCGCGATTGATCTATCTGGGTGTCGCGCAGGGATTGCCGCAAGATGAAGAACGGCGCTTGGTGATGGACATCGGCGGTGGCTCCACCGAATTTATCATCGGCGAAGGCTTGCAGCCCCTTCATCTGGAAAGTCTGTACATGGGCTGCGTCAGCTACAGTGCCCGTTTCTTTGCCGATGGCAAACTCACCAAATCCAGCCTTAAGCAAGCCGAGTTGGCTGCGCGCAACGAACTGCAAGCCATCGTGTCGGAATATTCACACGGCCACTGGAGCGTGGCACTGGGTTCGTCGGGCACAGCACGGGTGCTTTGCGACGTGCTGGAGCAGAACGGTTACAGCGCGTCCGGCATCACGCGTGAAGGGTTGGAAAAGCTGCGCGCCAAGATGCTGGAAGTTGGCGATGTCGCCAAGCTCGACCTGCCGGGTATGAAGGCAGATCGAGTGCCGGTGTTTGCGGGCGGGTTCGCCATCATGTATGCCGCCTTCTGCGAACTGGGCATCGAATTGATGCGGCCTGCACTGGGCGCGTTGCGCGAAGGGGTGTTGTACGACTTGTTGGGTCGCTTCACACACAACGATATGCGCGATGCGACCGTGCAGCAGTTCAAGCGGCGCTATCACGTCGATCATGCGCAGACGGATAGAGTACGTGCGCTGGCGGCGCATCTGGCGCAACAGTTCGCAGATGGTCATGCCGATGAAGAAGACATGCAGCTACTGGCCTGGGCATGCGACCTGCACGAGATCGGCATCAGCGTCGCGCACAGTGGCTATCACAAACATTCCGCCTACATCCTGGCCAATGCCGACATGCCTGGTTTTTCGCGCATGGCGCAGCAGCGTTTGAGTCTGTTGGCGCTGTCTCACCGCGGCAAGCTGGAAAAGGTGCGTGAGCAGCTATCGGAATGGCAAGTGACAGCCAAGGTGATGGCATTGCGGCTCGCCGCCCTGTTCTATCGGAATCGCAGTGATGTCGTGCTGCCCAAGATGCAGGGAATATTCAGTGGAACGAAATTCCATTTGCAGTTGAGCGGCGACTGGCTGGCGCAGAACCCGCTGACAGAGACAGCCCTGCAAGCCGAAGCCAAACAATGGAAATCGCTCGGCATCAGTCTGCAGATCGAAGCGAACTAGTATTGTTCTGATCCGGGTTCTCTGACGCTCTTTATTCACTGTCCTAAATCCGCCCCGAAGCTGTCTAGACAGTCGCTGCATAGTACGTTTATGCAGAGGACAACGTCAGTTGCAGTGCAGACTCATGCGCGAAGCGCGTGACGTCGGAACTAAAGTCCGGGTTCCCGGACGCTCTTTGACCACCGTGATAAACTCCGCCCCGAAGCTGGCTAGACAGTCGCTGCATAGTACGTTTATGCAGAGGAAAGTCCGGGCTCCACAGAGCGGGATGCCGGTTAACGGCCGGACGCCGTGAGGCGATGGAAAGTGCCACAGAAAATATACCGCCTAAGTTCCTTCGGGAGCCGGTAAGGTTGAAATGGCGAGGTAAGAGCTCACCGCGGACGTGGTAACACGGACGGCAGGGTAAACCCCATCCGGAGCAAGACCAAATAGGCTGGCTATGACGTTGCTCGCGTCGCCAGCGGGTAGGTTGCTTGAGCGTAAGGTAACGAAACGCCTAGAGGAATGACTGTCCACGACAGAACCCGGCTTACCGGCCAGCTTCACCTGATATGTTTCGTGGCAGATGCATGCGACGAATTGAAAGGAACACGAAAGCATCGACTATGCGATTAAAAAGCCTTATCCAGTTTTCACTGTTGACGATCCTGTTCCTGTTCGCACTGAACTTCGCGCTCAACTTCTGGAACGTGCATCAAAAGAGTCAGGCGGTCGAGCAATTGCAGCAAGAGACAGAACTGCTGGCGGTGACCACCTCGATCAAGCAGGGTATCGCCGATATCCAGAAGCAGGTCACCCGTCTGGGACAGTTGCCGCAGGACAGCGTGCCTGCACTCAGTGCCAGGGAAAAAGATAAGGTCGAAGCGCAGTCTGCGCGTGTGGCCGGTGAGATCACTCAACTCAAATCGATGGCGGATGTGGCGCTGCTGAACAAAGTGGCCGCCATGCAGGCTCGATACATGGAGCTGTCCGCTTCCTGGCATCTGTTCTACAACCATTTCGGTAACGATTCCGCGCAGGCCATGACCGAGCTTGTGCTGCACGCCGAGCCATACAGTCAGCAGCTGATCTACGAGGATCTGCCTGCGCTCGAAGCGCATGAGAGAGAATTGATCGGGCAAGCGCAACAGCGCCTGCAAGCGGTCGAATGGTGGTCTGAACGCACATCGATCTTTATCTTCCTGCTGTCGCTGCTGATCGCGTTGTCATTCGCGGTACGTGTCTATCGCCGTGTCGTCGACGGCATGCGTGCTTTTGCGCCGGGAGTCGCCACCGTGCTGGAAGGGGGCGAGGCGCGTATCGGTCTGGAAACCAAGGACGAGCTGGGAGAGATCGCCGCGGCCTTCGACACCCTGAGCGATGATCTGCACGCATCGCGCAAGCACTGTGCCGAACTGGAACAGGATCTGGCCGAACGCAACGAAGAGGTCGAGGCGCAGCGCAAGGAAGCGAAGTCGCTACTGCGCAACATTCTGCCGGCGACGGTGGCGGAAGAGTTCCGCGACAAGGGCACTGTGCAACCGAAGTATCTGGAAGACGTCACCATACTGTTCACGGACTTCGTGGGCTTCTCCGCCTCGACCGAAAAGCTCGCCGCGGAAGACCTGGTACACATGCTGCACGACTACTTCAGCACCTTCGACGAGATCTGTGCACGCTACGGCATGGAGAAGCTGAAGACCATCGGCGACAGCTATATGTGTGCCGGCGGTTTGCCGGAGCGCAATCCTTCGCATCCGGTGGATGCGGTGATGGCCGCGATGGAGATCGTCGAGGCAGTGAACGAGCGCAGCAACCGCAATCCAAACTGGTCGATACGTATCGGCATCCACACCGGGCATGTGATCGCCGGAATGGTCGGCACGCAGAAGTTCGCCTATGACATCTGGGGCGAATCTGTGAACTACGCTTCACGGGTGGAATCCAGCGGGGAGCCGAACCGCATCGCGCTGTCGGCGCAGACGCATGGACGCATCAAGGACTTCTTCGAGTGCGAGAAACGCGTCAAGACGCACAGCAAGGTCTCGCACAAGATGGATCTGTATTTCGTGAACGGCTTCACGTCCAGTCTGGTGGAAGATACCAGGCAGATGCCGCCGGAAGCTTTCGTGCGACGCTATCGCAGCTACTTCCAGAAAGAGCCGCCGTCCTTCCCGCCGTTGCGGACCGCCCTCTCGGGCAAGGCCGAGAAATAAAAAACGGGGCATCAAGCCCCGTTTTTTATTTGTTCTCGTTCAGTGCCTGTTCCAGCTTGTCCGCGGGCAGATAACCCGGGTTGATCACACCGTTGGCGAAGATCAATGCGGGCGTGCCGTTCACCTTCAGCTTGCGGCCCAAAGCCATGACCTCTTCCGTCGGCACCTTGCAGGTGGCCGGTTTTGGCTGCACGCCGTTTTGCATCAGCTGGTCCCATGCTTTCACCGGATCCTTGCTGCAACGGACCGCCTGCACCTTCTCGGCTGAGCCGTTGAAGATCGGGTACATGAACAGATACAGCGTCACATTGTCGATGCTCACCAGCTCCTGCTCCAGCTTCTTGCAGTAGCCGCAGTTCGGGTCGGTGAAGTAAGCCAGCTTGCGGCTGCCGTCGCCCTTCACTTTTTTCACAGCCAGCTCCAGCGGCAGCTTGTCGAATTCCACGGCGAACAGTGTGCGTGCGCGCGCTTCGGTCAGGTTGCGGCGTGCCTTCAGGTCGAACATCTGGCCGTCGATCAGGATCTCGGCCTTCTCGTCGGTATAGAAGATATGGTCGCCGGTCACCACTTCGTACAGGCCGGAGATAGGCGCGGGGTTCACCTGATCCACCGGGCCGATCAACTGCTGGTAATTCTTGAGCGAATCCTTGACGGCGGCAGACTTGTCACCGGCAGCGTGGGCGAGAGAAACGGAGAGCAACAGCAGCAACAGGGTTCTGAACATTTAATGCGTCCTTGGTTGGGAAATCAGTTGAGCGCGTGGCGTGCCAGCATCTTCTTCAGCGGCACGATGGCATTGGTGGCTGCCATGCCGACATTGCGCAGCGTGCGCAGCACCGGATTGGAATTCACAAACAGATGCTTCAGCGCATCGGTGGTGAGTTGCATGGACAGGATGTCATCCTGCCGTGCCTTCTCGTAACGGCGCAGCAGACGCAGGTCGCCACAATCCAGCGCGCCGCGTTGCATCAGCGTTTGCGACAACTCGCGCACGTCGCGCAGGCCGAGGTTCACACCCTGGCCGGACAGCGGGTGCACGTTGTGCGCCGCATCGCCCACCAGCGCCAGACGCGGTTTGCAGATGTGTGCCAGATTCAGCACGCGCAGCGCAAAGGCGGCGGGCGCGGTGATCACTTTCAGTTCGCCCAGCGTGTGGTGCGAAGCTTCCGCTACGCGCGCGCACAATTCCTCGTGCGACAGCGCCAGCAGCTCGGCGGATTTCTCCGGCGTCACCGACCACACGATGGAGATGCGACGTCCCGGCAAAGGCAGCAGCGCGAGGATGCCGTCTTCGGTGAACCACTGATAGGCGATGCCGCGATGCGCCTTGCTGACGGTGAAGTTGGCGACCAGACCATGCTGGTTGTAGGGCGTCGGCACTTCCGGCATGACCGTTTGATGGCGCACCCAGGAATCGCGACCGTCCGCGCCGACGATCAGTTTGGCTTTCACCTCGCGTCCGTCCTTCAGCGTCAGGTTCGCCGCATCGCTATCGATGGCAAGCGCCGCGCATTGCGCGGGATGCAGCAGGGTGAGGTTCTCCTGTTCGCGCAGGCCTTGCCACAGCGCCTCATGCAGCAAACGGCTCTCGAGGATGAAAGCCATCTCCGGCACGCCCAGTTGATAGGCGCTGAAGTTGAGCTTGGCGCCGGTATCGCCGAAAACTCGCATCTCCTCCACCTGCTGCACGCGCGACATATCCAGTCGCTGCCATGCACCACATTCGTGCAGGAACTGGACGTTGCCGGGAGTGAATGCGTAGATGCGCGCGTCCCAATCGTCTTCGGCCGTAGATGCCTGAGGTGAGGGACCACTTTCAACCAGGGCCAGCTTTAGTCCGCTATCGCGCAATGATGCGGCCAGACTCGCGCCGACCAGACCGCCGCCGACGATGATGATGTCGAACTCCATATGGACACCTCACACTTTAGGGTTAAGTAGACAGCCCAGATAGGGTACTGCCCGTAAAAAACTGCGGGCATCATAGCATGAGCGAGTTGATTAATTTATAATCGCCGCCCCCTTCAGGAATCGCCTCAAGGGGGCCTCGAAAATCGTTACGAGCAATTTGAGTGCAAGGCGCACGGAGCGCAGTGACGAAGAAAACGAGCAAAGTGAGTTTCGGCGAAGACTAACCTTTAGGTTATGTCGAAGCCACATACCCATCGAGGAAGCGAAAACGAAGTTTCGGTGGAGGCTCATACGCATGGCGTGTGATGCCGTAACCAACACCGTGACAACATTGAACGCAGTAGATTTTAAGGCCCCCCTGAGTGCAAATCGGTAAGTACAAATTGAAGAACAACCTGATCGTCGCCCCCATGGCGGGTGTGACCGATCGGCCGTTCCGCATCCTGTGCAAACGCATGGGTGCGGGCATGGCGGTGTCCGAGATGGTGGCTTCCAACTCATTGCTGTACGGTTCCGAAAAAACAAAACGCCGCGCCAACCACGCAGGTGAAGTCGATCCCATCTCGGTGCAGATCGTCGGTGCCGATCCAAAGATGCTGGCGCAGGCCGCGCAACACAACGTGGACAACGGCGCGCAGATCATCGACATCAACATGGGCTGTCCCGCCAAGAAGATCTGCAACGTCATGGCCGGTTCCGCCCTGATGCAGAACGAGCTGCTGGTGGCCGAGATACTCGAAGCGGTGGTCAAATCGGTCGACGTGCCGGTCACGCTGAAGATCCGCACCGGCTGGGACAAGCAGAATCGCAACGCCGCCAACATCGCGCGCATCGCCGAAGCCAGCGGCATCCAGGCACTGGCCATCCACGGCCGCACCCGCGCCTGCGCCTACACCGGCGACGCCGAATACGACACCATCCGCGCCGTCAAAGACGCGGTGCGCATCCCCATCATCGCCAACGGCGACATCACCACGCCGGAAAAAGCCAAATACGTGCTCGACCATACCGGCGCCGACGCCGTGATGATCGGCCGCGCCGCACAAGGCCGACCCTGGCTGTTCCGCGAGATCGAACATTTCCTCACCACAGACACGCACCTGCTGTCGCCGCACGTCGGCGAGATCCATGATGTGCTGGTCGCCCATCTGGCCGACCTGTACGACTTCTACGGCGAACACACCGGGCTGCGCGTCGCGCGCAAACACATCTCTTGGTACACCAAGGGACTGGTCGGCTCCGCCGTGTTCCGCCATCGCATGAATCAACTGGAAAGCGTGGACGCGCAGATGCAGGCCGTCTCCGATTTCTTCGAAGAACAAAAAGCCGGCAGCGAAAGGCTACAGTACGAACGGGAGGCTGCCGCCGCGTAAACGGTGAGCAGAGAGTCACCGGCAGATAAGCCGGGGCTCGGGAGAGGAGAGGGGCAGACACATGGCGGCAGAGCAGTGCCCCATGTGTCGATATCTTTTGGGACAGGCAGCACCGCAGCACAGAACAACAAGGGGGCAGTAATGAGCAGTGAAGATTGTGGCATCAACGAGAACGACATCGCCAAGCATGTGCGCAAAGCACTCAACGACTACTTCAAGGACCTGGACGGTGAAGAACCCTCCTGCAGCGTGTACGACATGGTGATCGACTGCGTGGAAAAACCGCTGATCGAGACCGTCTTGCAACATGCCGGAGGCAACCAGACACGCACCGCCGACCTGCTCGGCATCAATCGCAACACACTGCGCAAGAAGATGCAGGAACACCAAATCAAATAATCATCCACGAAAGAAAAAAATGGCCATCACCCAAGCACTCATCAGCGTCTCGGATAAATCCGGTGTCCTCGAATTCGCCAAAGGTCTGCACGCCCTCGGCGTGAAGCTGCTGTCCACCGGTGGCACCGCCAAGCTGCTCGCCGACAACGGCGTGCCCTGCACCGAAGTCGCCGACTACACCGGCTTCCCCGAGATGCTCGATGGCCGTGTGAAGACCCTGCAACCGAAAGTGCACGCCGGCATCCTCGCGCGCCGCGACCTGCCCGAGCACGTCGCCACGCTGAAGAAGCACGACATCCCCACCATCGACCTGGTGGTGGTGAACCTGTACCCGTTCGCGGCCACCATCGCCAAGCCCGGCTGCACACTGGAAGACGCCATCGAGAACATCGACATCGGCGGCCCGACCATGGTGCGCTCCGCTGCCAAGAACCACGCGCACGTCGCCATCGTCACCGACCCGGCCGATTACGCAGACGTATTGGCCGAGATGCAGACCAATAACTGCAGCGTGTCCGACGCCACCCGTTTCGACCTGGCCAAGAAAGCCTTCTCGCACACCGCCGCCTACGACAGCATGATCAGCAACTACCTCACCGCCATCAACAGCGACGGTAGCAAGCAAGACTTCCCTGCGCAGATCAACTTCAACTTCGCCAAGGTGCAAGACATGCGCTACGGCGAGAACCCGCACCAGAGCGCCGCCTTCTATCGCGACCTGATCGCATTGCCCGGTGGCATCGCCGACTACACGCAAGTGCAGGGCAAGGAACTGTCCTACAACAACATCGGCGACTCCGATGCGGCATGGGAACTGGTGAAGACCTTCCAGGAACCGGCCTGCGTCATCGTCAAGCACGCCAATCCCTGCGGCGTGGCCGTCGCCGACAGCGCGCTGAACGCCTACAAGCTGGCCTACGCGACAGACACCACCTCCGCGTTCGGCGGCATCATCGCCTTCAACCGCGAGCTGGACGAAGCCACCGCCGCGCAGATCACCGCCAACCAATTCGTCGAAGTCATCATCGCGCCGAGCGCCACCGAAGCCGCACTCAAAGTCACCGCTGCCAAGCAGAACGTGCGCGTGCTCACCGTGCCGCTGTCCAACGCGCACAACCAGTGGGACGTGAAGCGCGTCTCCGGCGGTCTGCTGGTGCAAAGCCCGGACGCACTCAACGTCGGCGCGGAGCACCTCAAGGTCGCCACCAAACTGCAACCCACCGCAGAACAGATGACCGACCTGCTGTTCGCATGGCGCGTCGCCAAATACGTGAAGTCCAACGCCATCGTGTTCTGCAAAGGCGGCCAGACACTGGGCGTAGGCGCAGGCCAGATGAGTCGCGTCGACTCCACCCGCATCGCCAGCATCAAGGCGCAGAACGCCGGCCTGAGCCTGACCAATTCCGTGGTCGCCTCCGACGCCTTCTTCCCGTTCCGTGACGGCATCGACGTGCTGGCCCAGGCCGGTGCCAAAGCCGTCATCCAGCCGGGTGGCTCGATGCGCGACGAAGAAGTCATCGCTGCTGCCGACGAACTGGGCCTGGCGATGGTGTTCACCGGTCACCGTCACTTCCGTCATTAAGAATGTAATGTAGGGTGGGTTTCCCCTGCGGGGACAAGAGTTCGCAGACCGTAACCCACCATCGAACAAAGAGACTATCGGTGGGTTACGCAATATCGCTAACCCACCCTACATGAGGTCGATATGAAAATATTAGTCATCGGTTCCGGCGGTCGCGAGCACGCACTGGCCTGGCGTCTGGCGCAAGGCAAGAAAGTGCAGAAGGTCTACGTCGCCCCCGGCAACGCGGGCACCGCGCTCGAAGAAGGCGTAGAGAACGTCAACCTCACCGCCATCCCCGAGCTGCTTGAGTTCGCCAAGACGAACGACATCTACATGACCGTGGTCGGCCCCGAAGCGCCGCTGGCCGCAGGCGTGGTCGACGTGTTCCGCGCCGCAGGGCTGAAGATCTTCGGCCCCACCAAAGCCGCCGCGCAACTCGAATCCTCCAAGGATTTCGCCAAGCGCTTCATGACGCGCCACAACATCCCCACCGCCTTCTTCGAGACCTTCAGCGAGATCGCACCCGCCAAGGCCTACGTTGAGAAACACGGCGCACCCATCGTCATCAAGGCCGACGGACTCGCCGCAGGCAAGGGCGTGGTCGTCGCCATGAGCAAGGAAGAAGCGTTCGACGCCATCGACATGATGCTGTCTGACAACAAGCTGGGCGATGCCGGCGCACGCGTCGTGGTCGAAGAATTCCTCGCTGGCGAAGAAGCCAGCTTCATCGTCATGGTCGACGGCAAGAACGTACTCGCCATGGCCAGCAGCCAGGACCACAAGCGCCTGCTCGATGGCGACCAGGGCCCCAACACCGGCGGCATGGGCGCGTATTCGCCCGCACCCGTCGTCACGCCCACCATCCACGCCAAGACGTTGCGCGAAGTCATCATGCCCGTCGTGCGCGGCATGGAGAAAGAAGGCATCACCTATACCGGCTTCCTCTACGCCGGCCTGATGATCTCGCCGGACGGCGGCCTCAAAGTGCTGGAATTCAACTGCCGCTTCGGCGACCCCGAAACCCAGCCCATCATGCTGCGCCTGAAGAGCGACTTCGCCGTGCTGATCGAACACGGCATCAACGGCACGCTCGACAAGATCGAAGCCGAATGGGACAAACGCACCGCGCTCGGTGTCGTCATGGCCGCCGCCAACTACCCCGACACCCCGCGCAAGGGTGACGAGATCACCGGCCTGCCCAAGAAGCTCGAAGACGCCCACGTCTTCCACGCCGGCACCACCATGCAAGACGGCAAAGTCGTCACCAGCGGCGGCCGCGTGCTCTGCGTCGTCGCCCTCGGCGACATGGTCAAGCGCGCCCAACAACGCGCCTACGAGATCGCCGACACCATCAAGTTCGATGGTTGTCAGATGCGCAGAGACATCGGCTACCGTGCGATAGGGCGGAAGTAGCAAAACCGTTCGTCCTGATAACCAGCGACTTGCCTGCTTGCGGGCTTAGTCGAATGGCTAGTAGTTCCATCAGCATGTCGAAGGATGGATAGAATAGAAACGGGGAAGTGGAGACACTTCCCCGTTTCTATTCAGCGGCCTATATATTCATCGCTATTGGCGATGCTAGGCAGGGTCGGTACTATTCGGTTCGAACTTGGCAATATCGAACAAGGCTCATGAATCGGGGAGACGACGATGACTGATAAGAAATCATTCGTGGTGGTTGCAAACATCGAATCCAAAATTCTGTTGATGCGTGGGCAGAAGGTCATGCTGGATGCGGATTTGGCGGAACTGTATGGTGTGGAAACAGGTGCGTTGAATCGTGCAGTCAAACGGAATGGTGAGAGATTCCCAGAAGACTTCATGTTTCAGCTCACCTCTGCTGAGTATGAGGATTTGAGATGCCAAATTGGCACCTCAAACAGTTCAGCTGGGCGCGGTGGCCGCCGATATCTACCCTACGTCTTCACCGAACACGGTGCGCTGATGCTGGGCAATGTACTCAAGTCAGAGCAAGCGGTAGAAATGAGTCTGATGGTCGTCCGCGCCTTTGTGCGTATGCGCGAACTGGTCGCTGGCAACAAAGAACTGGCACAGAAGCTGAACCACCTTGAGCGCAAAGTCGGTGCGCATGACAAAGCAATTTCCGAAATCATCAAAGCCATCCGCCAACTGATGGCACCGGAAGAGCCAAAGAAGAAACGCCCTATCGGCTTTGCGCCTTGGCAAGAAAAATAGACAGAATGAGCTTGACGGATAACTTGACTCATACTTGACCGAAGCCCATTGCCACCAAGATATATAGACCAAATGCCACATATCACCCACAAGGCATAACGGTTACTATCCAGCCCAGCACAAAGGTGGCGCGGCAACAGCCGCACATCGCAAAACATCCAGGGGAGCGCCACATGTCCAAGAAAAAATTCCACTGCCAGGCAGTCACCCATGCAGGCATCAAAAGCATCAGCATCACTGATGACACACACCACTTCTGTCTTACATTGGAAGACGCAGGCAACAGATTGAACGCCCTGAAAGAAGCCATCGCCATCGGCAAATATCCCATCGCCATGGAGCTGGTGAACTCCTGCGCCAAGCTGATGACCGGCCCAACGGTAAAGTATTACGTCACACAGCACGATGCCGAGAAGTTCCTGCATTCACTGGATAAAGCGTTGCATCACTAAGCAGTTGCGCTGCCCCGTTTCACTTTCAGCGGCCTATATATTCTATGCTATTGGAGATAGATGGCAGGGTCGGTACTATTCGGTACGGATAGCGCCATAAAATGAAACTGCATTTGCGACATCGAGATGACTTCTGTTGCTTTAAATCCTGAAATAAATAGTTAAGCAGGAGAGCGAAAAGAAAATCCAAGAGAGGATGAATATGAGCGATAAAAGGCTGGAGCAAATAAAGATTCAACTTCGCCAATTTGCCGAGGATAGAGATTGGGATCAATTCCACTCACCAAAAAATCTTTCAATGGCATTGA
>JAHJQE010000065.1 GCA_018819205.1 Gammaproteobacteria bacterium
ATCCAGACCCAGCTTCTGTGCGATGGCGCAGGACAACTCGGCCACCCGCCGCTGGTGGCCGGCGGTATAGGGGTCGCGCAACTCCACCGCCATCGACACGGTATGGATGGTGCCTTCCAGCGCCAGCTCCAGCACCTTCTGCTGCTCGCTCAAGGCTTTCTCCGCGAACATGGTCGCGGTCACGTCCTGCACAGTGCCCAGCGAGCGCAAGGGATTTCCTTCAGCATCGAAGGTGGTTTCGCATTTTTCCAGCACATACTTGATACGCCCGTCCTTCATCAGCAGCCGGTGATGTATCTGGTATGAAGAGCGGCTCTTCAATGAATCGGTGTAAGCCTGATTCACCTCGTCGCGGTCGTCAGGATGGATGGCATCCAGGAAGGCTTCATAGGTCGCAGCGAAGCGTTTCTGATCGATCTCGAAAATACGGAAGATCTCATCCGACCATTTCAGTTCGTTCGTCAACAGATCAAGTTCCCAATGGCCGAGATGCGCCATACGTTGCGCTTCGGACAGCCGTTTCTGGCTGGCGCGCAATGCCTCTTCCATCGCGACGCGATCGGAGATGTCGACCGAGACACCGAGCAAGTGGGTGGCCTGCCCTTGCTCGTCATACAGCCCTATCTTGAAAGTATGCAACCAGCGTTCGCCGCCGTCGGCGACCTTGATGGGCTCGGCGGGGATCTCCAGCAGCTGACGGCTCTCCAGCACGGCACGGTCTTTCTGCATGAAGGAGTCCGCCTGCTCCTGAGGGAAGAAATCATGGTCGTTCTTGCCGAGCAGGTCTTCACGCTGGTAACCCAGCAGACGCTCTCCCGCACTGTTGAACAGTTCAAAACGCAGCGACTGCGCATCTTTCAGGAACACCATCGCCGGGATGTTCTCCACGATGGATTCCAGCAGCGACTGTGAAGAGCGCAACTCATCCTTGATACGCAAGCGTTCGCTGATGTCGAGGAAGGTCACCACCGCACCGCGCACCTTGCCCCCCTGGATCACCGGATAGGACCAGTATTCGGCAGGAAAAGATGTGCCGTCCTTGCGCCACAGCCACTCGTTCTCGGAATGAAAGGATTTGCCTTCATGCACCGAAAGATAGTTCGGGCAATCCTTGAACGGATAGTGCGAACCGTCTGCATGGGTATGGTGGATCAGCTGGTGCATGTTCTTGCCGGTCACCTCCGAGATATCCCTGTAACCCAGTGCCTTCAGGCCGGCCGCGTTGATGAAGGTGCAATTCCCGTCCAGGTCCTGACCGAAGATGGCATGCGCGATGGAATTGGTCAGTAATGCAGCCTCCGCCTCGGTCTGCTCGATCCTGACGATCGCCTGCTGCTGCCGGCGCTTGCTGATGAGCAGGCCGAACATCCCCACCCCCCAGAACAGACCGTGGCCAGCGATCACGGCCAGGTTTTCCAGATTATTCTCCTGCAACTGATGCGCCACCTCGAGAGAGACGCTCACCCCGCCGCGAATGTCACCCAACTTGTCACCGTAGGCAGCATGGCATTTAAGGCAGTCCGCCTCGGTCTCCATCGGCTTCATGTAGCGAAAATACGTCTGGCCGTCCGCCATGATGTCGAACGACGCCCATTCCTTCGTTCCTCGCTGGAATGCTTCCAGCGCCTGCCGCTCCCATTCGTCCGCCGTGTTGACAGTGTTGATCGGCCTCAGGCTGGCTATATGAAGTACAGGACCGTTCCTGCGTATCATTGCCTCATGCACCAGCCTGAGGATATAGGCGGAATTCATCAACGTAAGATGCGTACCTGACGGTGTCTGGATATCTCGCTCGGGCACGTGGGCCAGCCGTGGATTGGGAGGTGTTTCATCGCTGGCAGGGACATAGACACCTCCGCTGTGCACGATCCAGTAGCGATAAGCCATATCCATCGCATGGATCGCTCGCGCCTCGGCATGCAGATTGGATTCGAAAGTGCGCTTCTGTGAATGCAGCATCCACCCCAACGACAACGCTATGATGACCGACCACGCCAGCATCAGAAAACGCGTGTTGCGTTTCAGCAATCCGATGCGCGATCTGTCTATCTGTCTCTTCATGGAGCCCCCTGGCTAGCAACGAGTGCCGCATCATATTACAAACGCATTCCCTGAACAGGAGTGACGACGATGTGAGAGGTATAATGCGCGCCCTTTGTCGCAGGCAGTTCCCATGTTGTTCGATTCGAAGCACACGTCTCCCCGCTACACCCGACTCACCGGTTCGTCCGATGCGCTGGCGCTGGCCCAACTCGCGCCGCGAAAATCACCGCTGGTGGTGATCGCTGCCAATGCGCTGGAAGCGCAACGGCTGGTGGACGAGATCCCGTTCTTCGATCCGACACTGAAAGTGCATCTGCTGCCGGACTGGGAGACCCTGCCTTACGACCATTTCTCGCCGCACCAGGACCTGATCTCCGAACGCTTGGCGACTCTGCACCACATCCGCACCGAAGCCTGCGATGTGGTCATCGTGCCCATCACCACCGCGCTGTATCCGCTGCCGCCGGTGAGCTACATGGCGGCTTACACCTTCTTCCTGAAGAAAGGTGAAGCGCTCGACCTGGACGGTTTCCGCAAGCAGATGACGCTGGCCGGTTACACCCATGTGCAGCAGGTACTGACGCCGGGCGAATACTGTGTGCGCGGCGGACTGATCGACCTGTTCCCCATGGGCAGCATGCTGCCCTACCGTATCGACCTGTTCGGCGACGAGATCGAGACCATCGCCACCTTCGACGTGGACACACAGCGCACCTTGTATCCGGTGCCGGAGATCCGCCTGCTGCCGGCGCGCGAGTTCCCCATGGACGAGCAAGGCCAGGCCACTTTCCGCCAGAACTTCCGCGAGTGTTTCGAAGGCGACCCGTCCAAGTCACGCATCTACAAGGATGTGAGCAAAGGCATCGCACCGGCCGGTATCGAGTATTACCTGCCGCTGTTCTTCGAGCAGACAGCGACGCTGTTCGACTACCTGCCGCCGAACGCCACACTGTGCCTGCACCACGATGTCGATGAAGCGATAAAACAGTTCACACAGGATGCCGCCTCACGCTACAACCTGCTGCGCGGCGACCCGCAGCATCCCTTGCTGGAAACAAAGGAGCTGTTCCTGAATGCGGAGCAGTTCTTTGTGAAGGTGAAGGGCTTTGCGCGTCTGGACATCGTCGCCGATGACCGCGGCGCGAACGCCACACCCTGCCCCACCGCTACCATCCCCGACATCGCCGTGGACCGCCGCGCCGACATCCCCACCCATAAGTTCGCCGACTTCATCCGTGACTACGACGGACGTGTACTGTTGCTGGCAGACAGTCTGGGCCGGCGCGAGATCATGTCCGGCTACCTGCTGGAATACGGTCTGGAACCTGTAGTCTGTGAAGACTACGCATCGTTCCAGACCGGCAAAGAGAAGTTCATGCTCGGCGTGGCAACGGTCGGCAACGGTTTCATTCTGGAGCAAGACAAGCTCGCCATCGTCACCGAGAGCGAGCTGTATGCCACTCCCTCCCGTTCGCGCATCTCGCGCACCGCCAAGAAGAGCAACGTCGAAGGCATGCTGCGCGACCTTTCCGAGCTCAAGCCGGGCGATCCGGTGGTGCACGAACAGCACGGCATCGCGCGCTATCACGGCTTGGTCAATCTGGACATGGGCGAAGGCGAGAACGAGTTCCTGCTGCTGGAATATGCAGACGAAGCCAAGCTGTATGTGCCGGTGTCGCAACTGCATGTGATCGGTCGTTACAGCGGCGGCGCACCCGAGACCGCGCCGCTGCACAAGCTGGGCAGCGGTGCCTGGGACAAGGCCAAGCGCCGCGCCATGCAACAGGTGCGCGACACCGCCGCCGAACTGCTCAACATCTATGCCCAGCGCGCGCTGCGCAAAGGCCATGCGTTCAAGTTCAACTATCACGACTACGAAGCCTTCGCCGCCGGTTTCGGTTTCGAAGAGACCGCCGACCAGGCCGCCGCCATCGAAGCCGTGATCCTCGACCTGCAATCTGGCAAGCCGATGGACCGACTGATCTGTGGTGACGTGGGCTTCGGCAAGACCGAGGTCGCGTTGCGCGCCGCCTTCATCGCCGCGATGGAAGGCAAGCAGGTGGCCGTGCTGGCACCGACCACGCTGCTGGTCGAACAGCACTTCCAGAACTTCTCCAATCGCTTCGCCGACTTCCCGATCAAGCTCGCCGAACTGTCGCGTTTCCGCTCCACCAAGGAAACCACACAGGCGCTGAAGGACCTGGCGGACGGCAAGCTGGACATCGTCATCGGCACGCACAAGCTGATCCAGAAGGATGTGAAGTTCCACAATCTGGGCCTGGTCATCCTCGACGAGGAACACCGCTTCGGCGTGCAGCAGAAAGAAAGATTGAAGGCATTGCG
>JAHJQE010000066.1 GCA_018819205.1 Gammaproteobacteria bacterium
AACACGCCCTTGGATAGTCGCAGGATGGAGATATCGAAGGTGCCGCCGCCGAGGTCGTACACCGCGTACACGCCTTCCGAGGCGTTATCCAGACCATAGGCGATGGCCGCCGCGGTCGGCTCGTTGAGCAAGCGCAGCACATTCAGACCGGCCAGCTTGGCCGCATCCTTGGTCGCCTGACGCTGTGCGTCGTCGAAATAGGCAGGCACGGTGATCACCGCGCCTACCAGTTCTCCACCCAGCGAACGTTCGGCGCGGTCGCGCAACACTTTCAGGATCTCGGCGGAGACTTCGACCGGGCTCTTCACGCCGCCCGCAGTGCGCAATTGCAGCATGCCGGGTGTGTCCACAAAACGATATGGCAGGTCGACCACCTCGCCGACATCCTTCAGCCCGCGCCCCATGAAGCGCTTCACCGATACGATGGTGTTCTGCGGGTCTTCGCTCTGCACGGCCTGCGCGGCCAAGCCGACCTGCAGCGAGCCGTCGGCCAAATAGCGCACGACCGAGGGTAACAATGCGCTGCCGTCGTCGTCGTTGAGTACGACGCTGATGCCGTTGCGTACCGTGGCGACCAGCGAGTTGGTGGTACCGAGGTCTATGCCGACCGCCAGTCGATGCTGGTGCGGCGCGGCGGAAAGACCCGGCTCAGAGATTTGCAGCAATGCCATGTTCAGGAATCCAGCTCGTCGTAGGCGTCAGCGATCTCTTCGGCCAGTTTTTCAAGGAAGCGCAATTTTCGCACAGTGCCGGCAGCCGCGACGAACTCATGTGTGGTGTCGAGCTGTTCGGCCAACTGCTTTTGCAAGTTGCGTGTCTCGTTACGTGCGGTATCGGCCAATGCATCCAGACCATCAATATCCTTGGCGGCGATGGCCTCCTGCAAGCCTTCGCGCCATTCCATCTGCTGCATCAGGAAGTCCATCGGCATCGCGGTATTGTTCTCTTCCTGCGTGTCGACGCCGTGCAGCGTCAGCAGATAACGACCGCGCTTAAGCGGATCGCGCAGGGTCTGATAGCCCTCGTTGACGCGCGTCGCCCATTGCATGGACAGCCGCTTTTCGGCATCGGATAGATGAGAGAACTTGTCCGGATGGACCTGGGATTGCAACTCGCGATAGCGCTGGTCGAGCGCAGCGTTATCGAGCTGGAAGCTGCGGGGAAGTGAGAAAACGGTGAAGAAGTCTTGCTGGAGATCGACAGCCGGAGAAGTCATCACACTTTGAAGCTTTCTCCACAGCCGCACGAATCCTTCACGTTCGGATTGTTGAATTTGAAGCCCTCGTTCAAACCTTCGCGTGTGTAATCCAGTTCCATGCCGTCGATATACGGCAGGCTTTGCGGATCGACCAACACAGTCACGCCGTTGCTGATGAACTGCAAGTCTTCGCCTTCTGCCGCGTCGGCGAACTCAAGCTTGTAAGCCATGCCGGAACAACCACTGGTGCGCACACCGATGCGCAGGCCGACGCCTTTGCCGCGCTTGACCAGGAAATTCTGCACATGCTTGGCCGCGTTCTCAGTCAACGAGATGCTCATCTTCCAACTCCTACTTGTTCGCGTTGCAGGCCGCTGCTTCGACGTTCGCGCCGTGCTTGGCCTTGTAATCCGCCACGGCCGCCTTGATCGCGTCTTCCGCGAGGATGGAGCAGTGGATCTTCACCGGCGGCAATGCCAGCTCTTCGGCGATCTGCGTGTTCTTGATGGTCAGCGCCTGATCGACGGTCTTGCCTTTCACCCACTCGGTCACCAGCGAGCTCGAAGCGATGGCTGAGCCACAACCATAGGTCTTGAACTTCGCGTCTTCGATCACGCCGTCCTTACCCACCTTGATCTGCAACTTCATCACGTCGCCACAAGCCGGCGCGCCGACCATGCCGGTGCCGACCATGTCGTCTTCCTTGTTCATGGAACCGACGTTGCGCGGGTTCTCGTAGTGATCCAGTACTTTTTCGCTGTATGCCATTTCGTGCTCCTTTAATTCGAGGACTGACAAGTTGCCCGCCTGACAAGGCAGAGGGTTGCGCCGTTTACTGTAGTAAACAAGCAGCCCGATAACGCAGTCAGGTGCGGCAAATCGTCAGTCCTAGTGTGCCGCCCACTCGATAGTATTCAGGTCTATGCCATCCTTGTACATATCCCATAAGGGGGATAGGTCACGCAGTTTGGCTATCTTTTCCTGCAAAAGTTTCACCACATAATCCACCTCCTCCAATGTGGTAAAACGTCCCACAGTGAAGCGGATGGAGCTGTGTGCCAGCTCGTCATTGCGACCCAGCGCGCGCAACACGTAGGAAGGTTCCAGACTGGCCGAGGTACAGGCGGAGCCGCTGGATACCGCGACATCTTTCACCGCCATGATCAGCGATTCGCCTTCGACGAAGTTGAAGCTGACGTTCAGGTTGTGCGGCACGCGCGCTTCCATATCACCGTTCAGATAGACCTCTTCCATGCTGGACAGGCCTGCCCACAGACGGTCGCGCAACATGCGGATGCGTTCGTTCTCGGCAGCCATCTCCTCTTTGGCGATGCGGAACGCCTCACCCATGCCGACGATCTGGTGCGTGGCCAATGTGCCGGAACGGAAACCGCGCTCGTGACCGCCACCGTGCATCTGCGCTTCCAGGCGCACGCGCGGTTTGCGGCGCACATACAAGGCACCGATGCCTTTGGGACCGTAGGTCTTGTGTGCGGAGAAACTCATCAGGTCGACCTTCAGCTTCTGCAGGTCGATGCCGACCTTGCCGGTGGCCTGTGCTGCATCGACATGGAACAGGATACCTTTGCTGCGGCAGATCTCGCCGATGGCTTCGATGTCCTGCACCACGCCGATCTCGTTGTTCACCAGCATCACCGACACGATGGATGTATCAGGACGCAGTGCCGCTTTCAGCTTTTCCAGGTCGATCAGGCCATTCGGCTCGGGATCGAGATAGGTCGCGGAGAAACCCTGACGCTCCAATTCGCGCACGGTGTCGAGCACAGCTTTGTGCTCGGTCATCACGGTCACGATGTGCTTGCCCTTGTCCTTATAGAAATGCGCCGCACCCTTGATGGCCAGATTGTTCGACTCGGTCGCGCCGGATGTCCACACGATCTCTTTCGGATCGGCATTCACCAAGGCAGCCACCTGTTCGCGCGCACGCTCCACCGCCTCGTCCGCCACCCAGCCGAACGAGTGCGAACGTGAAGCCGGGTTGCCGAACTTCTCTGTCAGATAAGGGATCATCGCCTCGGCCACACGCGGGTCTACCGGTGTGGTGGCCGAATAATCCATATAGATGGGCAGTTGCATGGGTTTCACTTCCTTGTTTGTTTCGATCAGACTGCTGCTCTGGCTGGAACTGCGCCTCGAGTCATGTGTATTGGAGAACCTTCGTCCTTCTTACCCAGTTCGCCGTCGGCCAGTTGTTGCAGATTGACCTGTTGCAGGTATTCATAGATGCGCTCACTCAGACCGAACCACAGATCATGAGTGGAACATGGCTTGCCGTCCTTGCAATTGCCCTGACGGTCGCAGTTGGTCGCATCCAGCGGCTCATCCACTGCCACCACGATGTCGGCGATGCTGATCTTGCTTGCAGGGCGTGCCAGGCAGTAACCACCGCCGGGGCCGCGCACGCTGGCCACCACGTTGTTCTTGCGAAGCTTGGCGAACAGTTGCTCCAGATACGACAGTGAGATCTGCTGGCGTTCGCTGATTGCCGCCAGTGTGACCGGGCCTTTGCCGCCGCGCTGGGTCAGATCGACCATTGCTGTTACCGCGAAACGTCCTTTTGTTGTCAGGCGCATGTTATTTCTCTCCACAGAATGTTCAGAACTACTTGTTACAGCCATTCCAAACAATGAAATGACCCCTCTGGAAAAGGATCATAGGATACCCGATAGTTTTAATCAACTATTTTGTTCAGGTAGTTCGGATCGAACTTGTCGGCAGTAGCCTGCTCGTCTTCCACCCTTACCCCAAGCTTCTCCAGTTGCTGCAGAATGTGCTCGATACGCTGATCGACCGTGACGCTGTGGCCGATCAGACCGTGCAAGGCCTTGGCCACCGGGTCGTTCTGGTCGTTGCTGAGGCCGTACGCGTTGAAACCGGTGTTCTTCTTGGCGCCATCCAGTACGCG
>JAHJQE010000067.1 GCA_018819205.1 Gammaproteobacteria bacterium
AACGTGATGCCGCTGACCCTGCCGCCGCTGCGCGAACGCATGGAGGACATCCCGGACATCGCGCGCTTCCTGGTGGACAAGGTCAGCCAGCAGCAAGGTCGTACGCTGGGCCTGACCGAAGCCGCACTGCGTGTGCTGATGCACCACGACTGGCCGGGCAACGTGCGCGAACTGGAGAACTGTCTGGAGCGCGCCTCGGTGATGACCGAGGGCGACACCATAGACCGCGACGCCATCCTGCTCACCGGCATCGACGAGAAGATCAGCGCCTCACGCGGCCCGGTGCAGAACGTCGACCTGGACGACCCGCATCTGGACGAGCGCGAGCGCGTCATCGCCGCGCTGGAGCAGGCCGGCTGGGTACAAGCCAAGGCCGCACGCCTGCTCGATATGACCCCGCGCCAGATCGCCTATCGCATCCAGACGCTGAACATCAAGGTGAAACAGATCTGAACATGCAGGCGAGTTCCACTCTGCTGCAGGAGATCGGCATCGACGATGCCGAGATCGTGCAGCGCAAAATATTTCTTTCCTTCGATGCGGACGATGCGGCCTTACTGCAGGAACTGCACGGCGTACTGGCGGACAAGCGCGGCGATCTGATCGAGGTTTTCTACGCCCATCTGCTGCAGTTCCCGGAGATCCGCCCGCTGCTGGGTGACGAGGCACGGCTGCAACGATTGAAGCAGGCGCAGACGACCTATTTCGACCAGCTGACACAGGGGCATTACGACCACACCTATGTGGAGAACCGGCTGCACGTAGGCGTGGTACATCAGCGTGTGGGACTGACGCCCAAGTGGTACATGAGCGCGTACTGCAAATACATGAGCGAGGTGATGCCGCATGTACTGGCGCATTATCACGATGATGCCGAGCGCGGGCAGCGTGCCTGCCGGGCGCTGCTGAAAGTGGTGTTCTTCGATATGGGTTTGGCGCTGGACACTTACTTCCATGCCGAACACAAGGCGCTGATGCTGGCGCGCAGCTACACCGAGCAGATCGTGAGCAACATGCCGATCGGTTTCATCGTGCTGGACGCGACGGGCCGCATCCGGCTGGTGAACAACGCGGTGCTGATGATGTTCGAGTTGCCTGCCAACGAATCCTGGCGCAACCGCACCCTGGGCACCTTCCTTGATGCGGTCGAACTGGATGGGCAGATTGCTCAGGTCATGGCGAGCGGCAAGAACTGTCATGAACACGGCTTCGATGTCCGTATCGGAGATCAGACACATTCCTTCCTGGCCGACATCTCGTTGGCACAGATGGGAGAAGAACGCGTCATGCTGTTCATGGTGCAGGACATCACGCTGCGCAAGCAGTCGGAGGAAGAGATCCACCGCCTCGCCTTCTATGACCCGCTGACGCTGCTGCCCAACCGCCGTCTGCTGCACGAGCGACTGCTGCAAAGCATGTCGATCAGTGCCCGCAGCGGCAAGCACGGTGCGGTGATCTTCATCGACTTGGACAACTTCAAGACACTGAACGACACGCAGGGCCATGATGTGGGCGACGACCTGCTGCAGCAGGTCGCCGCTCGCCTGCTGCGCAATGTGCGCGAAGGCGACACGGTAGCAAGGCTGGGCGGTGACGAGTTCGTGGTGGCACTGGAGTCCCTGAGCGATATCGGGCAGGAAGCAGCCAACCAGGCCGAGATGATCGGCGAGAAGATACGCGGTGAGCTGAGCCAGGCTTATCAGCTCGGCAGTATCGAGCACCACAGCTCGCCCAGCATGGGCATCAGCCTGTTCCTCGGGCATCAGAGCAGCCTGGACGAGGTACTGAAGCAGGCGGATCTCGCCATGTACCAGGCCAAATCAGGCGGGCGCAACCGGGTGTGCTTCTTCGACCCGTCGATGCAGACGGAGATGGAACAGCGCGCCGCGCTGGAGAAGGATCTGCGCGCCGCCGTGCGTCTTGATCAGCTCGAGTTGCACTATCAGATGCAGGTGGACGACAGCGCGCGCATCATCGGCGCCGAAGCGCTGATCCGCTGGAACCATCCGCAGCGCGGCATGGTGTCGCCCGCCGACTTCATCCCGTTGGCAGAAGAGATCGGCATGATCCTGCCCATCGGTGACTGGGTGATCGAACAGGCCTGCACCCAGCTCAAGCGCTGGGAGATGGATGTGGAGATGCGCAAGATCATACTCTCGGTCAACGTCAGCCCGCGTCAGTTGAGCCAGCCGTGGTTCGTCGAGCAGGTCAACGAGGCCATCGAGCGCAGCGGCATCCGTCCATCCCTACTCAAACTGGAGCTGACCGAGAGTTTCATCCTCGACGATGTGGAAGATGCCATCGCCAAGATGCAGGAACTGCGCACCCTCGGCATCCGTTTCGCCATGGACGATTTCGGCACCGGCTATTCCTCGCTAGCCTATCTGAGCCGCCTGCCGCTGGAACAGTTGAAGATCGACCAGTCATTCGTGCGCGACATCGCGACCAACAAGCACAACAGCATCATGGTGCGCACCATCATCAACATCGCCAACAACTTCGGTATGGACATCATCGCCGAAGGTGTGGAGACCGACGATCAGCTCGCCTTCCTGCGCCAGTACGGTTGCAACCGCTATCAGGGGTATCTGTTCGGCAAGCCGGTGCCGCTGGCCGAATTCGAACGCCTTTGTCACCTCAGAGAGTAGCGGCACGCTTATTGCTGCAGTGCTACACAAGGCCGGGATCGACAGGTTTTGGCTGACAAATGCGGGATGCAATGCAGCCCGTTGTTTCGTTTACTCCAAAAAAAGAGACAAACATGGCAATCAAGAACATCAAGGATTTCTCCGACAAGGCACGCAGCGACGCCTCTCTCAAAGAACAGCTGGCAGCCTGCATGAAAGTGCGCGAAGTGATCGCACTGGCACAAGCCAACGGTTTCGACTTCATCGAAGACGAACTGTATCCGCCCAATGAGCCGCAATTCACTGCCGATCAATTGTCAGAGCGCATGGCCAAGGCGCTGCTGCGGGCCTGATCATGTGTGACAACGACAAGCCGGGCACGCCCCGTTACTTCGTCACCTACACCGGCATCAAGATGCCGTTCAAGCTGGTCAACGAACTGGAGCCGCATGAAGTGCAGAACCGCAACACCTGGTTCTGCGGCTTCTTCGACGGCGACCGCCTGCTCGGCTTCGACAAGCATGCCTACGGCGAGATCGAGATGTCGCACCGCTACAGCTATCACGACAACGGCAAACTGAGCGGTGCCGAGATCACCGACATCGACGGCGAAACCACGCTGCTGGTGTTCGATGCGGCAGGCATTCAGGCGTGAGCAGTTTCACCCCATGCAAAGGCAAGACCGCCTGCCGCGACGACGGCGCACGCTGCCTCACCTGTGAGCGCAGCTTCGCCGAGATCGAACAGACACGCGCGCTGATCGACGCGCTGGCTGACTTCGCCTTGCAGCAGGGGTACGAAAACGTGGATGAATTCGCTGCCTATGTGGCGGACAAAGTGGTGAAGAAAGTCAAATATCGACAGTCCGCTATGTGACGGTGAGCAGCCTGAGGTGATCGGCAGAAACTTAACGGCGACCTCAACCGGCAGTGAAAAGCGGCGTTGGTAAAAGGTACTGGAGTCGATTTCTTTTCTTCTCTCATCGCATTTCCTTCCTATAAATCCAACCCCATCTGCCCCGGCAGCACCTTGTTCGATGGTTCCGCCTCGCGCCTGCCACGCGGCAGCAATCCCACACGCCTGCCCAACGCAGACTCCACCTGCTCCCTGAATCGATCGTTGCCAAGCGGCAAGCCTCGGCTGGTAGCTGTGCGAATCTCATCCAGCGCTTCGTCGTCCAGATGGGCTCGGAACAAGGCTCGATATGCCGATCTGCATTCTTCCTCTTCCGATCCCAACGCCGTGTACAACGGATGGTCTGTGATGAGTTCGTCGCTCTTACCCAATCCGTGCCAACGGTAGCTCGACCAGCGGTACTCGCCCGGGTCGCGAACCATGTCCGCTCGCACCGGGTTCAGTTCGATGTAGCGGTAGCAGGTCAGCAGGTATTCTTCGGCCTGGATCAGGCTGGCTTTGAAGCGGCCTTCCCAGACACTGCCGCTGCGCCTGTATATGCGGTTCACGTACTGCGCATAGCGCCGGTTGAGTGATTGCATCAGGGTGGATATGGCATCCTCACGTTGAGGCGTAAGTAGCAGGTGCACATGGTTGGTCATCAACGCATAGGCATGAATTTCGCAGGCATATTTCTTTGCGCCTTCACGCAGCCAGTGCAGATAGAACAGATAGTCCTCATCTGCAAAGAAGCAGGCTTCACGGTTGTGGCCGCGCTGCACCACATGCTGTGGATGACCGATCAGATTGACGCGTGGGCGGCGAGGCATGTTTATCTCTTATCTCAATTCGCTAGAAAGAAATCGACTCCGGTACCTTTGGTTCTGCACTGAAAGTCCGGTACCTTTGGTTCTGCACTGAAAGTCCGATGGTGATATGCCGTTATCAGCTATGGGTCTAAAAGCTGATTCCGCATTTGCAATATTGACTGCTGCCATGATGAAGTCGTTCGACGCCCCCAACTGCTTGCCGATGGCAATAATTTGATTGACGATGGCGCGTTTCTCTGGGGTGAGTTGATTAATGTTCGTTGCCATAATTGTGTCTCCATGAAATTTTCGATGAGGTTAATTGTCAATCGGGATGGATTAATGTTGACCTTCATGCTCCCCACCTTTTTTTGAGAAAGTGATTGTCCCGGTGTCAAATAGAATGTCATTGGCATAGATATACCATGTGTAGTTTCGCTGACTGCAATGCCCGGCAGGCATATCAACTTTCTTTCCTTTGAAAATGACTTCCTCGTGGAAGTCATCCGGGAAGACCACGTCTGCCGTACTAGAATCGTCATCCCCATTCCTCTCCGCCACGAATATCCTTCCGTCATCCGTCTTGAATACATATCTTGCGAGGTAGGGGCCTTCCATCAACTTGTCCCACACACCCAGCCGCATCTGATAACAGGCAGAACCCCGCCAAGCTCTTTTCGCCTCCTCGCCCAAAGACAGTGCCGAGTAAAATGCAATCGCGATTGTGAACATAGTTGCAGAAAGTACTTTCGATTTGGTCATGCTTTCATCCTCCAATTAAAATCATTCGCCGGTTCGAATTCGCATTGCCAAAATGAAATGTCGCTGTTGTTACCATAGTCGCTGGATACGGAAACCGCGCCATTCACGAGTTCCAGCGAATCCACAACATGGTTCACGCCGAAGCCTTTGTCAAAGACATAGGTGGTAAAAGGTACCGGAGTCGATTTCATTTCTCTGCACCACATGCTGTGGATGGCCGGTCAGATTGACGCGTGGGCGGCGCGGCATGTTTATCTCTTATCTCAATTCGTTAAAAAGAAATCGACTCCGGTACCTTTGGTTGGCAGATAGAACAGATAGTCCTCATCTGCAAAGAAGCAGGCTTCACGGTTGTGGCCGCGCTGCACCACATGCTGTGGATGGCCGATCAGATTGACGCGTGGGCGGCGAGGCATGTTTATCTCTTATCTCAATTCGCTAGAAAGAAATCGACTCCGGTACCTTTTGTACGCTCACGTTGCGGCGTGAGTAGCAGGTGCACATGATTGGTCATCAACGCATAGGCATGAATTTCGCAGGCATATTTCTTTGCGCCTTCACGCAGCCAGTGCAGATAGAACAGATAGTCCTCATCTGCAAAGAAACAGGCTTCACGGTTGTGACCGCGCTGCACCACATGCTGTGGATGGCCGATCAGATTGACGCGTGGGCGGCGAGGCATGTTTATCTCTTATCTCAATTCGCTAGAAAGAAATCGACTCCGGTACCTTTGGTTCTGCAATTCGCTAGAAAGAAATCGACTCCGGTACCTTTGGTTTTATTGATTCGGTTAATAACGCTAGTTGTTTATTCAGTGTTGCCTGTTCATTGGCATATGCTTTCCGATTGAATAAGGCATGAAACACCTCGTGGTGAAATTTCAGAAATGCGCCCCGAATCGACATCTATTGACCATGCACGCTTTACTTGACTAGACCAATGTTCACATCCTATTTTTGAGTTCTCTGAACGTACCAAGCCGACTACTACTGCTTCATAGTTCTCGCTCTTGCAACCATGCTCAACAAAATACATGCGATTTGCATTTTTCTTGCGCACAGCCTTCCCGCCCTCAACTTTATAAGTAAGCAATTGCCGTGGCAAAATCCGAGCATCTATGATTGTTCTGCTATGGTCGCTATCCAATTCATCAGTCACTAAAATACTGATGTCTTGTTGATATAAGAGTTCATAACCCAACTCCTGCCCAGCTCCTGTTTTCACCCCAAATATGCCAGCCCCCATAACCTTCCAGCCCGGCACAACATCGCCAGCTTTGGCAGGAATCCTCATCCCAATCAGCTTCTTCACCTCCGGCGGCAACGGCTCATCTGCACACTGTGCATTGCCCGCCGACATCACGAACCCGCCCACAACAACTAGCGCCGTAACCAGCAATCCTTTCATCATCGTTTTCATGCCTTCATCCTCCATCCCGCATCATTCACCGCATCGAGTTAGCTTCGCTGATTACCAGACAGTGCACCGGGCATCACCCGTTACTTCCCGCCCGCCTTCTCCAACTCCTCCACCCGCTTAGTCAGCTTGGCCAGTTGCGCCTGCTGCTGCGCATAGACACTCACCAGTTGCTTGGCCGTATCGGCCAGCCCTTTCACGGCGATGGTGAGTTCGTCTTTTTTGCTGTTCACTTGGTCGATGCGCATCATCACCAGTTGCGCGACTTCTTTTGGGTCGCTGATGACGCGCTGTTGTTTGGCTTGGGGCTTGCCGTTGACTTTTGCTTTTTTGGTTTCTTTGTTTTGGGTGGTGCTTGCTGCTTCAGTCATGCTGTTCCTCTCTGTGTGTTGGTTGCTTGTTGCTGAGTCGTATTCGTGCTCTTTCATTCTTCAGTGCGGCATGTTGTCGCGGGGTGTTGCATTCATCTCATTCACCGCTCCCTCCCCGCCTCCTGAAACGCCCCCATCACCGGCGAGAGCAAATATTCAAGAATGGTTCTGGTGCCAAGGTGAATCTCTGCCGTAACCTGCATGCCAGGACTGAGAGCGTGCTTGATGCCGTTGACGATGAGTTCTTGTGCTTTGAGGTCGACCAGTGCGCGGTAGGCGTAGGGTTGGCCGTTGGGAGATTTGGCGTTGGGTGGGGCGGTTGATCCGGTGCCTTGCTGGTTGGCATCGGTGGCATCTGCGCTGAGGTGGGCGACTTCGCCTTGCACCATGCCGTATTTCTGGAACTGGTAGGAGGCGAGTTTGACTTTGGTGGGTTGGCCTTGGTGGATGAAGCCGACATCCTGATTGGACACCCACACTTCGGCTCTGAGGATCTCGTCCTTGGGCACGAGGGTCATGAGGATGGTGCCGGGGCTGATGACGGTGCCGATGGTGTGGGTAGCGACGTCTTTGATGATGCACCCGCAAGGGGTAGGCCGTGGGGTGCCCGGCTGCTGCGCAGCCACCCCTACGCTCCCGTCTTGCGGGGCTTTGAGTTCGAGTAGTTCGTGGCGGTATTGTTGTTTGGCGTATTCGGCCTGGGTTTTGTCCAGCTTGCTGCCAAGGTCGGCGCGCTCGGCTTGCAGGCGTTGGCGGTAGTCGGCGCTGATCTGTTCGAGTTTGCGGCTGGAGGCGGTGAGCGTGGCCTGGGCGCTGGCGATGAGGTGGGAGGCTCTTTGCATGAATTGATTCATGCCTGCACGCTATCCCGTCCAGTGCGCAGGGTCAATATGCCAAAGTATCTATGCTTGGCCTATATCCAAACGACCGCTTTTGGTCGGTTGGCGAAGTCTATTCATGATTCCTCATCGCCGCAAAGCAGCCATTTAATAAGCTGCCGGCGCTTACCTTACTGATCGCGCTTACGTTCCTTCCTGCCTTCTGCCTTGCGCAACATGTCTTCCATCATCTTCGGCAACATGCTGCGTGCCGCGATGAATTCGGCCCCGCACTCTTCCAAGAACAGCGCTTCCAGCCAGGAAACGCGCAAGGCATCGTGCAAGGTCTGATCGGCACGACCCAGCAGATCGGTCACCAGTATCAGATGTCGCAACAATCCCGACATGTCGCGACCAACGATAGCCTTGTGACTGGCCAGCTTGAGCACGCCGACTTCGAGATGGATGTATCCGAAATCGCTTTCGTCGACATGCTCGGCCACCTCCGGCAGATGCAGTGCGAGCAGTTGCATGAAGTCCCCACAGTCGACACTCCATTTCTTGTGCTGATGCGAGATCATGCGACGCAAGGAACAAAAGGTTTTGAAGTCCATGGTGTGCTTGTGCGCTTCCACCGATGGATGTGCAACAAGTGATTCAAGCTTGGCAGTAGCGGCGACAGCGATCGTATCGTTCATACCCACCCCCTATATATGGAACAAGACGGCAACTTACCCACACTGCATGACAGGGTTATGACCGCCCGATGCGAAATATCCCGGAACTTTTCTCGGGTATTGCCCTCTGATGCAGGTCCGCATCGTGCGGGCAACATTGCGTTAACTAGAGAGGTATCAAATGAAAAAAGCTTATGAAGGTGTTGCAAGGTTCGTTCGTTGGGTCATTGCCAGCGTGGTTTCTTTCATCGTCGCACTACCGACATTCACTTCCATCAGCGCATCCCTCTGACGCCACGAACGACAACGCCCCGGCACATGTGTGTCGGGGCGTTTTTACGTCTGCAGGCTATTCACGCGTCCGGCTCAGAGCAGCAGGTTGAAGCCGAACGATGCGCCGCCACCTCGCGCAGGATGCGGATGCCGCCATACAACACCAGCAAGGCGATGGCAGTCCCGATGATCAGGTCCGGATAACGACTCCCCAGCCACCACACCAGCGCGCCCGACACGATCACCCCGAGGTTGGCGATCACATCATTGGCGGAGAAGATCAGCGAAGCGCGCATGTGCACACCACCATCCTTATGCTTGGCGATCAGCGTGAGGCAAATGCTGTTCGCCACCAGCGCGACCGTGCCGACCACCATCATCATCATGCTCACCGGTTCGCTGCCATACAGGAAGCGACGCAGCACATCGGCCAGCACCAGCAAGGCCAGGAATATCTGCAGGAAACCACTCAAGCGGGCTGACCTATCCTTCAGCGCATCAGACTTACCCACCGCATACAGACTGACGGTATAGACCAGCGCATCGGCCAGCATGTCGAGCGAATCGGCGATCAGGCCGGTGGACTGTGCCAGCCAACCCAGCACGATCTCGAGCAGGAACATCGCCGCATTGATCCCCAGCACGATGCGCAGCGTGCGCCGTTCCTGCTCGTTCCTCGCCTCCATCTCGCATCCACAACCCGCCATCACCTGCTCCTGATTTTGAACAGACTGGAATCTCTCCCATTCCGTCTTTTCGCGCAAGACGCCCTGTCTGTTTCACCAAGTCAGCCAGCGCTGTACGAATTGGTTATCGCGTCGGATCAGCCAGCGTCGCCATTCATCACCCAGCAGGATCGCCGCCGCGAACGGCAGTGCCAGCGACACCTCGAACCAGCCTATCGACGCAGTGCCGAAGAAGGGCTGCAGGAACTCGATCTGCGATATCGCCACGACGATGCCCAGCTCTACTGCGATGCCCGCCCAGATCAGTTTGTTGCGGAAGACGCCTGCGGACAGGATGCTCTGCCGGCGCGTGCGGCAGATCAGTACGTCTGCCACCTGGCAGATCACTACTGCTGCAAAGAATGAGGTGACCGCCGTCTGATAGAGCAGACCAGAGGTCGGCAATTCCGCGCCCCATGTCCAGCCGCCCTGATACAGCACAGTAAAGAAGGCGAAGAAACCTGCCGCGGCCTGGATCATGCCGATGATGCCGTAGCTCATGCCCAGCAGCGTCCATGTGAGCAACCTCTCGTCGCGACGTCGCGGCGGTTGCTTCATCACGTCCTGCTCTGGCAGCTCGCGCCCCAGTCCCAGCGCGGGCAGCAGGTCGGTACCCAGGTCGATGGTGAGGATCAGCACCACGGTCAGCGCCAGTGGCGCATCGATGGCGACGAAGGCAATGAAGGGCAAGATCTCGGGCACGTTACTGGTGAGGATGTAGGCGATGAACTTCTTGATGTTGGAGAAGATGGTGCGGCCTTCCTCGATGGCATGCACGATGGTGGCAAAGTTGTCGTCCATCAGCACCATGTCGGCCGCCTCTTTCGCCACCTCTGTTCCGGACAGGCCCATCGCCACGCCCATGTCGGCGTTCTTCAGTGCCGGTGCGTCGTTCACGCCGTCGCCGGTGACGGTGACGATCTCACCCTTCTTCTGCAGGGCTTTGACGATCTGCAGTTTCTGCAACGGTGTGGTGCGCGCGAACACCAGCTCGCGGCTATCCAGCAACGCGGAGAATTCCTGTTCGCTCATCTGCGCCAACTTCTCACCCACGATCACCTGCCCGTCGCCAGTGAACAGACCGACCTGACGCGCGATGGATTCGGCGGTGGTGTGATAGTCGCCGGTGATCATGAATACGCGTATGCCCGCGCTGCGGCACTTGTCCACCGCATCGGCGATCTCCGGGCGCGGCGGATCGAGCATGCCGACCAACCCCAGATAGATGAACCCATCCTCGCTGGCTGCCTCGGCATCGGTCGTCTTGTAAGCCAGCGCCAGCACGCGTTCGCCGCGCGCAGCCAGCAGCTCGTACAGTTCCATCGCTTTGCGACGAGCGGCATCGTCGAACGCCACCCGTTCGCCCTGCTGCAGGCGATGCGAACATTTCCTGAATACGATCTCGGGCGCGCCTTTCATATAGGCGACATTCGGCTGACCATCCGCCACCTTGTGCGTGGTTATCATGCGTTTGGTAGCGGAGTCGAACGGACTTTCGTGCAGGCGCGGAAAACGCGCCGTGAGATCGCCTATCGGTTGCAGGCGTTGCGCCAGCACCAGCAGTGCGCCCTCGGTCGGGTCACCAAGATAATGATGGTCGGTGAGGCGCGCGTTGTTGCACAGCACCATGGCTGTCCACGCTACGCTGAAACCGTCCGCCTCGGTCAGCCCGCTCTGATAGGCCGAGCGCTCATGTTCACCCAGCACCAGCGTGGCGGCCTTCATCTGGTTCTGTGTGATGGTGCCGGTCTTGTCGGTGCAGATCACGGTGGTGGAGCCCAGCGTCTCCACCGCCTCCAGATTCTTGATCAGCGCGTTCTTCTTCGCCATGCGCTTGGATGCCATGGTCAACGCCAGCGTCACCGTGGGCAGCAGTCCTTCCGGCACGTTGGCCACGATGATACCGATGGCGAAGATCAGGCTGCCGATGAAGGGATTACCGAGCAGCACGCTGAGCGCGAAGAACAGCAGGCCGAGCGCGATGGCGATGGCGGAGATGACGCGGATGAAATGGCGCAGCTCCTTGCGGATCGGCGTATCCACCGTGCCGGCTTCCTTGGTCAATTGCACGATCTGGCCGATCTGCGTATCCATGCCGGTGCCGTATACCAGTGCGCGGCCGTTGCCGCTCTGCACCAGCGTGCCGGAGAACACCATGTTGCGACTCTCCAGCAGATTGTCGTGGGTGCAGGCCAGCTTGCGCAGTTGCGGCTCGCTCTCGCCGGTCAGCGAAGAATGGTCGACCTTGAGCTGGTTCACCTCGATCAGCCGTCCGTCGGCCGGCACCCGGTCGCCCTCTTCCAGCAGAATCACATCACCCGGCACCAACAGCCGCGCTTCGATGCGCGCGATCTTGCCGTCGCGCTGCACCGAGATCATCTGCGGCAACATGTTGCGAAAGCTCTCCATGATGCGTTCGCTCTCGTGCTCCTGCACGTAGGTGAACAGCGCGTTGAGCAGCACCACCGCCAGCAGGGCGACCCCGATGTAGAAATTGCCTTCGCCCGGTTTGAGGTAATCGGCGAAGAACGCCAGCGAGGAACCGACGATGAGCAACAGTGCGAAGAAGTTGGTGAACTGGCGCAGGAACTTGACGATCTCCGGCGTCTCCTTGCGCACGCGCAGCTCGTTACTGCCGAACTCGATCAATCGTTGCGCTGCGTCATCCGTACTCAAACCCGCATCGGTGCAGTGCAGGCGCTGTTGCAGCTCCTCCATCGGAATGCGGTGTTGATCGCCAAGCACTGTTGCATCCTGTTCGTGATTCATCACGCACCTCTGGTCTGTAGCAGGTCGGCAATGCCGCCGTCGATTGGGCACTGTACTACAAGAAAATATCGAATTGGCCGGGTATTAGGATACGCATGGTCAAACTGCCCAGACTCGGCTAAATTCCCCCCATGACCCGCCGCAAACACTACAACGTCTATGTGATCGAACTCTCGAAGGACGTGCTGTACGAAGCCAAGTTCAAGAAGCGCAATCCGGACTACCGCCCCGGCAAGCCCTGCGTCTATGTCGGCATGACCGGCCTCGATCCCGACATCCGCTTCGACAAACACAAGGCCGGCATCCAGTCCAACCGCTACGTGAAACAGTATGGCCTGCGCCTGCTGCCCGATCTGTACGAGGCCTTCAACCCGATGAACTACGACGACGCCTGCGACAAGGAAGTGGAGGTCGCCATCGACCTGCGTAGCGCGGGCTTCGGCGTGTGGCAGGCATGATGTGACGAAAGCGTGCGCACCATCCTTTAGAATCGCGGAACGCGACAATCAATGAACGGAACGAGATGAAACGCATCGGATTACTCACCAGCGGCGGCGACGCCCCCGGCATGAACGCGGCGATACGCGCAGTAGTGCGCGCCGCCACCTGCCACGGGCTGGAAGTGATGGGCATCGAACGCGGCTACAAGGGCATGATAGAAGGCACGGCACGGCTGCTCGGCCCGCGCGATGTGAGCGGCATCATCAGTCGCGGCGGCACCATCCTCTACACCGCGCGCTGCCATCGTTTCATGGAGCGCGCAGGACGTGAACAGGCGGCGGCGAACCTGAAGCAATGGGGTATAGACGGGCTGGTGGTGATCGGCGGCGACGGCTCGTATCAGGGCGCTGAGAAACTGCACAACGAGTTCGGCATCCGCTGCATCGGCCTGCCCGGCACCATAGACAACGACATCGGCGGCACCGACTACACCATCGGTTTCGACACCGCCATCAACACCGCGATGGAAGCCATCGACCGTATCCGCGACACCGCCCACTCGCACGACCGCATCTTCTTCGTCGAAGTCATGGGCCGCCGCAGCGGCTATGTCGCCATGATCAGCGGCATCGCTGGCGGCGCGGAAGACATCCTGCTGCCGGAAGCCGAAACCACAGTCGAGGCATTGATCGAGCGCCTGCGCGATGGACAACAGCTCGGCAAAAAGTCTTCCATCATCATCGTCGCCGAAGGTTGCCAATACGGCGGCGCGATGGTGCTCGCCAAGCGCGTGAGCGACCAGTCCGAATACAAGGACAACCGCGTCACTGTCATCGGCCACCTGCAACGCGGCGGCAGCCCCACCGCCTTCGACCGCGTGCTCGCCAGCCGCATGGGCGTGCACGCCGTCGAAGCGCTGCTGGCAGGCGAATCAGGAAAGATGGTCGGCGTCTCCGGCCAGCAACTGCAACTGCGTCCGCTCAGCGACGCATGGGAACAACGCACAAGGTTCGACATGGAACTGCTGCGCGTGGCGCATGTGTTGAGTGTGTAGTGCAGGTAGTTCGTGGATGGGTATCGCTACGCTCCCATCTACGTACTACGAATCTGCGAATTGGCACTACTATTGAGCACCTCAATCACCATTAGAAGATTCATGAACATCAAGCACCAAGGCAAAACAGGAGCAACCGCGACTGTGTTCGCAGTGGCGCTCACAATGCTTGTTCTTGTCGCACCAGGCCACAGCCAGGCTGCGGACATAGAATTGCAGAGTGTGGGATTTCGAGTGCAGATCGGCGAAAAGAGTCATGTGATCGGTGCGCTGCAGCCGGAATCGTTCCATGAATCCGACGTTTCGGCGGTCTTCGGATTTCCGTGGGAACGCCAGCTCCAGTCGGGCTGGATTGCGCGCACGAGACTGGTGACACATGCCGGCGTACTGAGGGGCCAGAACGATACGGCACTGGTCGCAGCTGCCATTCCCACACTTGCGCTCAGCACACAGGACGGCAGCTTGCTGGTCGACACCGGCTTGGGACTGGCATGGCTCAGCAGACATCGCTTTGCACTACAGGATTTTGGCGGCCCGCTCCAGTTCGCTTTGACGCTGGGGATCGAAGTCCCGCTGTACCGGCATATCGCTGCCGGTTACCGTTTCATGCACTATTCGGATGCAGGTTTCTACGCCCCCGGCACCATCGGCGCGGATATGCACATGGTCGAGTTGCTCTATCGTTTCTGACGCAGGATGGCACTGCTGCGTGTTGGCGCATGGATTCCCGGAATGGGTCTGCTTCGAATCAACTTCCAGTAATTTCAAACAAAATTGAACTGCCCACAGTTGTCATTCCGGTTTGCCGGAAGCAGGTATCGGCTGCGCGCATTCCACCCGGTTGCGCCCCAGTTCCTTGGCTCGATACAGGGCATGATCCGCACTGTCGGTTAGCTCTTTCGAGGAACTGGCCAAATCGGATGAGGTCGCCACGCCGATACTGACGGTGATGTGGGCATCCTTGTTCTCCCCCAGTTTGAAGGGATGCATTTCGACAGTCTTGCGCAAGCGCTCGGCGATCTCCAGCGCGCCCGCCACATCCGTTTCCGGCAGGATGATCGTGATCTCTTCACCGCCATAACGGCAAGCGACATCCAGCGCACGACAGGAGTGCAAGACCAGTTCACTCAATGTCTTGAGTACCTTGTCTCCCGCCAGGTGACCGTAGCTGTCGTTGACGTGCTTGAAATGGTCAATGTCCAGCAGCAACAATGAGATCTGCGTTCCGACACGATGGCGACGAATGAACTCTTCATCCAGCCGCAGATAATACATACGGTGATTGAGCAGTCCGGTCAGCCCGTCGCGTGAGGCAAGATCACGAAGCAAGTGCTGATCCTCCTCCAGACGCCGTCCGACTTTCCCCAGTAGCCAGCAAAAAAATCCAAGCAAGATCAAACTGGCGATGCCACCCACCAGAATGCTTTCTCGTGTGAGCGCATCGATCTCTTGTACCTGCGCAGAAACATCCAGCATCAACACCATTCTGCCCACGTTTCGTCCAGCTGCATCCTTGAGCGGCAGGAACACTGCGCGATAGGCTGCCGTCCCTGTCTCCATGTATTGCTTCGTCTCGCGCTCAGTGCGCAGACTCTTTTGCAGTCCGCCCACCAGATTCTTCGGCAAGTCTTCGGTCGCCTGATTGTTGACCACTACCTCGCCAAGCTGCTCCCAGTCAGGCAGCCTCCCCATCATGCGCATGCCTGCTTCCCATTCCTTGCGATCAAGGAACTGCTTGTTGATCAGAACATAGGTTTTTGCAGTGCCGATATGCTGCACGGTACGCAGCACATGATCGATCTCCATCCCCAGCTCGACAAAACCCAACAGCTTGCCATCTGCTGCCGTCCATGGCATGACCAGACGCAGCGTGAATGTACCCAGCGGTCCAAGCTCGACCCCGTAAGCAGTTTGTCTGCTCTGCTCGGCCTTCAGGGTCGTAACACGATCGATGACATCCCCGAAACGGTCTGGTTGATGCACGCGCAAGATATTCACCCGATTGCTGTCGGTGTAATAGAAATGCGTGATGGAATATTTCTTCTTCAGTTCGGAGAACAGCGCCGTGGAAAGACTCAGCAGCTGCTTTCGATCTCGATTCGCCAGCGCCTGACGCAGTCTGGAATCCGTGGCCAACACCTCCATGGCCGCGCCGAGCATATCCGCCGAGGCATCGATCTCCTCCTGATACAAATGCTCAGCGAGCATGCTGGCCTGCTCGGCATTTCGCTCAATATCTTCACTGGCATGACGATGAATGGTCAGCACCAGCAGCGATACCGTGATCAGCAACACCACCGCCAACGGCAACAGGAACCACCACCGTAGGCGTATGGTCTCCTTGCCTCTCTCGATTGAAAACATGATGCTCCCCTCCATGGATCGCGCAGAATGTCCGGTCTGGATTTTGCATCCAGCTTCTCATGCGCTTTTGATTCAATACGGTATGTCTGGTCAGGATAATCCAAACAGGCCTCAAGCGGGGAACTCCAACCTGTCTCAGGCTGGCATGTGGCCATTGGGTTATCATCCGCGTCGCGGTGCGACCATCCTGCGCTGCAAACCCTCACAGGAATCCCATGCAACCCCAAATCACCTGGAACGAATCGAACAAACCGTGCAAGGCACTTTGGCGTTCCGAAAGCGGCATGCCGCCGCCCAAGCGCGTGGTCGTGGCGGACGACACGATGAAGGCGGACGACGCTTACCGTCTGGCATGCGAGGGCACGGCGCTGTTGTGGCGCGGCGATTTCCAGAACGCGAAGCAGTTGTTGCAGGCGATGTCGCGCCGCAACACGCGCAAGGCGGAACGTTCGCGCAAGGCGCCCGCGCTGCCCGGCGAAGCGTTCCATCTACATCGGCAGGCGATGTCGCAACGTGCGCGCACGCTGGCGATGATCCTCATTCCGCTCGACGCCGATTACACCATCCCGCTACGTCGCGCGCCGGACATGCGGCAAGCCTGTAACGAGGCTTATGGTCGCGGCGACAAGCCGTCGATTGCGTCTTTGCGAGAATTGCTCGGTCTGGTCGGCGCGCACGAATGGCGCAAGAAAGGTGTGGAGATCCCACAGTTGAATGCGCGCATCCATCCGCACTACGGCGTGTTCTCGCCGGTGCGCGGCGAATATCTGGAACTGGTGAATCAGGCACCGCTGCCTGCTACCGAACTGGCCTTCGACATCGGCACCGGCACCGGCGTGATCGCAGCATTGCTGGCGCAGCGCGGCGTGCAACACATCATTGCCACCGATCAAGACCCGCGCGCATTGAGTTGCGCACGCGACAACCTGACGCGTCTCGGTCTGAACGAACAAGTGAAAGTGGTCGAAGCCGACCTGTTCCCCGCAGGCAAAGCCCCGCTCATCGTATGCAACCCGCCGTGGATCCCGGCGCGCCCCAGCTCGCCGGTGGAGCACGCGATCTACGATCCGGAAAGCCGCATGCTGCGCGGCTTCCTCGGCGGGCTGGCCGCGCACCTCGCGCCCGGCGGCGAAGGCTGGCTGATCATCTCCGACATCGCGGAACATCTTGGTCTGCGCTCGCGCGAAGAATTGTTGGCGCTGTTTGATACAGCAGGATTGAAAGTGATCGAACGTCTGGACATCAGTCCGCACCATCCCAAGTCCGCCGACAAAACCGATCCGCTGTATGCGGCGCGCGCGGCAGAGATCACCTCGTTATGGCGGCTGGCGAGCATTAGCTGAGCATCAGGCGCGGACGGTATTGCACTCGTCCCGGGAATTGCATACCCTGCCTTTCATGGGCGTGGAGCCAGCCTCTTCGCCCACCTCTGCATCCATCCCGTAGCACTCGCAGCATCGCAAAGGAGAACACCATGATCCTCGGCCTGCGCACCGCCATCTATCCCGTTCCCGACCTGAACGCCGCCAAGCACTGGTATAGCCAGGTGCTGGGGCAGGAGCCTTACTTCGACCAGCCGTTCTATGTCGGCTACAACGTGGGTGGTTTCGAGCTGGGGCTGTTGCCCGGTGCGCAGCCCGCGACCGCCGGGCCACAACCTTTGTGGGGCGTGACCGACATCGAAGCAGAATATGCGCGCCTGCTGGAACTGGGCGCGAGCACGCTGGAACCGGTGACCGAGGTCGGCGAGGGCATCAAGGTGGCTGCGGTGCAGGACCCGTTCGGCAACCGCTTCGGCCTGATCCAGAACCCTCTCTTCGATCTGAAGTCCATGCGCTAATCATGAGATACGAAATGAGGTCCGCATGAAGTTTTGTACTCCACGATCGGAATGCTTATGGAAAAACTGATTACGACAAATGATGGATCGACTTTATGGTCCGAGTCATTCGGCAATCCGGCCGACCGCGCTGTGTTGCTGATCATGGGTGCGATGAATCAGGGCATCTTCTGGCCGGATGAGTTCTGCCGGGGATTGGCACAAGCCGGGCATCACGTGATCCGCTATGACCATCGCGACACCGGGAAGTCATCGACCGTCGACTTCCAGAAACATCCCTATGATCTGGACACGCTGGCGCAGGATGCCGTTGCGATGCTGCAAGGTCACCGGGTCGGCAAGGCCGTGATCGTCGGTCTCTCGATGGGCGGTTACATCGCGCAACTGCTCGCGATCGATCATCCGGAGTGTGTCGACAGGCTGGTGTTGATCTCCACCACGGCGGATCACCGCCCTTACATGGCTGCCACCATGGGACAGCCCGTTGATGCGTTCAGTCTGCCCGCACCTGACAACAAGTTCCTCGACTATCTGCACGCCACTGCCGCGAACCCGCCGCGCACCGCAGAGGAGATCGAAGCGAACATGATCGAAGGCTGGGCAGTCACCTATGGCGGGGAGCGCCCTTTCCCGCAAGAACAGATCACGGCGGCCATCCGGCTTGCCGCGCAACGGGCTGCGAATCCTTACGCCTGCTTCCAGCATGGCCGCGCGGTTGCTGCATCCCCAGACCGGCTCGAATCGGTCAAGCGCATCACTGCACCCACCTTGATCATCCACGGTCGATACGATGCACTGCTGCCCTTGCCTCATGCGGCATACACAGCCAAGGCGATCAGCGGCTCACAGTTGCAGATCTTCGGGATGGGACATTCCTTCATGTGGTCATGGTCGGATGAAGTGCTCGCCAGTATTTCCGGATTCATCAAGAACTGAACGCGTGCTTCGCAATTAATCAGTTAGACTGGGCCTCGATGCATCCGCGGATGCATGTCATCCGAAAGTCACAATGAATCCAGCAGGGCAGCCTTCTGATGCGCCACGCATCGATCAGGACAACCACTTGTGGCTGGCATTCTGGCGCGATCAGCGCAGCGATTTCCACCAGTCCGATGTCAATCCCTTACTGAGCAAATTCTGGCCCGACCTGGGATTGCCGCAGGGTAGCCGCGTGTTCGTGCCCTTGTGCGGCAAGAGTCTGGACATGCTGTGGCTGGCGCAGCAGGGGCATGAAGTGATCGGTATCGAGTTGAGTCCGGTCGCGGTGGAGGCATTCTTCAGCGAGAACGGATTGCTACCGACACAGCAACAGGTCGGTGCATTCACCTTGTGGCGCGATGGCAAGATCAGCATCCTGTGCGGCGATTATTTCGCTTTGACAACGAACGAGCTGGGCATGATCGACACGGTCTACGACCGTTCCGCGCTCACTGCTTTGCCGGAAGAGATACGCGGACTTTATGTCGCGCAGTTGAGTCGTCTCGTGTCGGACACTGCCGTGGTGTTCCTGCTGACGGTCGAGGATGCCGCCGAGGACGCGACGATGCAGCAGGCGACCGGCGTGGACGAAGAGATCGCACGTTTGTACACGAGCGATTTCGATATCGCGCTGACTTACGTGGAAAGTGTGTTCGAGGCAGATCCGGTATCAGCATCGCTCCCCGACATACGCGCCGAGTACAAGGTTTACCGGCTCACTTCCCGCTAGCACGGCCCCCCTCTGCATCAAGGGTAGCCATGCATCCGCTGCGCACTTACATCACCATCGAGAACAACTGCGGCTGCGTGCGCTTGTAGTCGTACAAGTGTTGCAGCGTCATCGGCGTCAGCTCCTTGATCGCCACCCATATCTGCAAGGGATGCTGGTCGGGTTTGGCGAGCGCGATCTTTACCGCATGCCAGGCTGCCCAGTCGATCTGCGGCAGACGTGCGCATGCCTCGGGCGGCAAGTTGGAACATGCCTTGGCCAAATTGCCCAGCATCATCAGCGTCTGCGAACGCGTAATGCGGCTGTCGAAGAATTCGCGTTCGCCGCTTTCTTCGGTGAGCGTGATGATGTTCAGGGCGAGCTGTTCCATCAGCCCGAGTAGTGCGCCAGTCAACATGGTGTTTTCTCCTTGAGTGCATCGCGCAGCAACAAAGCGACATGCCGCGCATTTCGTTCCACGCCTTCGCGTATCTGGTGACGACATGAGAAGCCGTTGGCGAGGATGGCGGCGTCGGGTGATGCGCGCAGCGCGGGCAGCAGGTCGAGCTCCGCCATCTGCATGGAGATATCGGCGTGCTCCGCTTCCAGCCCGAAGCTACCGGCCATGCCGCAACAACTCGATTCGATGAATTCGAAATCTAACTCCGGGATCATGCGCAACACCTTGCGCAAGGACTTCATCGCGCCGACGGCTTTCTGGTGACAGTGGCCGTGCACCAGCGTCTTGCCCGGAGGCAGCGGTTTGAGGTCTAGCGTGAGACGCTTACGGTCGTGCTCGCGTGCGATGAACTCTTCGAACAGGTAGACCTGCTTCGACAAGGCGACCGCTTCATCACCCAGACCGAGCTTCAGATGGTCGTCGCGCAACGACAGGATGCACGAAGGTTCGAGGCCGACGATGGGCGTGCCCGCGGCCAGCGCAGAACGCAGCGCGAGTTGCATCCGGCGTGCTTCGCGCTTCGCTTGTTCCACTTGGCCGAGAGAAAGATAAGTGCGACCGCAACACAGTGCGCGTTCGGGTTCGTCATCGTTTGCTGCAGGTAACAAGGTGCTGACGTGATAACCGGCAGCGCTCAACACCTCATGTGCAGCCTGTGCGATCTCCGGTTCGAAATGGTTGGAGAAGGTATCGACGAACAGGATGACGGCGCGATCATCTTTGATAACTGCCGTGCTGAACGCAGGTGCCTCATAGGGTGCAGCGGATGGCTCCGGCAGTTTGCGTTTGGCCGAGATACCGAGGAAGACCTCACCCAACTTCGCCAGCCACGATGAACGATTACGCCAGCGGATGATGCTGCGCATGAATACATGGTGATGCAATTGTTGCGGCAGGTCGGCTATCAATCTTTCGCGCAACGACACACCCTGCTTCTCATTGCGCTGCGCCTGATATTCGATCTTGATGGCGGCCATATCGACCTGGTTGGCGCATTCGCGCTTGCAGCCTTTGCAGCCGACACACAATTCCATCGCCTCGGCCAGCGCCTTGCCCGCGAAAGCAGACTCGCCCAGTTCACCGTTCAACGCGGCCTTGAGCACTTGCACCCTGCCGCCGGGTGATTGCGCGACATCGTCCGTGGCTCGAAAGCTGGGACACATCACGCCCTTGGGTTTGCGCTGGCATTGCTTGTCGCTGATACACACCGCGACGGCCTTGGCGAAGTCGCCGCCAGTCGCGGGGATGCCCGCATAGGCATCGCCTTGTCCGGCGGTTTCGTAAGCTGACCAATCGAGATGGAGTTTCATGCCTTTGTATAGGCAAGTTGGATGCCAGCCCGGAACGGATACCGCACTATTTATGTAAGCCATTGTGCGCACGGCACATTCATCTGCATGCCTGCTCCTACTCTCGCCCCCTGCGTTGCCGGTGCTGTGATTTTTGTCGCCTTCGTCACAAGCTTTCGCGGATTTCATGTGCAATTTGCAACAGGCGATCCCACAACGCCCAAACAGTCCCCCAACAAAACAACAGCTTAAGCGTGCCATCCGGTCAGGCACGCCGCTTGCTGATAGTTCGCCAGACCAACCAGGAGGACATATTGTGGAACTACCCGTCTTGAACAACACCGCAAGCGACGCACCCCAAGGCGGATGTTCCGCCGGATCGTGCGGTTCGACCGATGACCAGATGAGCCACCTGCCGGATAGCATCCGCGACAAGGTGAAGAACCATCCCTGCTATTCCGAAGAGGCTCACCATTATTTCGCGCGCATGCACGTCGCCGTCGCACCGGCCTGCAACATCCAGTGCCACTACTGCAACCGCAAGT
>JAHJQE010000068.1 GCA_018819205.1 Gammaproteobacteria bacterium
AGATTGGCCCAGCCCGCACTCAACACCAGCAACAAGGCCCAGCCATTCAGCGTGGAGCGCTCTCGCCACAATCGCGGCAGGATGAACCCGCCACAGAGCATGGCAAAGCCATAGGTCAGACCGGTCGCCAGTGCACCGGAAATGCCCGCATCCTGCAACACGCGATAGGGATACCAGATCAGGCCCCACACCAAGGCACCGCTCAACAAGCCCGCTACCGGCACGACATTTCGTTTTGTTGGCACTTCCCTGCCCTGTATAGTTTGTATCGAGGTGACGTCACCCGATGACGTCGATTATCACATAGCACCTGCGGTCACCGAAGGCAGAACTGGAGTCCGATGCAACACTTGCTACTGCACAGAATGCCACTCGCCTCTGCACTGGCAGCCATGCTCGCCTTGGCGTCTGCGACTTCACTCGCAGCACCACGCGCAAAGATCACCCATGTTCCGGGTCTGGATGTGTCGGGTCAGCAGGGTTTCAGCGACTACCTGCATGCACCTCAGCACCGTGCTTTCGCCATCTCAGCCGGCGGATACTGGACATGGCAGGCCGAGCACACTTCGGCAGAGGGCGCTGTCGAGGCTGCCCTGCGAGCCTGCAGCGACATGGCTGACCAGCCTTGCGTACCCTATGCTGTCAATGAGCGCATAGTCTTCGATGCTGCACGCTGGCAACAGCAATGGCGTCCGTATCTGTCCGACCTCGCCGCAACCCGAGCCGTTACAGGAAGTGGTAAAGGACAACGCTTCCATGATTTGAAGTTCAGCGACCAGCACGGCAAGGTCATGCATGTCTCTGACCTGCGTGGCAGCGTAGTGATCCTGCATTTCTGGGGAGCTTGGTGCCCGACCTGCCGTACTGTGCTGCCAGACCTGGCCCGGCTGCAACGAAAATTGTCACGCGACAAGGCAATGCGTCTGATCCTGTTGCAGGTTCGGGAGCCGTTCCAGAAAGGCAGCGAGTGGACAGCATCGCAGGGATTGCGTCTACCGCTATTCGATTCAGGCGTGAAGACCGGGCAAGACGACAGCCTGTCACTACGCAATGGCACAGTCCTCAAGGACAGGCTCATCGCGCCCGTCTTCCCCAGTACCTACGTCCTCGACACGCGCGGTATCGTAGTCTTCTCGCACATCGGATCGCTTCCAGATTGGCCAGCCTATCTGCCGCTACTGCAGGATGTGGCTGACCACAGCGGGAAGTGACTCAGTCGACCTCTTCCCAGCCGGTCAGCATCGCCTTGATGTGGGAGGTCGGCGTATGGCCTGTGGTAGTCAGATAGATGTGTGCGATCAGGAAGGCCAGCATCATGAACGCACCCGCCGTATGGAAGAAGGCTACCCATTCCAGTGACAACAAGCCATCCACGCCCCAAGCCTTCCAGTCTCCGAAGAACAGATAGAACCAGCCGGTGAACCAGAGCAAAGGCCCAATGAACAGCAACACACCCAGATAGGCCATGCGTTGCAAGGGGTTATGCTTCTTCAAGGTGGTCGGCCGATAGGGGTGCGGCGCACCCGTGAAGATGCCCACAGAATAGAACTGCACCATGGCCACGACCTTCTCGGTGGTAGGGATGTACTGCTTCCACTCCCCGGTGGTGAAATGCCAGAAGATGGCGAACACCCACAGCCCCACCAGCGTCCAGGCAGCGACGGTATGCATCGCGACAGCATCAGCAAAGCCGAACAGGTGGTAGCTGCCGTGCACCTCGAAGCCAGTGAGCAACATGAAGATGATGAGCAAGGCCTGAGACCAGTGCCAGAACCGTTCGAACTTCTTGAATACGTAGATCTTCTCGACTGTCATTTCATCACCCTGCCTTCCTGCTGTTCACCACCCGGATCGCACCGTGCACAACAACGCCGATCAAGGTCAGCAACGCCAGTGCCCACCCGACGATGTCCAGCCAGCGGCTGCCATCCCGTGACGGCATATAGATGCCTTGGATATCCTTGAGTCTTCCGTGCTTGCTGTGGCATTGCTCACAACTCAGCGCATCCTGTTTGGGTGCAACCATGTGCGTGATCGGCCAAGTCAACTCGGTCTCTACAAAATCGAACTTGCCGCTGTACGGCAGTCCGGCTGCCTTCATGCCGGTGCCGATAGCCTTCTGCCAATCGTAGTTGTGCCAAAGTGCCGTCGCGTCCTCGCCACCGGTATGTTGCACGGTCAGTGTCATGTTGACCGTATCGTAGGGCTGCTTGCCACGATGCACTTTGGTCGGCCAGATGCGCGATTCCGGGTCGCCCGGTCCGCCACCGACCTCACTGAGTTGCACCGGCTTGCTCGGGTCGATCTTGTCGCCTATCACCTTGTAGGTAGACGTGCCGTTGAACCATCGGTATTCGGGAATGACATGCGATTCCCACTTCCACTCGCCTTTCTGCGAATCGAAGGCACGACGACCGGCGCTGTCCTTGCGTACCATGCGTTTGCCGTCCTCGCCCATGATGGTCGCCTTGGACCAGTCCCAGCTCAGCTCGGTGCCTATGTCATTGCGTGCGAATTCCGGGATGTGACAGGTCTGACAGGCGATACGGTCAGTATGCTGATCGAGTCGTGCCTGATGATGTGGCTTGTTGCTGTGACAGGCCTGACAGGCAGCCGGATTCGCATCCGTCTTGCCGCGTATCGCCGCCTCACCCGTGCGCGCAGCCTCTACGTTGTAACGACTGCCCGTGATTTCGTGGCGCTTCGTGGCATGACAGGTCGTGCAGCTGAAATTCAGCCCTTTCTCGTCCATATGCACGTCCAGATAGCGCCCCGGATGCTGCAGGGAACTGTCCATGTCGCCGTGTTTCGCACCATTGGCACCCCCACCGAAGAAGTGACAGGAACCGCAGTTGGAACGGCTCGGCAACTGGATAGTCTGCGCAACCTTGCGCAGATCGACCGCTTCAACGAACTTGCCGGAGCCGTGCGGGAACTCGACCCGCTTGTAGACCGGATGTCCCGCATAACCTGGCAACTTGCGGTATGTACCTGTGCCGTCATGACAGATCAGACAGTCGACGTTCTTCTGCACCGAAAAATCAAAACTCTGGTCTTTCCAGCCATAGCCGGCATGACAGGCCATGCAATCCTTCTCGTTGGAGACGACCGCCGTGCAATAGTTGTTGATGATGTTCTTCTTGCCTCGCACCTGCCCTGTCTTGGGATCCTTCGACTGCCAGGTCCAGTGTTTGGTGTGCTGCACCTGCTGCGCCGCCTCGGTATGGCAGATCAGGCAGGCCTGGGTCACTTCCGGCCCGGTCTTGAATGCGCGGTTCAACTCGGGGAACTTGCTATGGTCTGCTGTTGAAGTCTTGGTGGACATCCCCTCTATATCCGAACCGGCATCGGCAGGTTTGGCAAGTGCGAAGGCCGAAAGTGCTGTCAGCATGACAGCCACCCCGCATGTCGCGAGGAGTGTGCTTCTGATGGTAGGCATGTTCATTCCCGTTCTTTCACTACGAGTGGATATGACGATCTCGCTCAGCAACCTCCGGGGGCGCTGGCTCCCGCCCCGCCACTGGCTCCCTGCGGGGCCGGTTTGATCATAGGCGGCGCTGGCTGGCTGGGGTCGAACTCGATGAACTTCTTCTGGTCTTCAGCCACCTTTGACATGATGTCGCCCACCAGCGGGCCGAACATCTTGCCCATCAGACCTGCATTCATCATACCGATGTAAGTCTTACCGTCGTTCTTCTTGTACACGGAGACCTTGCAGGGCATCAGGATGGAAAGAAAGCGCACCGAGTCGTCTTTCAGGATGGGGCCGGAATACTGGGTGCTGCATGCCTCGACCATCATCACTGGCAACACGTTGCCACCTGCAGATTCGACGGCTTTGCCGGGATTGCGCAAGCCGGACAGCGCCCAGCCGTTGCCCACTTTTTGCACATTATGCTGGATGCGTGCGACCGTCTCTTCCACCCCGAACGGGCTTTCGACCTCCCAGAACATCAAGCTCCCCATATAGACATAGGCCAGCACAGCAACTGCCAGCACTCCAGCGGCAAATCCCCCGAGCAGTTTCAACATGACTTTCTCCTGATAGACACGATGCAAAAATGGCCTGAGCGACAGGCATGTACATTGTGAAGTTTCAATGCATGCATTCTATGCCCGCACTATCTGCACAGATATGCCTCCAAGGGGTTATCGAAACGACATTCAACCCACACGACCGACTGTTCATCGTAAAGGAGAGATATGAAGAATACATTGCGGCACACTGCCGCAAGCACATTCCCATGTTCACTTGAAAATAATATTCTGCAGGACTCTCGATATTTTTGGCAGCGCATGTGAGCGACGAATATAATCCTGCAGTCCGAAACACACTCACCCAGCCGGCTCTCAGATGAATCCGAATCTAGACAAACTCCAACCATACCCATTCCAGAAACTGGCCAAACTGTTCGGTGAGGTCAAAGCTAACGCGTCATTCAAACCCATCAGCCTGCATATCGGCGAACCCAAGCACCCTACCCCGCAGTTCATCAAGGATGCGCTGATCGGTGGCCTGGATGGTCTGGCGAGTTATCCCACGACGGTGGGGAGTGAAGCGTTGCGTCTTGCGATTGCCGATTGGCTGCACAGACGCTACGCCATCCCTGTCCCGGACATGAAGACACAGGTGTTGCCGGTGAACGGCAGCCGTGAAGCCCTGTTCGCTTTCGCTCAGGCCGTGATCGACCGCAGCATGCCTGATCCGGTCGTGGTCTGCCCCAATCCGTTCTACCAGATATACGAAGGGGCTGCCTTGCTGGCAGGTGCCACTCCGTTGTTCCTCAACACTCTGCCTGAACATGACTTCGCTATGGATTTCGGGCAACTGGAGGATTCAGTCTGGCAGCGAACGCAGCTGATCTATGTTTGTTCACCCGGCAACCCGAACGGACGCGTGATGCCACTGAGCGAATGGCAGACACTGTTCGAGATGAGTGACCGCTACGGTTTCGTGATCGCCGCCGACGAGTGTTATTCCGAGATCTACTTCGGCAATGATTGTCCGCTGGGTGCGTTGCAGGCCGCACAGCGACTGGGACGTGGCGATTACAGGAATCTGGTGGTGTTCTCCAGTCTGTCCAAGCGTTCGAACGTACCGGGACTGCGTTCCGGCTTCGTCGCCGGCGACGCGGCCATACTGGAAAGGTTCGCGCTGTACCGCACCTACCACGGCTGCGCGATGAATCCGGCGGTTCAGACAGCCACCATCGCCGCGTGGAACGATGAGACACATGTGATCGAGAACCGCCGCCTGTATGCGGAAAAGTTCGACATGGCGATCAAGGCCCTTGCACCGATGCTGCCCGTCAGCAGGCCGGATGCGAGCTTCTACCTGTGGATACGCACCCCCATCGCCGACACAGCCTACGCGCAACAGCTCTACCGCGACTATAATGTGTCCGTGTTGCCCGGCAGCTTCCTGGCGCGCGAAGCGCACGGCATCAACCCAGGAGCTAACTTCATCCGCCTAGCGCTGGTCGCCGGTCTGGAGGAGACACAGGAAGCCGTGAACCGCATCGCTGAATTCACCAATAAACTCAACTAGGAAAAAACATGCCTCAATTGCAAGCCATCATCGAAGAAGCCTTTGAACGCCGCGCCGAAATCACCCCGCGCAATGTGGACGCCCAACTCAAGGAGTCAATCAACACCGTCATCGAATACCTGGATCAGGGCAAGCTGCGCGTCGCCGAGAAGATCAACGGCCAATGGGTCACCCATCAATGGCTGAAGAAGGCGGTGCTGTTGTCGTTCCGTATCGAAGACAACGCCTTCATCAAGGGCGGTTTCACCAACTACTTCGACAAGGTGCCTTCCAAATTCGCCGACTACAACTCCAAGGAATTCCGCGAAGGCGGTTTCCGCGTGGTGCCGCCGGCTGCCGCGCGTCGCGGCGTGTACATCGCCAAGAACGTGGTGTTGATGCCTTCCTATTGCAACATCGGTTCCTACGTCGATGAAGGCACCATGGTCGACACTTGGGCCACCGTCGGTTCCTGCGCACAGATCGGCAAGAACGTGCACCTGTCCGGCGGCGTCGGCATCGGCGGCGTACTGGAGCCGGTACAGGCCAACCCCACCATCATCGAAGACAACTGCTTCATCGGCGCGCGCTCCGAGATCGTGGAAGGCGTGGTCGTCGAGGAAGGCTCGGTCATCTCCATGGGAGTGTTCATCGGACAGTCCACCAAGATCCTTGACCGCGAGACCGGCGAGATCATCTATGGTCGCGTGCCTGCAGGATCCGTCGTGGTCAGCGGCAGCATGCCATCCAAGGACGGCTCGCACAGCTTGTACTGCGCCGTGATCGTGAAGAAGGTGGATGCCAAGACACTGGGCAAGACCGGCATCAACGAACTGTTGCGCGGCATCTAAACCACTCCACCCGGGAGAAGAACATGATCGTCACACCGCTGTTGCAACTGGCTGCAGACAAATTGGCATCCGACTTGTTCTTCTCGGTCGGTGCGCCGATCAACATCAAGATCAACGGCAACATGGTTCCGGTCAATCAGCAGAAACTGACCGATGAGCAGATCAAGCAGATCGCCTACGAGATGATGACGCCGGAGCAGATCTCCGATTTCGAGATGCATATGGAGATGAACTTCTCCTTCCGCGTACCCGATATCGGCAACTTCCGCGTCAACGTGTTCCGCCAGCGCGGTAGCATCGCTGTCGTGATCCGTTATGTGCGCAACAACATCCTCGACATCGAGGATCTGCATCTGCCGCTGGTGCTGAAAGAACTCATCATGGAGAAGCGCGGGTTGGTGCTGATGGTCGGCGCGACCGGCTCAGGCAAGTCGACCACGCTGGCCGCCATGCTGGAGCATCGTAACCGCACCCAAAGTGGCCACATCCTGACCATCGAGGATCCGCTGGAATACATGTTCCATCACGGCAAGTCCATCGTGAACCAGCGCGAGATAGGCACCGATACGGACGATTATGGCGCGGCTCTGGTCTCCGCCATGCGCGAAGCACCGGATGTGCTGATGATCGGCGAGATCCGTGACCGCGACACCTTGAAGCATGCACTAATCTTCGCGCAGACCGGCCACCTGTGTCTGTCCACGCTGCATGCCAACAACAGTTATCACGCGCTGAACCGTATCGTGAACTTCTTCCCCTATGACGCTCGTCAGAGCATCCTGTCCGACTTGGCAATGTGTATGCGCGCGGTGATCTCGCAACGACTGGTGCGCAACACACAGGGCAAGCAGGTTCCCGCCGTGGAAGTGTTGCTCAACTCATCACTGATCGCCGACCTGATCAAAAACGACCAGATCGACAAGATCCGCGAGGCGATCGAGCAAAGCGTATCGCACGGTTCACAGACCTTTGAACAGGCACTGTACAAGCTGTTCAAGTCAGGACAGATCACCAAGGAAGAAGCGCTAAGGAACGCGGATTCCGCAAGCAACCTGTCTTCGCTCATCGACTACTCTGTTACCAGCAAGATGAAGGCATTCGATCCGTCTGAGAAAGCAGCCCCGACTGCTGCACCTGCCTCGCCTGCTGCGAACTTCGATGCCATCAAGCTGAACATCGAAGTGCCGGGCACTGAAGCCTGATGAAACTGTACGGCATTCCCAACTGCGACACGGTGAAGAGGGCACGCGCCGCGCTAACGGCGCGTGGTGTGAGCTACGAATTCCATGACTTCAAGAAACACGGCGTGACAGAAGCCATGCTCTCGGCCTGGTTGAAACAGGTAGGTTGGCAGCGGCTACTGAAGAAGACCGGGCCGACCTGGGGCAAACTGCCGCAGGAGGTGAAGGACTCGATCAAGGACGATGTTTCTGCACTCGCTCTGCTGATGCAGCATCCCAACATCATCAAACGTCCGGTACTGGAATCGAACGGCAAAGTGCTGGCGACCGGATTCAACGAAACAGAATATAAAGAACTGGAACTATGAGCAGCACACTGGAACTGACCAAACAACTCATCTCTCGCAGATCCCTGACACCGAATGACGACGGTTGTCTGGACATCATAGCCTCCCGTCTCGCGCCGCTGGACTTCGATCTGGAGAAGATGCGCCACAGTGAAGTGGACAATCTGTGGGCACGCCGTGGCGATGCCGCGCCGCTCGTCTGCTTCGCCGGCCATACCGACGTGGTACCGACCGGCCCGGTGGAACGTTGGGACAGCGATCCGTTCACACCCACCGTACGCGATGGCATGTTGTACGGACGCGGCACATCCGACATGAAAGGTTCACTGGCTGCTTTTGTCACTGCGGTCGAGAAGTTCGTCGCCAAGCATCCGCAACATAAAGGCAGCATCTCCATGCTGCTCACCTCGGACGAGGAAGGCATTGCGGTGGACGGCACGGTACGTGTAGTGGAAGCGTTGAAAGAGCGCCAGCAACGCATCGACTACTGCATCGTTGGCGAGCCGACCTCGGTGACCAAGACCGGCGACACCATCAAGAACGGACGACGTGGTTCACTATCTGGCACCTTGACCGTCAAGGGCGTGCAAGGTCACATCGCCTATCCGCATCTGGTGAAGAACCCCATCCACATGGCGGCACCGGCCATCGCTGAACTGGCTGCGACCGTGTGGGATGAAGGTAACGAATACTTCCCGCCGACCTCTTTCCAGGTTTCCAATATAAGGGGGGGCACCGGCGCCACCAACGTCGTGCCGGGCACGGTGGAGATCGTATTCAACTACCGCCATTCGACAGCCAGCACCGTGGAAAGTCTTAAATCACGACTGCATGCCATCCTCGACAAGCACGGTCTGAAATACGATCTGGAATGGGAGAACTCTTCAGGCAAGCCTTACCTCACGCCGCATGGCGATCTGGTGGATGCCGTCGCAGGAGCGATCAAGCAGGTCACTGGCCTGGATACTGAGCTCTCCACCAGCGGTGGCACCTCGGATGGCCGCTTTATCGCTGATATCTGCCCGCAAGTGATCGAACTGGGGCCGCTCAATGCCACCATCCACAAGGTAAACGAGTGTGTAGCGGTGGCCGATCTGGATGCGCTGTCCGAGATGTATTACCTGACGCTGTGCAAACTGTTGGCTGAATAGGAGACACCCAGATGGACATCAATCATTTCTCCGAGGCCAGCACCTCGCTCAAAACGGTGCGCGATTGCTTCCGCTTCGCCATCAGTCGTTTCAATGAGGCCAAGCTGTTCTTCGGCCACGGTAGCGAGAATGCTTATGACGAAGCGGCCTACCTCATTCTGCATACGTTGCACCTGCCGCTCGAGGAACTGGAGCCATTCATGGATGCGCGACTGACGCAGTCCGAGATATATGAAGTACTCAATATCATCGAGAAACGCGTCGACCAGCGCCTCCCCGCCGCCTATCTGACACAGCAAGCCTGGCTGGGTGACCATTCTTTCTATGTCGATGAGCGTGTCATCGTACCGCGTTCGTTCATTGCCGAACTGTTGCGGGATCAGCTGTTCCCTTGGGTGGAGGATGCCGAGCAAGTGAATAGCGTGCTGGATCTGTGCACCGGCAGCGGCTGCCTGGCCATCCTCGCAGCAGAGGCATTCCCTTACGCCATCATCGATGCTGTCGATCTGTCCGCGGATGCGCTGGATGTCGCACAGTACAACGTGACCGACTATGGTCTGGAGGAACGTATCGAGCTGATCGAGTCCAATCTGTTCGAGAAGCTGCAAGACAGGAAATACGACCTCATCATCAGCAATCCCCCTTATGTCGATGCGCCATCCGTCGCGGCGCTGCCTCAGGAATACAGGCACGAACCCGATATGGCGCTGGGCAGCGGCAAGGACGGACTGGATGCGACACGCGCCATACTCCAGCATGCTGCCGAGCACTTGAACGAGAACGGCATACTGGTGGTCGAGATCGGACACAACCGTGATGCGCTCGAAGCCGCCTTCCCTGACCTGCCCTTTACCTGGCTGAATGTCAGCGCTGGCGATGAATACGTGTTTCTGCTGCACAAGAACGAACTGCAGTAATGTCCGTCGAGCATTACGAGAACTTTCCCGTCGCATCTGTTCTCATGCCCCGCCGGCTACGCAAGCCGGTGGCGGCGATCTATCACTTCGCCCGAACTGCGGACGACATCGCCGACGAGGGTGATCTGAGCAATGACGAACGCCTGCGGCAGCTCGATGAGTTTCGTGATGAACTGGATCATATCGCCAACGACGAGACACCTTTGCATCCGCTGTTCCAGCGTCTCGCCATCGAGATAAAGGCATATGCGCTGCCCATGCAGCGCATGTATGACCTGCTCGATGCTTTCTCGCAGGATGTGGTGAAGAAGCGCTACGACGATTACGATGAACTGCTGGACTATTGCCGCCGCTCGGCCAATCCGGTGGGTAATCTGCTGCTGCATCTGTACGAAGAAGCCACGCCGGTGAACACCGCGTATTCCGATGCCATCTGCACTGCGCTGCAACTGATCAACTTCTGGCAGGACGTTGCCAAAGACTGGGCGATAGGCCGCGTCTACCTGCCGCAGCATGACCTTGCCCGCTTTGGCGTGAGCGAGGCGCAGATCGCCGAGGGCCGCTGCGACGACAACTGGCGAGCCTTGATGAAGTTCGAAGTGGATCGCGCGCGCGCGCTGATGCTGTCGGGCAAACCACTGGGCAGCATTCTCAGCGGACGCATCGGTCTGGAGATGCGCATGATCATCCAGGGCGGGTTGCGCATCCTCGACAAGATCGAAGCCGCCGACTTCGACGTGTTCAACCGCCGCCCGGTTTTGAAGCCTTATGACTGGGTTATCATGCTGGTCAAATCCGCACCCTTCTGAAGCGCAATGAATCCCTACGAATACTGCCTGGACAAGGTCAAACAGAGCGGCTCCAGTTTCACCAGCAGCTTCCGCATCCTGAGCAAGGAGCAGCGCGAGGCCATGACGGTGCTGTACGCCTATTGCCGCGAAGTGGACGACGTGGTGGACGAATGTTCGGATGCCAATGTCGCGCGCACCACGCTCAACTGGTGGCGCAACGAAGTGGCTGCGGTCTATGGCGGCAAGCCTGCCCATCCGGTGTGTCAGGCGCTGGTACCGGTCGTACAACGCTACAAGTTGCCACAGGAACATCTGCTGGAGATCATCGACGGCATGGAGATGGATCTCGACCAGCCGCGCTACGCCGATTTCAAATCGCTGCAACTGTACTGCTACCGCGTCGCCTCGGTGGTCGGCCTGCTGTCGGCGGAGATATTCGGCTACACCGACCGCGAGACCCTGAAGTACGCGCACGATCTCGGTATCGCTTTCCAGCTCACCAACATCATCCGCGACGTGGGTGAAGACGCGCGCCGCAACCGTATCTACCTGCCGATGGATGAGATGCAACAGTTCGGCGTGACTGCTGCCGACATCCTCAATGCGCGCGAGACCGATAACTTCCAGAAACTGATGGTGTTCCAGATCGAGCGGGCACGCCGTTATTACCGGCAGGCGTTCGCACACCTGCCTGCTGCCGACCGCAAGGCGCAGCGTGCAGGACTGGTCATGGCGACCATCTACCAGGCCGTACTGGATGAAGTCGAGCGCAGTGGCTGCCACGTATTGAAGGAGCGCGTCTCGCTGGGTCCTGCCTACAAGCTGTGGCTCGCAGTCAAGGCATGGCTGAAGAACTGAAGGTCGGCATCATCGGTGGCGGCTATGCCGGCATGGCCGCTGCAGCCGAACTCTCTGCTGCCGGCATTCCCGTCACCGTATTCGAAAGCGCAAGGCAGCTTGGCGGGCGCGCGCGCGGGGTCTCTTATGGCGATACCCAACTCGACAACGGCCAGCACCTGTTACTCGGTTGTTACCGTGAGACCTTGCGCCTGATCGAACTGGTCGGCGGCGACATCGAGCGCGATTTTCTGCGGCTGCCCATGCAGCTGGACCTCCATCACCACCTGGAATTGCGCGCGCCACGTCTGCCTGCCCCTTTGCATCTGTTGTTCGCCTTGCTCAACGCCAAAGGCCTGAGCTGGCGCGAAAGGGTTAAGGCTGCCCGTTTCATGCTGGCCTTGCGTAGCATTAACTTCCAGCTGCCCAGAGACATGACGGTTGCCGAACTGCTCAGGCAACACGGTCAAGAGGCCAGTCTGACATTGAAGTTCTGGGAACCACTGACCATTGCCGCGCTGAATACCCCTATTGCTAAGGCTTCAGCGCAGGTACTGTTGAACGTATTGCGCGATGCGCTGAACCGCGCGCGCGCCAACAGCGACATGCTGCTGCCCAGCATCGATTTCACTGCACTGTTTCCGCAGCGTGCAGCAGGTTTCGTCGAAGACCATGGCGGCAAGGTGCATCTTTCCCAAGGTGTCGACGCCATCATTCCAGAAGGCCAGGCTATCGCCCTGCAGTCAGCACAATGCAGGCAGCGATTCAGCCATGTGATTTGTGCCACATCACCAGGCATTGCCGAAAAACTGCTGCGCCCGCTGCCGCAAATGGCAGACACTGTACGCAAGATCACCACACTGGAACAGCAGCCGATCTATACCGTATATGTGCAATACCCGGCTCAGGTGCGACTGCCACACCCGATGATCGGTTTGCACCGGCGCATCAGCCAGTGGCTGTTCGACAAAGGGCGTATTGCCGGGCAGCATGGTCTGCTGGCATGCGTGATCAGCGCGGAAGGCATCCATCAGGAAATGAGCCAGGAAGTATTGGCTCAGAAAGTGATCGTTGAGTTGCGAGAGGAGTTCGGCATCACCGAAGCGCCGCAATGGCACAAGGTCATCGCTGAAAAGCGCGCGACATTCTGCTGCGCACCGGACCTGCAGCGGCCGTCACAACTGACCGCCCTGCCCCGTCTGCTGCTGGCAGGCGACTATACGGCAGGGGAATATCCGGCGACACTCGAAGGTGCGGTGATGAGTGGCCTTGAGTGCGCTCGACTGGTCAAGCGATCGGTCAGTAGCGATAACTCAAAGCCAGATAAGCGGTATCCAGATAGCGTTGCGTGATGATCGGGCTATGGTAGATAGAGTCGTCCAGTCTCTTATGCCGAAGATAGGCATTCAGATGCCAGTTCTGGCTCAGTCCGATGTCCATGATCAGGCCGAAGAATGCATTCACGGCCGATGTCGGCTTGTAGCCAGGGAAGCGACTATCGATCGCCTCCTGATCAGACACACCATAGTAGTAAACCACATATTGTGCTGATTGATAATCGACTCCAAGCAGGGGATAAAGCACCAAGCCTGATACCGTAAACTTTGCGCCGTAGATCAGTTCGACCCAGTTGCCTCCCGATTCGTTGATGTCGTGGAAGACATTGAAAAACACCCCGCCCAGCGGGGTGACTTGCAGGGTCCCCAATCCAACCGGCAATGAAGATTGCCGTGTGGATAGTCCGTTCAGTGCCGGAATATCTGTCCTGAATCCATCCTGATTGAACCTTGCGATCACCTCCAGATGCCCATAACCCATTGGCGCTGCCTTGTATCCGAACGTATCCACACGCGCAAAGAAACGTTCATAGGTGCAATCCAGATACGGCAGGACTGCCAGATTGTCTGGTGTTCCCGCAAGGATGGCGCGCGTGGAATAGCCTGCCAGTCCGACATCGCCCCGCAGACTGGCATCGAACATCTCCGCTGCGGATGCATGCGTATCGCTCCACATCGGCCATAGCAGGAATAACCATGCGACTTGTTTCACGCGGCACTCCTCAATGGATCGACGCGCCTGCCGGGCCGGAAGTAGCGCGTGTTCTCGTAATAGATCTCATGTTCGTTCTCTGCCGTCCAGCCCGGTATGCCGAGCAGCGGCACGGGCGTCAACTCATGTGTCGTCATGCAATGCGCCGGGTCGTCCAGATAGCGGGCGATCAAGTCATCCAGCCTTAGCAGGCGTTGCGGCAGTGGCAAATCGAAGAAGTCGCGTTCCACCTTCAGCAACAACCCCTGGCCGGTGAGGCCGATGTAGGGGTTGAGCACCTTTTCATACAGACCGTGACCAAACAGGTAGAAGTCTATGCTTTGCCCCACCTCGGCACGCCTCTGCCAGAAGATCTCCTTCCATGAAAAGCTGCGCAACTGCTCGGCCAGGTTGTCATCAGCATAGGGAACGACTACGCCCGATTCGTCGAACAGAGTATTCATGTCCCGCACCGCACCGCGTTCACTCGAGCCTGCTTTCTTGTTTTCCGATGTCAGGGCAGCGTAATGGCGGGCATTGATCGATCGCTTGGCAGATGGAAAGGCAAGCCAGACCAAGGCATTGAGCAGATCGTGCCAGTTGTGCTCGCGGGTCTGTACTTCACCTTGCAGGTAGCAACGTGGTTCATATTGGGATTCGAAGGCCAATTTGCCGTAATCCTGCGCCACGAAACGCAGTGCCTTACCGTTGCTGACGCTTATCAATTCTTCTCCGTTCAGCAGCAGATCGTTGCAGTTCGCCAGTGCAGGGAAATGTTCAGATGGCAGACGCAAAATTTGGGCGTGCAAAGGACGGAAAGCGGGCGATTCCAGCAAGGTGTTTCGCTCCCATGGATGGTCAATTTTCATGATGATCAGTTTAACGCACGCACAGGACTCAAGACAGGGCGGGCGTCATGTGATAAGTTGCGCGCAAACGTAAATACCAGCGGAGGTACCAATGGATGAGAATGACGCGATACAGGCCAGTCTGGTCAGTTTTACACAGCGCCTGGACGATGTCGCTTCGGATAGTTTCAACGAGATAAGAAAATGTTCGTTCTTTGATCCGATCCCCAGCGAACAGTTGCGTCCGATCGCCGATCTGGCCACTATCCATACCTTTACAGAAGGCGACAAGCTGACTCTGGAAGGTGAGGAGATCAGTTCATTTTTCGTCGTCCTGTTCGGACGCGCCAGTGTGCATGTGCGCGACAACGAAGTAGCCATCATCCATAGCGGCGAATGCATAGGTGAGAGCACCTTCTTTGCGGGTGAAGCCGCATCACGATCGGCCACCGTCATCGCCGAAGGGGAAGTGATAGCCGCTGAGATCAAAAAATCCGATATCGGGAAATTGACGCCCGAGAGTCGCAGCTATATGGACAAAGCGCTGCTCAATGCCCTGTTCCGCAAATTGCAGCAGGCAAACCGCAAGATCGAGGATCTGTTGCGCTGACCATTCATGAGCATCATTGCCGTATTCAATCAGAAGGGCGGCGTCGGTAAGACCACCACTGCGCTGAATCTTGCCGCCGCGTTGCACAAGCGCGGCCGCCATGCGCACGCTTTCGATCTCGATCCGCAAGCCCAGTTCAGCTCCATCATCGGAGCTGCTGCTCGCAACGGGCATGAGACACTGCTGTCGCTGTTCCAGCTCAACCGACCGTTGCGCGATCTGCTGCGCAGCTCACCCAGCGGGATCACGCTGATTCCTTCCCATAATGAGCTGGCCAAAGTGGACGTCCTTTACGGCAAAGGTTTCAACGTGGTTAACCGGCTCAATACAGCGATCAAGGCGGAGCATTTCGGATCAGCAGACACTCCTTTGATCATGGATTGCAGTCCGTTGATCGGCGTCATGTCCCTGAACGCCATCTTCGCCAGCGACGGACTGGTCGTGCCCATCTCGGCAGACCACCTCTCACTGCAGGGTGCACGCCAGATCGAGAAGACCCTCAACGCATTGGAGCCGGTACTGAAGCGACGCGTAAGCCGTCGTTATCTGCTCACGAGGTTCGATCGCAGACGGCGCATGGCTTGGGATGTGCTGGAACAGGCAAAGGTATTGTTCGGCGCAGACGTGTGCAAGACCTGTATCGCGGAGAATGTGAGTCTGGCGGAGAGCCCTGCGCTGAACAAGACCATCTTCGAACATGCCCCGCTCAGTCGCGGGGCCATGGATTACGATGCCTTGCTCGACGAGTTACTGGCCGACGGATTCATCAAGTAAGCAGTCTATTTCGATATCAGTGTGATGATGTCTTCCACCGAGATCGCCTGCTGGGGCCGGTGGTCATCCTGCTTGCGTATCTCGCAAGTCAGCACTTCGCAATAGCGATACATCTGGTTCAGCTTGCGCTCTGCTTCCTGCTGATCACGGCCGGCGATCACCACGCTGACGATGCGCTGCCCATCACGGGTGCGTATCGAGAAATCGAATTTCTGCATGGCGTCGCGCATCATGTTCATTTTCCAGCAGACCTCGCCGCTCTGGCTTCATACAGGCAGATACCCGTACTGACCGACACGTTCAGGCTCTCCACGCTGCCCATCATCGGGATACGGGCCAGTTGATCACAGGTCTCACGCGTCAGACGTCGCATACCTTCTCCTTCTGCTCCCAGTACCAGTGCGATGGCGCCATTATGCTTGACGTCGCCCAGCGCCGTCTCGGCTTCTCCATCCATGCCGACCACCCAGATGTCGCGCTCCTGCAGTTCCCGCAGTGTACGCGCAAGATTGGTGACTGTGATGAATGGCACGGTATGTGCCGCACCACAGGCCACCTTCTCCACAGTGGCATTGATACCCACAGCCCTATCCTTCGGGGCAATCACCGCATGCACACCGAACGCGTCTGCACTGCGGAGGCAGGCGCCCAGATTATGCGGATCTTGGACACCATCCAGTACCAGCAGCAAAGCCGGTTCGGTCAATGTATCCAGCACATCGTCCAGATGCTGCACCTTTTGTGCCGCATTGACGCGGGCCGCCACACCCTGATGGCGCGCATTACCTGCCATGCCGTCCAGACGTTTGCCATCCACCTGGATGACACGGACATCGTTGCTTTCGGCCAATTTGAGCAGGTCACGTGCGCGCGGGTCCTTGCGCTGCGGATCGACATAGATCTCCAGCACGCTATCGGCGTTCTGGCGTATGCGTGCCGTGACGGCATGGAAGCCGTGAATGATGCGTGACTCAGCCATGCTTCTTTGCCCCTTTGCTGCTCTTGCCGGCAGACCTGGACTGCTTCTCTGACGGTGCGGCCTTCACTGGCTTCTTCTTGGCACCGCCCCAGGCACCTACATCCACGCCTGATTGATTTGATGCGCCAGATTGCGGATCACCTTCCAGCACGAAATCGATCTTGGTGCTTTCCATGTCCACGCGCACCACTTTCACTTTCACACGATCACCCAGACGATAACGCTTGCCGGTGCGTTCGCCCAGCATCTGGTGCTTGGTGGCATCGAAATGGTAATAGTCCGCCCCAAGTTCGGATACGTGCACCAGACCTTCGACATACAGATCGTCCAGAGACACAAACAAACCGAAACCGGTGACCGAGGAGATGCTGCCCTCGAATACGCTGCCCAGATGGTCACGCATGTAGAAGCACTTGAGCCATGCTTCCACATCGCGCGTGGCATCATCGGCACGGCGCTCTGTCATGGAGCAATGTACACCCAGCTCTGCCCACTTCAGTTTGGGTTTGTACTGCTTGCCTTGCAATACGGACTTGATTGCGCGATGCACAAGCAGATCCGGATAACGACGGATGGGCGACGTGAAGTGCGCATAAGCCTCATATCCAAGACCGAAGTGGCCGTTGTTGTCCGGCGCATACACAGCCTGACGCAGGGAACGCAACATCACCGTCTGCAACAGACCGGCGTCCGGACGACCTTTGATCTGTTTCAGCAGTTTGGAATAGTCTGCTGCTTGCGGATCGTCTCCACCGCCCAGTTGCAGACCGAACTCCTTGAAAAACTCACGCACCGTTTCCAGTTTCTCCGGTGTCGGTCCCTCGTGCACACGATACAGCACCGGATGCTTGTGCTCCTTGAGAAAATCCGCTGCACATACGTTTGCGGCCAGCATGCATTCCTCGATCAGTTTGTGCGCATCGTTGCGGACGACCGGCACGATCTTTTCGATCTTGCCCTGATCGTTGAAGATCATCTGCGTCTCGACGGTTTCAAAATCGATGGCGCCCCTCTTTTCACGCGCGTGCAGCAGCGTCTGGAACAGACGATACAGGCTGTTGATGTGCGGCAACACTTCTGCGAATTTCTGCGCATTCTCTCCCTTGGGATCGGCCAGCATGTCGGCCACCTGGGTATAGGTCAGGCGTGCATGCGAAAACATCACCGAAGGATAGAAGCGGTATTCACCGATCTCACCCTCGGCACTGATCTGCATATCGCACACCATGCACAGCCTATCGACGTTCGGGTTCAACGAGCACAGACCATTGGAAAGCTCTTCAGGCAGCATGGGGATCACACGGCGCGGGAAATACACCGAGTTACCGCGATTGATCGCTTCCGTATCCAGCGCGTCACCTGACTGCACATACGAGCTTACATCGGCGATCGCGACCACCAGACGGAAGCCGCTGCCGCTGGGTTCGCAATACACAGCGTCATCGAAGTCGCGCGCCGTCTCACCGTCGATGGTGACCAGCGGCAGGTGTTTTACACTCTCGCGACCGGCATAGTCAGCTGGCAGTACTTCCGGTGAGAATTGCTCTGCCTGATGTTTGGCTTCACGCGGAAACTCGTTGGGCAGATCATGCTTGCGCAACGCGATCTCGATCTCCATGCCTGGATCGGCATAGTTGCCCAGCACCTCGACGATACGGCCTATAGGTTGTGCATGTTTGGAAGGCTGTTGCAGTATCTCCAGGATCACCACCTGTCCGGCCTTTGCGCCGCCTGCGCTGCCTGCGGCTACCAGAAAATCCTGGCTGATACGGCGGTTCTCCGCGACCACAAACTGGATGCCGTGCTCTTCATACAGACGTCCAACCACGCGCGTGTTGGCATGCTCCAGCACTTCGACGATCTTGGCTTCGCGACGTCCGCGACGATCTTCACCCGCGACACGCGCCATCACTGTGTCGCCGTGCAAAGCGTTGTGCATTTCTTTGGCGCTCAGTACCAGATCGGCACTTCCGTCTTCCGGGACCAGGAAGCCGAATCCATCCGGGTGGCCCTGCACCTTACCCTTGATCAGATCCAGCTTTTCCATCACGCAAATCGCGCGCTTACGGTTGCGCATGATCTGCCCGTCACGTTCCATTGCGCGCAAACGGCGGATGAAAAGTTCTTCCTCATCGTGCTCGATCTGTAGCAGCGCGATCAGATCATCCTGTTCCAGCGGCACGCCCTTTTCGGCCAGAATCTGCAGGATGTATTCGCGGCTTGGCAGCGGGTGTTCATATTGTTCGCGTTCGCGTTCCAGGAAAGGATCGAGTTCGCGGATGTTTTTTTTCTTTTTCGTCATTGACAGATAGTCCTATAGCAATTAAAGTGCGCGCCGTTGTTGCATTGCCCAGATGGCGGAATTGGTAGACGCGCACGGTTCAGGTCCGTGTGCCGCAAGGTGTGGAGGTTCGAGTCCTCTTCTGGGCACCAATTTTCAACAAGACGGTTCGCGTAAGCGAGCCGTTTTTGTTTTGTGCCTAGAACAAGCGAAGCACCTGCGTGCTTCGCGCCAGGACTCGAAAAGAATCCGGTGCAACGGATTCCGGGGTCGCGCAAGCGTGACCGAGCCTCTTCTGGGCACCAATCATAAATGGCTCGCTTATGCGGGCCATTTTCATTTGTACCGTTCTCTGCTTGCAGAACACTATTAAAACAAAAACACGCACCGCTCCCGCGATGCGTGCCCATTCTTTCCACCGACTGCACCCGCTCAGACCTCAAACGGATGACGCAGCACGATGGTCTCGTCACGATCGGGACCGGTGGAAACCATGTCGACCGGCACTTCACATATCTCGGCGATGCGTTGCAGATAGTTGCGCGCTTGCACGGGCAGATCCTCGTAACGCTTCACCCCTACCGTGCTGTCTCTCCAGCCTGGCATGTCCTCGTACACGGCTTCGCAGCCGTCCAGTGATTCGGAGCCGACGGGCAGGATGTCGCTGAACTGACCGTCGATCTTGTAGCCCACGCCGATGCGCACCTTTTCCATACCGTCCATCACATCCAGTTTGGTCACGCACAGACCGGACACGCCGTTGATCTGGATGGCACGCTTGAGTGCTGCCGCATCGAACCAGCCGCAGCGGCGTGCGCGACCGGTAGTGGAACCGAATTCATGCCCCTTCTCGGCCAGCATCTTGCCGATAGGATCCTGCTTGCTTTCGGCATCATACAGCTCAGTCGGGAACGGGCCGGAACCGACGCGAGTCGTGTAGGCCTTGGTGATGCCCAGCACATAGTTCAGACTCTGCGGGCCGACACCGCTGCCGGCACAGGCTGCGCCGGCGATGCAGTTGCTCGAGGTGACAAATGGATAAGTGCCGTGGTCGATATCCAGCAACGCGCCCTGCGCACCTTCAAACAGCAGGTTCTGGCCGGCTTTGTTCGCCTCGTAAAGCGCACGCGGCACATCCAGCACCAGGGGCTTGATGCGTTCCGCCAGCGCCAGCGCTTCGTCCATGGTCTGGTTGAAATCGACCGTCTCCGCCTTGAAGTAGTTCTTCAAAACGAAGTTGTGGTAGTCCAGCACCTCGCCCAGCTTGGCGGCGAAACGCTTGCGGTGGAACAGATCCTGCAAACGGATCGCGCGACGCGCGACTTTGTCTTCATAAGCCGGACCGATGCCGCGGCCGGTAGTGCCGATCTTGCCTGCGCCCTTGGCGATCTCGCGCGCCTTGTCCAGCGCCTCGTGATACGGCAGGATCAGCGGGCAAGCCTCGGAGATACGCAAACGCTCATATACCTGCACGCCTGCAGCGGCCAGCATATCCATCTCTTTGAGCAATGCAGACGGGGACACCACCACACCATTACCGATGTAGCACATGACGTTGTTGCGCAGGATACCGGACGGGATCAGGTGCAGCACGGTCTTCTCTTTGCCGATGACCAGTGTATGGCCGGCATTGTGCCCCCCCTGGAAACGCACCACGCCCTGGGCATGGTCGGTCAGCCAGTCGACCACCTTGCCCTTGCCTTCATCGCCCCACTGGGTACCGATCACCACTACGTTCTTTGACATATGTATTCCTGTTCCGGATTTCAGTTTTTCATCTCGACTACGACCCATTGCCCTTCGCGCTGGATCATTTCACGATCACAATTCAATTCTGCATGCAAAGTGGCATCACCGAGCAGGTCGATCACCACGATCTCCCCCTGCTCGCGCAGCTCGGCAATCGCCGCATCAAGCGCTGCATCCTGATGGTATGGCGCGTGGATGGTCTTCGGCAGCGACTGCTGTGGCAACAGGCTATGCAATTGACGCAAGTCCATGCTGAAGCCGGTCGCCGGCCGTGCACGACCAAACACCTTGCCCAGATCATCGTATCGTCCACCGACAGCGATCGCGTCATGGCTGCCTGCATGGTAAGCCGCAAACACCATACCGCTGTGATAGTGGTAGCCACGCAACTCGGCCAGATCAATACCGATACTGTCCACCTGCCCTTGCAACGTTCTCGCGGCACGGCTGAGATCGTCCAGCGCCGACTGCACACCTGCGATCTGCGGCAATTCCTTCCTTGCTCGCACCAATACCTCTTCGCAATTGCCATAGAGGCTCGGCAATGTCAGGATCGCCTTTCGTGCAGTCTCAGGCAGTCCTTGCACCAGCCCGCTGAGGGTCGGCACATCTTTTTGTTGCAGTGCGACGAACAGCGCCTGCTCCAGTTCTGTTTCGATGTTTGTCCCCGCGAGCAAGGCATGGAACACGCCAACATGGCCCAGATCCAGATGCACCTGCTTGATGCCAAGCAAAGCCAGACATTGCAACATCAGCGACTGAATCTCCAGGTCGCTCTCGATGCCTCCGCACCCGTACAGCTCAGCACCGACCTGCAAAGGCTCGCGCGTCCGCATCAAACCTGAAGGCTGGGTATGCACCACGTTACCTGCATAACATAGACGCGCCACACCCTGCTGGTTGAGCAGATGGGCATCAATACGGGCCACTTGCGGCGTGATATCAGCGCGCAGCGCCAAGGTGCGTCCGCTCAACTGGTCCACCAGCTTGAAGGTACGCAGATCCATATCTGCGCTGTCATTGATCAACAGGGAGTCGGAATATTCGATCAGGGGCGGTGCAACCAGCTGATAGCCAGAACGGCGCATCAACTCAAGTACTTCACGACGCATCTCTTCAATGCGCCATGCTTCTTCAGGCAACATGTCCTGGATGAATTCAGGCAACAACCATTTCATTTTCAGTTTATCCAGTAAATCAGCAGCAAACCGCTCAGCATGAGCGTCAAACCGAGGAACCTCACCTGTCCGTCATGCAACTGAGACAGGTTACGCAGCGTCTGGCGCCATGGCTTGGGAAAGATGAAAGGCATCAAGCCCTCCAGCACCAACATCAAGCCCAGCGCCGCCAGCCAGAAATCGAGCATCGCTTGTTACTGTGCACTCTTGCCGGAATTCTTCAGATACTTGAAGAAAGCGGAACTTGGGTCAATCACCATCACATCGCCCTTGTCCTTGAACGTCTGTTTGTAGGCTTCCAGGCTGCGGTAGAAGGAAAAGAACTCCGAGTTGCGTCCAAAAGCGGATGCATACAGCGCAGTCGCCTTGGCATCGCCCTCGCCCTTGATCTTCTGTGCATCACGGTAGGCATTGGCCAAGATCACCTGGCGCTGCTTGTCCGCATCGGCACGGATCTTCTCGCTTTCGGCGTTACCGGTCGCGCGCAACTCGTTGGCCACGCGCTTGCGCTCTGCCTCCATGCGGCTGTATACCGAGCCGCTGATCTCGACCGGAAAATCGACACGCTTCAGACGCACGTCCAGCACTTCCACGCCGATCTTGCGTGCGTCGCCGTCGGTCTTCTCCTGCACAACACGCATCAGTTCATCGCGCTTGCCGGACACCACGTCGTGGATGGTCAGCTTACCGAATTCTTCACGCATTGCTGAATTGACCGTCTGCATCAAGCGCGTCTGGGCGCGTGCCTCGTCACCGCCCACACTGATGTAGTACTGCTTCACATCGACGATGCGCCACTTCACGTAGGAATCGACCAGCACGTTCTTCTTCTCAGCGGTAATGAAGCGCTCCGGCTCTGCCGTATCCAGTGTCAGGATACGTGAATCGAAATAACGGACGTTCTGCAGTAGCGGCAGCTTGAACTTGAGTCCCGGTGTCGTCTCCAGTCGCATCACTTCACCCAGCTGGAACACGATCGCAGCCTGGCGCTGGTCCACCACGTAGGTACTCATGCTCAACAAGATCAGGGCGATGATCGCTCCCACCAACATATTTCTGATTTTCATGCTCATTTAGCGTGCCTCCCGTTCGCGGCCGATCAGCAATTCACGTGCGCGCTGCGGTATGTACTCCGACACCGGTGCCTGCTCGACAGGCTTGTCTGCTGTCTGTGGCACGGCTGTAGTGCCCGTTTGTTGCATCAATTTATCCAGCGGCAGATAGAGCAAACTGCCATTGCCGTTCTTCTGGTCGATCATGACCTTGCTGCTGCTGGTCATGATCTGCTGCATCATGTCGATGTACATGCGCTCACGCGTGACTGTCGGCGCCTTTTCGTACTCGGCCAGAATCTGCTTGAAACGGCTGGCGTCACCTTCTGCATTGGCGATCACGCTTTGCTTGTAACCGGACGCTTCTTCCATCAGTCGCGCCGCCGCACCCTTGGCCTTCGGCACCACGTCATTGGCATAGGCCTGACCTTCGTTCTTCTGGCGCTCACGATCCTGACCGGCCTTCACCGCGTCATCGAACGCGGCCTGCACCTGCTCGGGCGGTTGCGCGTTCTGCATGGTCAGCTTGCTGATGATGATGCCTGAATTGTAGCGGTCGAGGATGCCCTGCATCAGTCGCGTGGTCTCACCTGCCACCTCCTCACGTCCTTCGTACAGCACGAAGTCCATCTTGCTGCGCCCGACCACTTCGCGGATGGCCGTTTCCGCCGACTGGCGCACGTTCTCATCCGGATTACGGTTGTTGAACAGGTAGGCGCCCGGATCCTTCAGGTAGTACTGCACAGCGAACTGGATATCGATGATGTTCTCATCGTCAGTCAGCATCAGCGACTCTCGCAGCACCTTGTTCTTCACGTTCTCGCGATAGCCCACCTCAATGGTACGCACCTGGCTCAGATTGACGATCTCTACGGTTTCAACAGGGTATGGCAGATGCCAGCGCGGACCGGCCTCGGTCGTCTCCACCTGTTTACCGAAGCGCAGCACCACGCCGCGCTGGCCTTCGTCCACGATATAGAAGCCGCTTGCGATCCAGATCAAGGCCACGATCAACACGACCAGACCAATGCTCATACCACTGCCGGCGCTGCCGCTGCCACCGGTTTTGGGAGTCGAACCGCCGCGGCCTCCGAAGATGGATTCGATCTTGCGATTCAGGTTGCGCACAACCTCTTCCAGATCGGGCGGACCACCATTATTGTTCTTTCCCCACTGCGGGTCATTCAATCCCATGATTTCTCACACTTTCCAATCAATGATTGTTCAACGGATGCCATGCTACGGCTGTTTCTTGCTGAGTCGGAGTATCTCGCACCTCAGCCAGTGCATCGCGCAAAGCATCCACGCCAGCACCGGTTTTTGCACTCAAATGAATGGCTGCGATATTACCATACTCATCGCGCCTGACGTCCGGTGCCAAGCCTTGCAGATCGATCTTGTTGTAGACCACGATCTGCGGAATATCCTGCGCCCCGACCTCGGCCAGCACCTTGTTTACTTCGGCGACCTGATCGTTGCGTTCCGGGCTGTTCACGTCCACCACATGCAGCAGCAAATCGGCCTGAGCCGTCTCTTCCAGCGTACTGCGAAAAGCCGCCACCAGACCATGCGGTAGATGCCGGATAAACCCGACCGTATCGGACAGCACCACCTGACATGGGCTATCACCAGGCAGGAACAGCTTGCGCGCGGTGGTATCCAGCGTCGCGAACAGCTGGTTGGCGGCATAGACGCCCGCATTGGTCAGCTTGTTGAACAGGGTGGACTTGCCCGCATTGGTATAACCCACGATAGATACCGACAACACATCCGAACGGTTGCGGGCACGGCGCTGAAGCTCCCGATGGCGCTGGATCTGCTTCAGCCTGTCCTTCAGCAGATGCATCCGCCTATCCAGCTTGCGCCGGTCCAGTTCCAGCTGCGTCTCGCCGGGCCCGCGCGCGCCCACTGCATGTTTCTGCTGCCCCATGTCCATGTTCATGCCGGCCAGTCGGGTAGAGAGGTATTTGAGTTGCGCCAGTTCGACCTGCACTTTTCCTTCATGGCTTTTCGCCCGCAAAGCGAAGATATCCAGGATCAGCATGGTGCGGTCGATCACCCGAGCCATCAGCTTGGCAGACAGATTGCGCATCTGCGCAGGAGACAGATCGTGATTGAAGATAACCAGCGGCGCTTCCAGTTCCTCTACCCGTGCCGCAATCTCGTCGACCTTGCCACTGCCAGCAAAAGTGGCAGGGTCAGGACGTTGGCGCTTGCCTTCGATCAGCGCGAGTACTGTCACGCCTGCGCTTTCCGCGAGCAAACGAAGTTCCTCCAGACTCTCGGCGTAGTCTGGTGCGCCAAAATCAAGACTGACCAATACCGCCGTATTGGGCGCAGTCGTTGACTCGGACATCACTGTTCGTCGTAAGGGATGGAAATGGCGCGAGCCGGTACGATGGTCGAGATGGCGTGCTTGTAGACCATCTGGGTGACGGTGTTCTTCAACAGCACCACATACTGGTCGAACGAATCGATCTGGCCTTGCAGTTTGATTCCGTTGACCAGATAGATTGCGACCTGCACATGTTCCTTGCGCAATGCGTTCAGGAACGGGTCTTGTAATTGTTGCCCTTTAGTACTCATGATAGTCGGCTCGTATTGTGGTTAAAACGCCGCCACTGTACTGGAAAACATCCTGTTGCGGAAGGGAAAAACAGTGCATTCGAGTCAGAATTACCATTATGCAAATAGCCTCGGATTGTTAAAATCAAAAACAATGCTTCTCGAGTACAACTCACAGGTATCTGCATGCTCCGTTATATAGCCACATTCTTCATATTGACCTGCCCGCTGCACCTTGCCTATGCTGAAGGCAACGGAACACACTGGCAGGGAAACGCCACCCTCTCCTTCTCACGCTCTGCGGGCAACACCAATGGCACCACGTATTCGCTCTCGCTAGATGAAGCAAGGTCCACCGAATCCAGCAAGCTATCCGCGTATGCTTCAGCACTATATGGAAAAAGTCAGGATGTGGTCAGTGCCGACAAGACGCGCCTCGGCACCAGATATGATCACAATCTAAGTGTGAAACTATTCGGGTTCGGGCAAGTGGAATTCGAACAGGATCGGTTGGCAAATCTGGATCTGCGTAGCGGCTTGGGCGCCGGCTTCGGTTATCACGTATTTAAGGAAGATACTGTCTCGCTGGATGTGTTTGGCGGCCTGTCACACAACCGCTCGGACCTGATGACGGGCAATACAGTCAGCACCGGCGAAGTGATCATGGCCGAGGAATCTACTCACACCCTGACGGAAAACACGCGTCTCAAACAGAAACTCAGTTATTACCCCAGCACGCAGACCGGTGGCGAATACCGCACTGTGTTCGACAGCAGTTTGGTGATCGGCCTGAACAGCACGATGGGCCTATCTATCAGCCTGCAGAACAAATACAACAGTGATATTGGCACCGGCGTCAAACACAGCGACACCGTGTTGCTGACCGGCCTTAACATCAAGTTGTAAGGCGCGGTGTTCTGTCCAGTCAGGAATTCGCCAGAACATTCGACAGATCGCGCTCCAGCTTGAAATCTTCAGGTAGCGTATTCACCCGCCCCATCAGATAGCGCCCAATCTCTTCCAATGTCGAAGTCGGCAAAGCATCTGGAGGCAGACTGGCCTTGCGCTTTCCGAAACCCTCAAGATTATTGGCCGTCACGTCAATATTGCCATCGACATAGTTGCTCTGGAACCTTATCCACAGTAGCAGCTCTGGTTCCAGCTCGACCTTGAGCATGGGATGCAATTTGCGATCACGCCACAGATCCTCAAGGTCGACTTTCGGTTTCAAACCATACGCCTGCACTTCCGCTCTGAACTCATCAAATTTCTCCCAGCGGCGCGTAGCCTCTACCGTAGCGGGTGAAATCAATCTCACCTGGAAATGGGCATGCTCAAGCAAAGCATCATCCGCCAGACTCTGTTTGCGCGAACTGATCATGCCGTTTTTCCATTGCAGATCAGAGAAGCAGGTCTTGCCGTCCAGCACATAGTTTCGTTGGACGGCTGGCTCAATCGCATTAAGGTGTTTACAGAACAAGGTGAAGAACTGGACTGTGCGCTCCAGTGCCTCATGCACCCTGCGCATCATTTCTTGCCGATCTTGCTGCTGGCTCCGCTTCGCCTCCAGCTTCTGGGTCGCCTCTCCAGCCAGCTCTGCCAATAAACTGCTCATTTGCGCATCAGATTGGGGCATATCTGCTTCTCCTGGTGTCCTCTTCAAAGGTATAAAAATGGCAAACGAAACGCCTAACCGTACTTCTTGCGTCCCCGGATACGCGCCCTGTGGGCGGCGCGCTCTTCACTCTCGGTCAGAGGACGCGGCGCCTTGTCCGCGAACGGATTCTTGCCTGATTTGAATTCGATACGCATCGGCGTGCCCTGCAACTTGAACGCATCGCAGAACACGCGCTCCAGATAACGCGTGTAACTGGAAGGCACCTTGTCCAGCGCGCTGCCGTGGATGACGATCAAGGGCGGATTGCTGCCCCCCTGGTGTGCATAGCGCATCTTGGGACGGAACGAACCATTGCGCGGCGGCGCCTGTTTCTCCACTGCCGCCTCCAGCACGCGCGTGAGTTGTGGAGTGGGCATCTTGGTCATTGCGGCGGTATATGCCTGATTGACCGACTTCAGCAAGGCATCCACACCCGTGCCCTTGAGGGCCGAAATGAAGTGCTGCTTGGCGAAATCCAGAAAGTGCAGTTTGCGATCGATGTCGCGCTTGGCACTGTCGCGTTTGTAATCGTCCAGCCCATCCCACTTGTTCACGGCCAGCACCAGTGCCCGGCCCGCTTGCAGGACGAAGTCCGCCAGATGTGCGTCCTGCTCGGTGATCTGATCGCTGGCATCCACCACCAACACCACCACGTTGGCATCCTCGATGGCCTGCAGGGTCTTCACCACCGAGAACTTCTCGATGGCCTCATCGATCTTGCCGCGACGGCGCACGCCGGCGGTGTCGATGATGGTGTATTGCTTGCCGCCGCGCTCGAAATCGATATAGATGGAATCGCGCGTGGTACCCGGCTGGTCGAAAGCGATGACGCGCTCTTCACCGAGGATGGCGTTGACCAATGTGGATTTACCCACGTTAGGACGTCCGACGATCGCGAGCTTCGGATGGTTGACCTTCTCTTCCGTTTCGGGTTCTGCCGCCGGCAACTCGTCCAGCGCGATCTCTATCATCTCCGCCACGTTTTCGCCGTGTGCGGAGGAGATGGGGATGGGCTCGCCCAGTCCGAGTTCATGGAAATCCGCCGTGACGCGCGCGCGCTGCATGCCTTCGGCCTTGTTCACCAGCAACATCAAAGGGCGGCCGGTCTTGCGCAACTGGGTGGCGATGATCTTGTCTTGCGGCGTCAAACCATTCCGTCCATCCACCAGGAACAGCACCAGATCTGCTTCGTCCACTGCCTGACGTGTCTGTCTGGCCATCTCGTGCAGGATGCCTTCCTTGGCTACTGGTTCAAGACCGCCGGTATCAACCACCAGGAACGGACGGTCACCGACGCGGCCACGGCCGTAATGCCGGTCGCGCGTCAGGCCGGGCTTGTCGGCCACCAGCGCATCACGGCTGCGCGTGAGGCGGTTGAACAGCGTTGATTTTCCGACGTTGGGTCGCCCAACGAGAACCAGTGTAGGCAGCATCACTTTTGTACCGAAATAGCCAGCAACTCACCGTCGCTGGTTTGAACCAATGCACCGTCACCCATCAGCACGGGCGCGGACAGGATAGCACTGCCATCCGTCTTGCGCCGTGCAAGCAGGCTACCGTCACTGGTATTGAATACGTGCAGATAACCCTCAAAATCACCCACCACGATGTATTCCTCGAAGGGATATGGTGCGGTCAGCTGACGATAGACTTGCTGATCGTTCTTCCACAATGTTGCGCCGGTGCTTCTGTCCAGTGAGAACACACTGCCATCCGCATCGGTTACGTACAGATAGCCGCCGAACAATGCCAACCCCTTGTCGCTGGACATCTCTCGCGTCCACAGGGTGTTCCCCTGGATGGCGTCGAAACAGACCAGCCTGCCCTGAAAGGCAATGGCGCAAACTTGCCTGTCGTCGGCTGCCGGCAGGCTGGTGATATCGCTGATGCGCTCCAGCTCGGTGTTGCCACGAGGCTGCGATACTGTCGCCTCCCAGATCACCACGCCTTTGGTAAGTCCGATCGCCGCCATTCTGCCAGCAGCAAAGCCTGCATAGACCATGCCATTGCGTATGACTACACCGGCGTGGCTGCGCACGCTCAATGCGGGTGTGACACGCTCATAGAGCCATAGGCGCTTTCCGTCCTCGGCGTTCAGCCCTGCGATACGTCCATTTCCAGTACGTACCACCACGATGCCGCTGTCTATCTTCGGAGCACTCAGCACTTCGCTGGACACTTGCACCTGCCAGCGCAACTTGCCATCTGTCTCGTCGTAAGCGGCCATCTCGCCCTGATCACCGCCGACCAGCACCAAGCCTTCACCCGCCCCTACGCCACCGGAGATCGTGAATCCGGGTGCTATGCGCCACATCTGCTTGCCGGTCTCGCGGTCGAAGCGGTACAGATACTCCTCGCTTGCAGCGAATACGGCTTCACGCGTGACGCCAGGAGTAAGGACATTGATACCGCCAGCACCCAGCGCGTGTTGCCAGCGAACCTCGATCTTCGCTGTCGGATTGAAATCGATAAGTTTGGCTGGATTGATGCTGGCCTTGTCACTGCTGCAAGCTGCCAGCAGCAGTGCACAAATCAGCAGGCTGTAACGGCGCAAATTCATTTTGCGTTACCCAGGCCGTCCAATTTCAACTGGATCAGATTACGTTGAGCTGTTTGGGCATCCGCTTTTTCCAGTGCCTGCTTATAGGCCATGCGCGCATCGTCAATCTTGCCCATTGCGCTCAACACATCCCCCTTCAGATCGGCAAACAAGCCGTCGTAAGCTGCCGGATGTGCTGTCGCCAGTTGCTTCAACGCTTCATCATATTGCTTCTCATCCAGCAACATGGCGGCCAGCTTGAGGCGTGCCACATGCTGCAGACCTGCTTCATCCGAATGTTCGATGACCCACAACAGTCTGGTCTTGGCACCGGTCATGTCGG
>JAHJQE010000069.1 GCA_018819205.1 Gammaproteobacteria bacterium
ACCGTAGGCATATTCGCCACTGATCTTGAGCGAGGCTCCCTTGATGCCGGCCACTTCGCCGTCCGACTGCTCCAGCACTTCGACGGTGAAACCCTTGCGCTCGGCATAGCGGATGTACATGCGCAACAGCATGGAGCCCCAATCCTGTGCCTCGGTGCCGCCGGAACCGGCCTGGATGTCGAGGAAGCAGTTGGCGGCATCCAGTTCGCCGGAGAACATGCGGCGGAACTCCAGGTCGGCGACCAGTTTCTCGATCTGCTCGACATCGCTGGCGATGCTCATCAGGCTCTCGACATCGTTCTCGGCCAGCGCCATTTCCATCAGTTCACTGTTGTCGTTGACCGACTGACTGATTTTTTGCAGATTGAATACGATGCCTTCCAGCATCTTGCGCTCTTTGCCCAGATCCTGGGCGCGCTTGGCGTCCTGCCAGATGGCAGGGTCCTCGGCTAGAGCGGCGACTTCGGCCAGGCGTTCCTGCTTGCCATCGAAGTCAAAGATACCTCCGTAGTTCGAGGTTACGGGCGCGCAAATCTTGCAGTTTGGCGGTGAGGGCGTTGAGTTGTTCGGCTTCCATGATCTGTTCTGTCAGTCGCTGCTTGAAAGGGGCGCGATTATAACGCAAACAGTCCCAACAGGACGCCGCAGGCGATGGCGCTGAAGCCGATTGCGACCTGCCGTGTCAAAGCTCGGCCAGCGATGAATGCCACCATGCCAAGTTTGAACGCCAAGTTGGAAAGGAAGCCGAGGGCTATGGCCGTCACAGTCTGTTGCTCGCTGAGCTGTCCCAGATTGAACAGCCGCAAACTGGAGAGGGCGATGGCATCCACATCAGTCAATCCAGATACCAGCGCGACGGCGTACAGACCCTGACTTCCAGCCAGATCAGACATCCATGCAGAACCGATAAGCACCACGGCATAAAGCAATCCGAAACCGATGGCGGTGTGCAATTCAGCCGGGTTCGAGGTTTCTGGTACCAGCAACTCCTGCCCCTTGCTGGTTTGTTTCCATGCGTAGAATGAAGCGATGAGTCCCGCGATCAGACCGCCGGCGTAGACAGGCGCGAGGCCCGGCAAGGCACCGAAGGCCAGAATGGAGCTCACCACCAGTAAACGCAGCAGCACCACCATGCTGGCGATCACGATCACCATCGCAGCAAGATTGGAGAGCGCGGGGCTTGCCTTGCCGTGCTTTGAATAGATCAGGGTGGTGGCGGTGCTGGACACCAAGCCGCCGAAGAAACCCAGTAACGGTGCGCCATAGCGTGTGCCGACCAGATGCAAAGCGGTATACCCAGCCAGACTCAGGCCCGAGATGAGTACCACCATCAACCATGCCTGATGCGGATTGAACGCACCGTAGGGGCCGTAGTTCTGGTCGGGCAGGACGGGCAGGACGATGAAAGTGAGCACCGAGAATTGCAGCACAGCAACCAAGTCGCGTCGCGTCAGACGCTGTGAGAAACCGCGTAGCTCGGGTTTGAAATAGAGCAGGGATGTGATGCCAATAGCTATCATCACGGCCAGTTCGGACATGTCCAGCCAGATCATCACACCCAGCGCGTAACTCAGCAGCAGGGCGATCACAGTCGTCGTGCCGGGATCGGCATCCGGTTTATCGGGTTCGTCACCGAGATAGGCGGCGATGATAGTCAGCGCGACGGCGACCAGTCCGGCTATCACCAACCACTGCACATCCAGATGATCGCCCAGCATGCCCATCAAGGTGCCGAACAAGGCGACCAGCGCAAAGGTGCGCAGACCGGCCTTGGCAGAAGGATTTCGTTCGCGTTCCAGACCTATCAGCAGGCCGATGGCGATGCTGGTAAGAAATTTTGGCAACAATTCGATGCCGTTGTTCTGCAGAAAAGCGAATTCCATCATCCCTTCTCCTTACCAGTGACGCACAATCAGTTGCAGCGTCTCGGAACCATTGTATTCATTGATGCTCAGGCTGTACACGGCATGTACTGTGTCCGGCGCGGGATCAGCATGGAAGAAGCGAATGGCATCGAAGCTGCCGGCTGGGGAAGCAAGCTTCAACTTCAGATGCTTCTCGCCCACGATGCGCTGTGTCTGCACGCGGAATTCTCCCTCAAACAGCGGTTCCGGAAATCCCTGTCCCCACACTTGCGCTTGCAGTTCGCGCGCCATGCGCAAAGAGAACTCCTGCGCATCCAGTTCGCCGTCGGTGGCGATGCTGCGCACCAGTGCTTCGCTATCTAGCATCTCTTGCACGACGGATTCAAATGAGACACTGAATTCATTCAGCGCCTGTTCAGGGATACTCAGTCCCGCCGCCATGGCATGGCCGCCGAATTTCAGGATCAGGTGCGGCTGGCGTTTGGAAACGAGATCGAGCGCGTCGCGCAGATGCAGGCCGGGGATGCTGCGCCCCGAACCTTTCAACTCGCCGGTCTGCGCACGGGCGAAGGCGATCACCGGACGATGGAACTTGTCTTTCAAGCGCGAGGCGAGGATGCCGATCACACCCTGATGCCAGTCTTTATTGAACAGCGCCAGCGAATAGCTTTCTGCGGGGTCGAAGGTGTCCAGTGTTGCCAGGGCCGTATCCTGCATATCGGCCTCGATGCTGCGCCGCTCCTGATTGAGCGCATCCAGCTTGGCAGCGATCTCGTTGGCTTCATTGATGTCGTCGGTCAGCAGACAACGGATGCCGAGGCCCATGTCTTCCAGTCGGCCGGCTGCATTCAGGCGTGGACCGACGATGAAGCCGAGTTCATAGGAGGATGCCTGCGACGCCGGGCGGCGGGCGATGCGCAGCAAGGCCTGGATGCCGGGGCAGGCGCGTCCGGCGCGGATGCGCTGCAAACCTTGATGCACTAGGATGCGGTTGTTGTCATCCAGTTTCACCACGTCGGCGACCGTGCCGAGCGCTACCAGGTCGAGCAGGGTGGCGAGATTGGGTTCTGGCTTGTCGGCGAAAGTCCCGCGTGCGCGCAGCTCCGCGCGCAGTGCCATCAATACATAGAACATCACGCCTACGCCCGCCAGATGCTTGCTGGGGAATGGACAGTCGGGCTGGCTGGGATTCACGATGTATTCCGCATCCGGCAAGGTATCGCCGGGCAGGTGATGGTCGGTCACCAGTACCTGCATGTCCAGCTTATGCGCTTCGGCCACCCCGTCCACACTGGCGATACCGTTATCCACGGTAAGCAGGATGTCCGGTGACAACTTGGCGGCCAGCCGGACGATTTCTGGTGTCAATCCATAGCCGTATTCGAAGCGGTTGGGTACGATGAAATCCACTTTGGCACCCAGCGCCGTCAGACCGCGCATGCCTACGGCGCAGGCGGTCGCGCCATCGGCATCATAGTCAGCCACAATCAGCAGTTTTTTGTCTGCCGCAATAGCATCCGCCAATACACTCGCCATGGCCTCTGCATGCTTCAGCAAGGTGAACGGCAGCAGCTTCTTCAGGTCGATCTCGAGTTGCTCCACATGCATAATCCCGCGTGCGGCATAAATGCGTGCCAATAAAGAAGAAATGCCGGATTCGGCCAGCCGTCGGGCGGCGGTTTCGGGGTAATTTCGGGTGTCGATTCTTGTCATGATATAGGTCTGCTTTTGCCTGCAGTGTAGCAGAGCAGACATCGTCTTTTCCCCGTAACTCGGGTAGAATGCGCGCCACTCAAAATTCCAATGCGAGCAATATCGTGGCACTGATAGTTCAGAAATACGGCGGCACTTCGATGGGCAGTCCGGAGCGCATCAAGAGCGTCGCGCAGCGAGTAGCAAAATACAAGGCGCAAGGTCATCAGGTCGTGGTCGTGGTCTCCGCCATGAGCGGTGAGACCAATCGCCTGATCGGCTTGGCGCACGAGATCCAGAAACACCCTGATCCGCGCGAGCTGGATGTGGTGATCTCCACCGGCGAACAAGTCACCATCGGCTTGCTCTCCATGGCGCTGATCGATGCCGGGCTCAAAGCCAAGAGCTACACCGGTGCCCAAGTCAAGATACTCACCAATAGTGCATTCACCAAGGCGCGCATCGTCAGCATCGACGAAGAGAATATCCGCAACGATCTGGATGCAGGCAAAGTTGTCGTCGTGGCGGGTTTCCAGGGAATGGATGAAGACGGCAACATCACCACCTTGGGTCGTGGCGGTTCGGACACCACCGGCGTGGCCATTGCCGCGGCACTGAGTGCGGATGAATGTCAGATATATACCGACGTTGACGGCGTATACACAACCGATCCGCGTCTGGTGCCCGAAGCGCGTCGCCTGAAGAGCATCACGTTCGAAGAGATGCTGGAGATGGCGAGTCTCGGTTCCAAAGTGTTGCAGATCCGCTCGGTCGAGTTCGCCGGCAAATACAAAGTCAAACTGCGTGTGCTTTCCAGCTTCCAGGAGGAGGGGGAGGGCACGCTGATCACATTCGAGGAAAATGACAAAATGGAACAGGCCATCATTTCAGGTATCGCATTCAACCGCGACGAAGCCAAGATCACCGTGCTTGGTGTCCCGGACAAGCCCGGTATCGCTTATCAGGTGCTTGGCCCTGTCAGCGATGCGAATATCGACGTGGACATGATCATCCAGAACGTGGGAGTGGACGGTTCAACCGACTTCTCGTTCACGGTGCATCGCAATGAATTCAACAAGGCGATGGATCTCCTGAAGAACAAGGTGCAGCCGCACATCGGTGCACGCGATGTCGTCGGCGACAACAAGACTGCCAAGGTTTCCGTGGTCGGCGTCGGCATGCGTTCGCACGTCGGCATCGCTAGCAAGATGTTCCGCACTTTGGCGGAAGAGGGCATCAACATCCAGATGATCTCCACCTCCGAGATCAAGATTTCCGTGGTCATCGACGAGAAGTATCTGGAACTTGCAGTGCGTGTTTTGCACAAGGCTTTCGATCTGGATCAGGAAGACGCATGATAGTTTGACGTAGTGGTGCGATTGCATTAGTATTCGCGCCCTTCGGAGAAGTGGCCGAGTGGTCGAAGGCACACCCCTGCTAAGGGTGCATACGAGCTTAAACTTGTATCGAGGGTTCGAATCCCTCCTTCTCCGCCAAGGTAACTGTAGTCGTTTTGATGCGCCCGTAGCTCAGCTGGATAGAGTACTTGGCTACGAACCAAGGGGTCAGGAGTTCGAATCTCTTCGGGCGCACCATCAAAATCGGTTC
>JAHJQE010000070.1 GCA_018819205.1 Gammaproteobacteria bacterium
GAAGCCGATATAAACAACGATGGGAAGCCAGTAAGACTTAGACTTCTCCAGGTCGATGTCGCTATTAAAGACAAGGAAAGTAAAGAACATAGTGGCTGGATTTTCGGAACATTTGTATTTGATGCGAGCCAAAAAAAATCAAACTACTGGGAGAACTTGGTGCCAGTTGGATTGGAGTGGGGAAACTCGCCTAAACTCACATATACGGAATTCTCAAAAGGACTCAGTGCATATGAAGGCTGGGTAAATCCATATATGAAGCGTCTCTTTGGTAGCCGTCCTCCTGATGGCCTCATGGGATATCTCGGCCGCATGAACGGTCCTGTTGATAGTCCTCTATCCAGTTGCATGAGTTGTCACAGTCGAGCGTTAGACTCGAATGGAAAAAATGCACCAGCATTTAATCCACCAGAGTCATCAATGTGCATTGCACGTGTCCAGACCGAAAACAACAACGAGACTTATCGCAGGATCAGTAACTGTGTTGTCGATGAGAACACAGTCAAGCCGTTTTATCGAAATCTAAAATCCAATGAGCCATTCGTACCAGGCTTTAATTCTGTTGACTACTCCCTCCAATTGGCGCTTGGTATTGCTAACTGGCATGCGTGGTACAAGAGCAAGTTCCCCAATGAATACGAATTGATTTTTCCAACTAAAAAACCTGACAATTCGTTAAACCTAAAAATGTTTGGACTAAACGCCAAGAAGAGTACAAACATTCCGATGATGCCTGCACAGGAAGCATTTCATCGAGGTGATTAAGACATAACATGGCGCTCAACCTCGCTCCCTTTGGTCGCTGGACGCTGCGCGATAAAGCCTCGCAGCGCCGGTTAGGTCTACGTTATGTGTCTGTAGGTAATGGAGGGATCAATATGCGTATAGCCTTCACTTTGCTCATGTCTTTAGTGCTCGCTTCTTGCGAGACTATTCCTGTATCTACATCCGCCCTGCCTTCATCGTTTACAACAGAAAATATTATGAAGGTACATCAAGGCATGAGTTCAGGCGAGATTCTGCAATTATTCGGAGAGCCAAAGAGCATCAATTCAGCAGTTTGTGGCCGTGCCCCTAATCAATGGATATGCACCACTTGGAAGTACGGTGAATTCCCTTATGACCGTGCAAGTTTTACATTCAGTGGCGAACATGGCTCTTATATCCTAAACAACTTTGACGTAGATAGAGATTAGTCATGACCACACTTAACAAGTCAGCCCAGTCCGACGCGCTGACGCACGCGGCAGGCTTCCAACGTTAATGTCTGCTGTGGTCAGCTAAGCTGCCAGATTCAAATACACGATGTGCTGTCCGCAAAGGCCGAAATACAGCCGAGTATCCCTTGCTTAACCTAGCGCGATCCGATCCAGATACCTGGCCCGATAAAGCAATCGAGGGTTTTGCGCATCGTCGGTGAAGGCGCTGCGGTCGTGCAGGATGTTGTTGCAGAGCAGGCCCATGCCGGGCTGCAGGGTGGTTTTGAATACTTGCGGGACATCGGAGGCGAGCAGGGCTTCCAGAGCGGCAACAGCGGCTTTGGTGGCTGCGTCGTCTTTCCATTCGATGCTGCGCGTGCGGGCGGTGTAGCGCATGTGCAGATTGCCGTCTGCATCTATGGAGAACACCGGGCCGCTTTGTGCGGGGCGCACGCCGTCTGCCACGTCCACGCGCTCGGGGATGGTCATTGCTCCAGGGTGCATCAGCGCCTCGATGTGGTCGGGGTTCTCGTCGCGCAACAGCAGGTAACACAGCTCGTGATCCATCAACCTGTTCTCACCGCCGCTGAGCGCATCGCGCACGCAGTGCAGCACCATGGCGCGTATCTGCCGCTCGGGTGGGTTGTAGTAGCCGTCGGTGTGCCACTTGATGGGTTTATCGGTGTAGGGGATGTAGTGCTTGCGCGTGCCGCCGTCGAACACGCGGATGGCTGAGACGCCGTCCTCGCCGGCCAGCCAGTTGGCATCCAGATGATCCAGGCCGAACTGTGTGCCCAGCTTGCGCAGGATATCGCTGTCCTCTTCCAGCATGGGGCTGGCATAGATGGCCATGTTGCAGCGGCGGATGCGGTCTGCAAGTGCGCCATGTTCGGCGGCACTGAGCGCGCGCGGGTCTTTGACTTCGACGATAAGGTCTTCCGCAGTGCGCGGGGCGCTGGCCAGCTTGGCGTCGCGCCAGCGCTGGTAGGTTTTCTCGTCGGTGAGGTCGAATGGGCTGGACATTCAGTCTCCGCTGGTGCCGCTGCGACGACGTGCCGGGCGCGGCTCTTCTTCCCACAGGCCGCGCAATGTCTTCTCTACCAGTTTCACGGAATCCGGCGCTTCGAAGCTGATCATCGGGTCGATGATCCATTTGGCATCTTCTTCGCTGAGGATCTGGCTGATGCACCAGGCGAGATAACGATAGAAGCCGTAGTCGGGGCCGTTCTCGTCGTAGTCGAAATCGGCGTATTCACCGGCGCGGCGGTTGAGCAGGTCGATGAAGTCCTGCTTGCAGGTCTTCTGGTCGCTCTCCAGCAAACGGCTGCGGTTCTCGGCGTAGGTCTCGCCGCTGCGATTGGCCAGATTGCCGGTGAATATCTGCCGGTCTTCCGCGGAAAGTTTGCGATAGGCGAGGCGGTCCGCGACGAGGATGAGGAACACCAAGTATTCGGCGAGGAAATCCAGATACTGCGGACCGACCTCGATGGCGAAATCGTCCTTGCGCGTGCGGCGCAAGGCTGCATCGGCGATACGCCACAGCGTGAAGGCGAGCGCGTCCGAGATCTCCTGCGGCGAACGCTCCCGGCCATCCTTGAACCAGTTGCTCTTGATGCGGATGGCGACGTGCGCTTTATCCCTTGCGGATGTAGAACTCATGTACGCCTGCCGAGGTTTCAAGGGTTTCCAGCACGGTCATGCCGGTGGTGGCGGCCCAACCTTCGATATCCGATGCCACACCGGGGCAGTCGCTGATCAAACGCAACACTTCCTTCGCCTGCATGCCGTTCAGTAGCTTCTTGGCTTCGACGATAGGGCCGGGGCAGACCGCGCCACGGATATCCAGCGAGACATGCGCATGCGGGTGTTTTGCGCTCTTGCCGCCCTTCTGGATGTGATAGCCGGTGCTGCCACCTTCCATCTTCTCGGTCTTGATGATCGAGTTGCCGGTCAGCTCTGCCCAAGAGAACAAATCGTCCGGCGTGCCTGGGCAGTTGGAGATCAGCAGCAGCACCTGACCCGGGTTCAACTCGTCCACCATGCGCTTTGCACCGATCAGTGGCTTGGGGCAGGACAGGCCCTTCATGTCCAGTACTACATGCACGTTATCCATCATCTCGTTCTCCTTAGTAGCCGCCCTTGCCATAGGGCTGGGGCAGTCCGGCGACCTTGGCGGCCTGCTTTGCCGGGCCGGTGGGGAACAGATCATACAGCGCCTTGCTGTCCGCCTCGGGCCAGAATTCGTTCACGCCCTTCAGCATGTTGCGGAAGTTGGGGGTGTGTCCTTCTTCGCGATATTGGTCGCGCATGTAGTTGATGATCTCCCAGTGTTTCGGGGTCAACTCGATGCCTTCGGCAGCGGCGATCACGCCTACCACTTCTTCGCTGTAATCCGGCTCCAGCAGAAAGCCGTCGTCATCGGTTGCAAGTTCGTTACCAGCCACTACGTATCCCATCGTTGCCTCCTTGGTGTGTTGAGTCAAAGTTGAAAGAATGTCACTCCAGACCGGAGATGACTTTGTACGGCACGAAAATGCCGCAACCCAAATTGCGTCCGCTACCCATGCCGGCGTATTGGACGCGTAAAGAATCTTCCGGTGTCAGATCGTGCATCACCAGACTGAAACCACTGATGTCCTGTTCATCTATGTTGAGGGTGTTGTGCCGGCCGCAGATCAGCTTGCAGCGCACCTCGAGCGTATCGAGCGCGGCATTCACCATCGCCATGAATTCGACTTCGTCAGCCGGCCCCACCACCAGATGCGCATGCAGGGTGGGGTAGGGCTGTATCTCGCGCGTCTTGCCTTGCCCCAGCCGTAAAGTGCCTGCGCCTATCTGCAATTCCTGTTCGGACAGTGTATGGGCCGCGTCCAGCAAGGCCAGCGGCAGGCGAAGCGCCAACTTGGCACGCTTGGGCAGCAGCAGTTCGCCGTTGTTGTTGGGGCCGCGCAAGGGGATCACGCCGACAGCTTCGCTTTCTGCCAGTGCCGGTGCGATGCGCAGCAAGGCTTCCCACAGTTTATGGGGATAGTCGGCGGGGATGCTCTCGCCGTGCAGGTCGAAGCTGATCTCTATCGCGCTCATGACTGTTGCTGGGATTTCGCCCAGTCTTGCATGACGGTCGCCCACTTGCTGGCGGTGGCCGGGTCGATATCGAAGATGGTGAAACGCTTGCCTTCGCGGATGCGAACGCGCAGCATGTTCAAGCCCCCTTCGTCATGATCGACATGCTGCAGTTCGATCTGTTGTTTTCCGATCGGCGCGGTGAACTGGTCGAGTGCTTTTATATGTGCCATGGCTGTCCTGTGTGAGTTTCCCGCGTGCCCTAGTTAATGGGTCGGGTAATAGGGCAAGTCTAGCCGCAATGCCCCCTGCATTGGAATACTACCGGGGAAGGTAAAAGCACCCCCCATTAGAGTTACCTAACATACCCGCTCAGGGTGATGGTTTGACTGGTGACACCCTCGTAATATGCTCAACCATTAGAAACCGGGACGAAGAGCCTGGACGTGATCAACCAACCCTGCCGAGCACTGCATAAGCCAGAGGCACAGCAAATCGAAAGGAAAGACATTATGGCCAAGAAAATGCATGACACGCCCAACCTGGATCAACTGGAGTCCGGCCCTTGGCCTAGCTTCGTCACTGGCCTGAAGCATCTGGCTCAGGACAAGGACTATGTGGTTGACCTGCTGGGTCAGCTGGAAGAGTCCTACAAGACCAAGAAGGGCTACTGGAAGGGTGGCACAGTCGGCGTGTTCGGCTACGGTGGCGGTGTGATTCCGCGTTTCACCGAGCTGAAGAACGAAGACGGTTCTGCCAAATTCCCTGACGCAGCCGAATTTCACACCCTGCGTATCATGCCGCCACCCGGCATGCACTACGATACCGGTACGCTGCGCAAGTTCTGTGACATCTGGGAAGAGCATGGTTCCGGCCTGATCGCTTTCCACGGCCAGTCCGGCGACATCATGTTCCAGGGCGCAACGACCGAGAACGTACAAAAGTCCTTCGACGAGTTCAACGAGATGGGCTTCGACCTCGGCGGCGCTGGTCCTGCTGTGCGTACCTCCATGTCTTGTGTGGGTGCTGCACGTTGCGAGCAGTCATGCTACAACGAAGCACAAGCGCACCGCGCCGTGCTGAACACCTTCCTCGACGACATCCATCGTCCTTCGCTGCCTTACAAGTTCAAGTTCAAGTTCTCGGGTTGCCCGAACGACTGCATGAACTCTGTGCAGCGCGCTGACATGGCTGTGATCGGAACCTGGCGCGACAACATCCGTACCGACGAAGGGCTGGCCAAGACATGGTTCGCCAAGCACGGCATGGATGAGCTGGTGAATGATGTGGTGGCACGCTGCCCGACCAAGGCCTTCCAGGTCAAGGAACTTTCCAAGATCAAGGCTGGTGAGCACACCTCTACTGTGGCTGTGAGCGATACCCACGGTATCGAGATCAGCAATCAGGATTGCGTACGCTGCATGCACTGCATCAACGTCATGACCGGCGCACTGGCTCCGGGCAAGGACAAGGGCGCGACCGTGCTGGTCGGCGGCAAGAGCCACCTGAAGATCGGCGGCCTGATGGGTACCGTGGTGCTGCCGTTCATCAAGCTGGAAACGGAAGAGGAAGTCGAGAAGCTGGTCGATTTTGCACAACGCACCATCGACTTCTTTGCCGAGAACGCACTGGAGCACGAGCGTACCGGTGAGATGATCGAGCGTATCGGTCTGACCAACTTCCTTGATGCGATGGAAGTCGATGTCGATGCCTCCATGATCAATTCGCCGCGCATGAACCCCTACGTCCGTACCGACGGTTGGGACGATGAAGTCGCCAAGATCAACGCCAAGAAGCAAGCAGCCTGAGGAGATAGAAGATGAATCAAGCCGTCCAAGCCGCACCCGCAGCAAAGCGCAAGCCGAAGGAGACAGGTGTACCTGACAATACCCAGTACCTGCACCCGACGCTGCTGAAGAACTATGGCAACTGGCGTTATCACGACCGTCCGCGTCCGGGTGTGCTGCATCACGTGGCACACAGCGGCGACGAGGTATGGTCCGTGCGCGCCGGTACCCAACGTCAGATGGACGTTTATACCATCCGCAAACTGTGTGACATCGCTGACAACTTCGCCGAAGGTCGTGTGCGTTTCACCATCCGTTCCAACATCGAGTTCATCGTGACTGACGAGAAGAAAGTCGCGCCGCTGATCGCAGAACTGGAGAAGAATGGCTTCCCGGTCGGTGGTACCGGCAACTCGGTCACCATGATCGCCCACACCCAGGGCTGGTTGCACTGCGACATCCCTGGTACCGACGCTTCCGGCGTGGTGAAGGCGCTGATGGACGAGCTATACGACGAGTTCCGTCGCGAAGAGATGCCGAACCGCGTGCACCTGTCCACCTCCTGCTGCGAGATCAACTGCGGCGGTCAGGCTGACCTGGCCATCATCGTGCAGCACACCAAGCCGCCGGTGATCAACCATGATCTGGTCGCCAACGTGTGCGAACGCCCGACAGTTGTGGCGCGTTGCCCGGTCGCTGCGATCCGTCCCGCCATGGTCAACGGCAAGCCTTCGCTGGAGATCGATGAAGCTAAATGTATGTGCTGCGGTGCCTGCTATCCTCCGTGCCCGCCGATGCAGATCAATGATCCGGAATTTTCCAAACTGGCCATCTGGGTCGGTGGCAAGAACTCCAACGCACGTGGCAAGCCGACCTTCATGAAGATGGTTGCTGCCGGTCTGCCCAACAATCCTCCGCGCTGGCCTGAAGTGGGTGCTGTGGTGAAGAACATCCTCACCGTGTACAAGGAAGATGCGCGCCCATGGGAGCGTCTGGCCGACTGGATCGATCGTATCGGCTGGCCGCGTTTCTTCGAGAAGACCGGTCTGCCGTTCACCAAGTACCTGATCGACGACTGGCGCGGCTCGCGTTACAACCTGAACGCTTCGGCACACATCCGTTTCTAAGCGAGGTGACTGAATGAAGTTTGGAATCGTAGTCAACGAGGGGCCGTACCAGCATCAGGCGAGCGATTCAGCTTACCTGTTCGCCAAAGCGGCCATCGAGGCGGGACATGAAGTGTGGCGTGTGTTCTTCTATCACGACGGCGTGAACAATGCTTCACGCCTGACTGAGCCGCCGCAGGACGACCGCAACATCGTCAACCGCTGGGCCAAGCTGGCGGAAGAGCACAAGGTCGATCTGGTGGTGTGCGTGGCGGCAGCATTGCGTCGCGGCATCAAGGAAGAGAACCTGGCGCAGGGCTTCCGCATCTCCGGTCTGGGTCAACTGGTCGAGTCTGGTATCAAGTGCGACCGTCTGGTCACCTTCGGCGATTGAGGAGAGCGAAATGAGTGACAACAAGAAATTCATGTTCGTGAACCGCAAGGCGCCTTACGGCACGATCTACGCGCTGGAGTCGCTGGAAGTGGTACTGATCACCGCGGCCTTCGACCAGGACGTGTCGCTGGCCTTCCTCGACGATGGTGTCTATCAGTTGAAGAAGGGCATGCAGACCAAGGGTATCGAGACCAAGAACTTCTCGCCTACCTACCGTGCGCTGGAAGACTACGACGTCGAGAAGCTATACGTTGAAAAGGAAGCGATGGAAGCACGCGGTCTGAACGAAGACGACTTCATCGTCGGCGTCACCGTGCTGAGCCGTGCCGAGATGGGCAAACTGATGGACGAGCAAGACGTCGTCCTGAGTTTCTAAGGGGGAGAACATGCTACATATCGTGAACAAATCCCCGTTGACCAGCGGCACGCTGGAAAGCTGCCTGAACACCATGGTCGACGGCGGCGATGTCCTGCTGATCGAAGATGCGGTGTATGCCGCGACCAAGGGCAACGCCTTTGAATCCAAGCTGAGCGCGGCCATGGGTCGTTGCAAGGTGCACGTGCTGATGCCAGACCTGGAAGCACGCGGTCTTGCTGATCGCCTCATGGCAGGTGTGGCATCGATCGACTATGCGGGATTCGTCGGTCTGACGGTCAGCAACAAGAATTGCCAATCCTGGCTGTAACAAGAATCGCGTTGCGATACGGTTCGTCCCTCTGCCGCAAGGTGAGGGGCGGAATGAGGGAAGAGTAGTCAGTAGCAACCATTATTCATAGAAGGAGATACAACATGGCTAGCATCGAAGTCGGCGGCAAGAGCTACGAAACAGACGAAGAAGGATATCTGGTCAACCTGAGCGAGTGGAACGCAGAAGTCGCGGACTACATCGCCAAGACCGAGAACATCGAGATGACCGATCAGCACTGGGAAGTGATCAACTTCCTGCGCGAGTATTTCGACGAATACCAGATCGCACCCGCAGTGCGCGTGCTGACCAAGGCGATCGGCAAAAAGCTGGGCGCAGAGAAGGGTAACAGCGAGTACCTGTACGGCCTGTTCCCGTATGGTCCCGGCAAGCAGGCATGCAAGATCGCCGGTCTGCCCAAGCCGACCGGTTGCGTTTAATCTGACGCAAGGAAGGGTGACCACACGATGAGCGTGATCTTCGCAATCCTGTTCTATCTCGCGACGCTGCTGTTCGTCGTGGGGTTGCTCTCCCGTATCACTCTGTATGCGCGCACACCTGCGCCGCTGAAGATACCGACGACACCTGCGCCCACCACCAGGACCGGTGTGGTCTTCCGCATGACGCGTGAAGTGGTGTTCTTCGAAAGCCTGTTCAAGGCCAATCTGTGGACGTGGTCCATGGGCTGGTTGTTCCACGCCAGCCTGTTGCTGGTAACCCTGCGCCATCTGCGCTATTTCACCGATCCCGTCTGGGGTTGGGTCGCATTCATCCAGCCGTTCGGCATCTATGCAGGCATCACCATGCTGCTGGGGCTGTGCGGGCTGTGGGTTCGCCGCCTGTTCGTCGAGCGCATCCGTTATATCTCCACACCGTCCGATCATCTGTGGCTGGCGCTGCTGATCGTCATCGCCATCTCCGGCCTGATGATGCAGTTCGTCTCGCACACCGACGTGGTTGCGGTGAAATCCTATTTCCTGGGCCTGCTGCATCTCCAGATCGGCACACTGCCGGCGGATGCACCGCTGATGCTGCACCTGTTCCTCGTTTTCGCACTCCTGGCACTCTTCCCTCTAAGCAAGCTGTTACATGCGCCAGGAGTCTTTTTTTCGCCCACCCGCAACCAGACCGACGATTGCCGCGAACATCGCCATCTGAGTGCATGGGCCGGCAAGTTGGAATCGGAGAAATAAGATGGCTGACATCACCGCACCAGCCTATCGCACCATCCCTATCGTCCCAGCTTTGAAACCGGGCGCAATGGAAGGCAAGGGCCCCTTCATCGCCAGCGACAAGCATCAGGAAGCGCTGGGTTTCCCTGGCCAGCTGGTGGACGACTGGCACGACAGGGCCATCGCCAAGATGGGCGATCTGCTCGGCAAGTTCCGCTCGCTGCGCGTGTTCCTGGATGCCTGCGTGCACTGCGGCGCCTGCTCCGACAAGTGCCATTACTTCATCGGCACGCAGGATCCGAAGAACATGCCGGTGGCGCGCCAGGACCTGCTGCGCAGCGTGTACCGCCGCTATTTCACCTTCGCCGGCAAGTATTTCCCCAAGCTGGTCGGCGCACGCGACCTGACCCGTGAAGTGCTGGACGAGTGGTACAACTACTATCACCAGTGTTCCGAATGCCGCCGTTGCTCGGTGTTCTGCCCCTATGGCATCGACACAGCCGAGATCACCATGGCCGCGCGCGAGATCCTCGCCACGGTCGGCATGGGCCAGAAGTATTCCAACGAGATCATCGGCAAGGTGCACAAGATCGGTAACAACCTCGGTCTGCCGGAACCGGCACTGGTCGACACGCTGGAAGGTCTGGAAGAGGACGTCAAGGAAGATACCGGTCTGGACATCAAATTCCCGGTGGACGTGAAGGGCGCGGAAGTGCTGCTGATCACGCCGTCTGCCGACTTCTTTGCCGAGCCGCACATCGACGGACTGATCGGCTACGCCAAGGTGTTCCATGCCACCGGTACCAGCTGGACACTGTCCTCGATGGCTTCCGAAGGCGCGAACTTCGGCATGTTCATCGGCAGCTACGAACAGTTGCGCAAGATCGCGTTGCGCATCCGCGAGGCCGCGCTGGAGCTGGGTGTGAAGCGCATCGTGGTGGGTGAGTGCGGTCATGCCTGGCGCGTGGCGTACAGTTTCTGGAACACGCTGTCCGGCGTGGGCGACGGTGCGGACGAGACCGACCGTTTCGCACAGATGCTGCAAAAACAGCTCGACCATCGCTACAAGCAGCCGACCCATATCTGCGAATTCACATGGGATCTGATCCAGCGCGATGCGCTGAAATTCGACAAGTCGAAGAACGACAAATTCGTCATCACCATGCACGACTCTTGCAACGTGGCACGCGGTTCACGCATGGGCGACCTGCCGGGCGGACAGTTCGAGATCCCGCGCAACATCATCAAGGCGGTGGCCAACAACTTCGTCGAGATGGACGCCAACACCACGCGCGAACGCACCTTCTGCTGCGGCGGCGGTGGTGGCCTGCTCACCGACGACCTGATGGATCTGCGGGTGAAGGGTGCCTTGCCGCGCATGGAAGTGTTGAATCAGGCAGTGCAGGAACACGGTGTGAACTACATGGCAGCCATCTGTGCCATCTGTAAGACACAGTTCTCAAAAGTCATGCCCGTCTACGGTTTCGACCGCAGGATGGTGGGCGGTGTACACCAGTTGGTCAGTAACGCGATCATCTTGGGCGATAAGTAACTTCAATCTGGAGGCATAGCGATGTCGGCAACAATTGATACCCCACAAAATCTGACTTTCCGTCGTTACAAGGACGGCGACAGCAAGGTGAAACGCTGGAACGAAAAGATCTTCCAGTCCAGCTATTCCTACAAGTGCCCGACCTATATCCAGTCCACGCCGCCTTGCCAGGGCAGCTGCCCGGCCGGTGAGGACATCCGTGGTTATTTGGCGATCGTGCGCGGCACCGAGAAGGTGCCAAACGGCGCCGACGGCAAGCCGATCATGCCGTGGCAGGAATACGCCTGGCGTCGTCTGACCGAAGCCAACCCGTTCCCGTCGGTGATGGGTCGTGTCTGCCCCGCACCGTGCGAATCCGGTTGCAACCGCAACGAAGTGGAAGACCACGTCGGCATCAACTCGGTCGAGCATTTCCTTGGCGAATATGCGATCGCCAACAATCTGAAATTCAACAAGCCGAACGTCGCCGCCACCGGCAAGAAGGTCGCTGTGTTGGGCGGTGGCCCGGCCGGCCTGTCTGTTGCCTATCAGCTGACGCTTAAGGGTCATGAAGTCACCATCTTCGACGACCACGAATTCCTCGGCGGCATGATGCGTTACGGCATCCCCGGTTTCCGTACCCCGCGCGACGTGCTGGACGCAGAGATCCAGCGCATCATCGACCTGGGTGTGAAGACCCGCATGAAATGCCACGTTGGCAAGGACATCACGCTGGAACAGATCCGCAAGGAGTTCGATGCGGTGTTCCTCGGCATGGGCGCACAAGCCGGCCGTGCACTGCCTATCGCCGATTCCGATGCACCGAACGTAGTGACCGCGACCGCCTTCCTGAAGGCGTTCAACGACGGCCGTCTGCAGCATGTGGGCAAGCGCGTGGTGGTGGTCGGCGGTGGCGACACCTCCATCGACGTGGCGACTGTTGCGCGTCGTCTGGGTCACATCAGCCATGCCAACCAGACCGACACCGAGCTGGCCATCACCGGCCAGTTGGCACACGACGTCGCCGAGATCTCCGCCAAGGAAGGCGCGATGGTCACGCTGACCTCCGTGTTCCCCATCGACAAGATGCAGGCCAACAAGCACGAGATCGAGCAGGCACTGGCTGAAGGCATCCACATCAAAGGTGGTTTGGTGCCTATCGGCATCGTGCGTGATGCGAACGGTCGTGCCACTGCGCTGCGCGTGATGCAGTGCGAGGCCAAGTTCGTCGGCGGCAAGCTGGAGATCAAGAACGTCGAAGGCAGCGAACAGGACATCGAAGCTGACCTGATCGTTTCCGCGATCGGCCAGGCTGTGGACTTCACCGGTCTGGAAGAATTCAACAACGGCAAGGGTGCAGTCTCTACTGACCGCAACTATGTGGTGGCAGGCAAGCCCGGCGTGTTCGCCGGCGGCGACGTGATCCGTCCGCACCTGTTGACCACTGCTATCGGCCACGGCTCCATCGCTGCCGACGGCATCCACAACTTCCTGCTGGGTATCGATCTGGAGAAGCGTCCCAAGATTGATGCGCACCAGTTCGATCTGATGCGCAAGATGGCGGAGAAGGGCCTGGAGATCAAAGATGCAACCGAGCCACTACGCGGCACCTGCGACACCAATGTCGCCGTGCACAACTTCGACAACCGTTCGGATCGCTACATCATTCCGCACGACAAGCTGTTCCTCGGTCACTTCGGTTTCACACCGCGCAAGCAGCGTCACATCATCACGCTGGATGAGCAGACCGCACTGGGCAACTTCGAAGAGCGTCTGAATCCTCTGCCTGAGGCGGATGCCGTGGCCGAAGCCAAGCGCTGCATGAGTTGCGGTATGTGCTTCGAGTGCGACAACTGTGTGGTGTATTGCCCGCAGACCGCGGTATACCGCGTCAAGAAGAGCGAATCGACGCTGGGCCGCTACGTCGCGACCGACTACGACAAGTGCATCGGTTGCCACATCTGTGCCGATGTGTGTCCGACCGGTTACATCCAGATGGGTCTGGGTGAGTGATGAGACTGCTCGTATCCCTGTTGCTGACTCTGTGTGTCTCGCTGGCCTGGGCCAGCGAGGCGGCATCGCCCAAGCTTGATATCGGCAAGGGTGGACAGTGCGTGGAAGATACGCAGTGGATGCGCAAGAACCACATGCACCTGCTCAAGCACGGGCGCGATGATGCTTTGCGTCATGGTATCCGTGACGAGAAACACAGTTTGAAGACCTGCATCGAGTGCCATGCCAGCACTCAGGACAACAGCGTTACCGCACGCGCAGACAGCTTCTGCGTCGGATGCCACAAGTATGAGGCGGTGAAACTGGATTGTTTCGAGTGCCACTCCGGCACGCGCAAGAGTGCATGGTTGCAACAGAGGAACGCCAAATGAGCGACATGGACATGGATCGTCGTAACTTCCTCAAGACTTCGGTCGGTGCGGCAGCCGTCGCCATCGCGCCGGGCATGATGCTGTACTCCGTGGCGCAGGGTAAGAGCGAAGGTGCCTCGAGCCGTGTACGGTGGGGCATGCTGATCGATACCAACCAGTGCAAACCCGGTTGTAACGATTGTGTCACCGCCTGCAACCGTGAGAACGGCCTGCCCGGCGAGACCAAGGCGACCGATTCGCAGTGGATACGCAAGATCGAGATCAAGGACATCAGCAGCGGTCGCGAGATCTCGTTGCCCATGATGTGCCAGCACTGTGAAAATCCGCCTTGCGTGGATGTGTGCCCGACCAACGCTTCCATGAAGCGCGCCGACGGTATCGTGCTGGTCGACAAGCACCGCTGTATCGGTTGCCGTTATTGCATGATGGCCTGTCCGTACAAGGCGCGCTCCTTCGTGCACGAACCGCAGCACGACCAGAACCCGGACGTGCCGCGCGGCAAGGGCACCGTCGAGAGCTGCACGCTGTGCGTGCACCGTATCGACGTGGGCGGCAAACCAGCCTGTTCCGAGGCATGTCCGAACCAGGCCATCATCTTCGGTGATCTGAACGATGAGAACAGCGAGATCGCCCAAAAGGTACGCAGTGTCGCGTCGGTGCAGGTGCGTGCCGATCTGCGCCTGAATCCCGGCGTCCGCTATCAGGGAATTTGACTATGTCTACGCCTACACTCGAATCATTGCATTTCAAGAACCGCCTGTACTGGCTGCTGCTTGCAGCCGGTGGTCTGGTCGCCACTGCAGGCATGTATGCCGTGCACCTGATGGAACATCACGGTCACATAATCACCGGCATGGACAACCAGATCGTGTGGGGCCTGCCGCATGTGTTCGCCATATTCCTGATCGTGGCGGCTTCCGGTGTGCTCAACGTCGCCTCCATCGGCTCGGTGTTCGGCAAGGCCATCTACAAGGCGCGTGCGCCGCTGGCCAGCCTGTTGTCCATCGCCATGCTGATGGGTGGTCTGACCGTGCTGATGCTGGACCTCGGGCGTCCCGACCGCATCATCGTGGCCGCGACCAACTACAACCTGACCTCGGTGTTCGCCTGGAACGTGCTGCTGTATTCCGGCATGGTCGGTCTGGTGGTGGTCTATCTGTGGACCATGATGGAACGTCGCATGAACCCGTACAACAAGATCGCCGGCATCGGCGTGTTCGTGTGGCGCTTCGTGCTGACCACCGGCACCGGCCTGATCTTCGCTTTCCTCACTGCGCGTCAGGCCTATGGCTCGGCATTGTTGCCGCCGATGTTCATCGTGCTGTCCTTCGCCTGGGGCATGGCGGTGTTCCATCTGGTGCAGACCAGCATCTACATGTGGAATGAGAAGGAGATTGATCCGTCCATCCTGGCGCGCAAGAAGCACCTACTCGGCGTGTTCGTGCTGGGCTCGATGTACATGGTCGCCACCTATCACCTGACCAATGCCTATTTCTCGCAGCAACAGGGTTTCGAGCGCTTCATCCTGCTGGATGGCGGTATCTATCCGGGCCTGTTCTGGTGGGGCTATATCGTGCTGGGCAACATCGTGCCGCTGGCCTTGCTGTACGCGCCGGGCATCCAGCGTGACCGCTGGGCGGCGCTGGCTTCCTTGTTGATCATCCTTGGCGGTTTCGCGCTGCTGTATGTGTTCATCATCGGCGGACAGGCCTGGCCGCTCAACCTGTTCCCCGGTTACGAGGTGAGCAGTACTTTCGCGGACGGACAGATCAGCGCCTACAGCCCCTCGATCTACGAGTTCCTGCTGGGTCTGGGTGGATTGTCGATCGCCTTCCTCATCACCACCGTCAGCGTACGCGTGTTGAACTTCATGCCGCAGGACAAGCCGTACATCGCGGACTGATCCTGCAGGAAAGGCTGCCATGAACCGTATGCTGATCTCGGCAGCACATAAATCCTCCGGCAAAACCATGGTCAGTATCGGCCTGTGCGCGGCGCTCGCCGCGCGCGGTCATGCCGTGCAGCCGTTCAAGAAAGGACCGGACTACATCGATCCGATGTGGCTGGGGCAGGCCGCTGGCCATGCCTGCCGCAACCTCGATCTGTATCTGATGGAGAACGACGATGTCGTCGCCACTTTCTCACGCCATGCGTCCGAGGTGAATCTGGTCGAGGGCAACAAGGGCTTGTACGACGGACTTGCACTGGACGGCAGCAACAGCAATGCCGCGCTGGCCAAGCTGCTCGACCTGCCGGTGATCCTGGTGATCGACGCGCGCGGCATGACACGCGGCATCGCACCGCTGATCCTCGGCTATCAGGCGTTCGACAAGGACATAAACATCGCCGGTGTCATCCTCAACAATCTGGGCGGCAAACGTCACGAATCCAAGCTGCGCGAAGTCATCGAGCATTACACCGACGTGCCGGTGATCGGCGCCATCCAGCATGACGAACGCCTGTCCATCGTGGAGCGTCATCTGGGCCTGATGCCCAGCAACGAATCGCATGTGGCCAACGCCAAAATCAAACAGATCGGCGAGGCCATCGCCGAGCAGGTCGATCTGGATATGCTGCTGGCGTTGACCAAGAAAGTGCCGTTGCCCGTGCCGCACAAGGCGACGGTGAGTGCCTTGCCGTGCGGCGACAAAGTGCGCATCGGTATCGCGCGCGACCGTGCCTTCGGTTTCTACTACGCCGACGACCTGGATGCGCTGGTTGCCGCCGGTGCCGAACTGGTGCCGTTCGATGCCTTGCGCGATGCGCATCTGCCCGAGGTGGACGGCCTGTACATCGGCGGCGGTTTCCCCGAGACCTGCGCTGCCGAATTGGAAGCGAACACGGCCATGCGCGGCGAGATCAGGCAGGCCATCGCCAACGGCATGCCGGCCTATGCGGAGTGCGGCGGGCTGATGTACCTGTCGCGCAGCATCGCCTACGAGGGCCGCAGCTTCGACATGGTCGGCGCCATCCCCGGTGACGTGAAGATGCACGCCAAGCCCATCGGCCGCGGCTATGTGCATCTGAAGGAGGATGCCGAACATCTCTGGCCGCGACCTGATGCGCCGGCCAAGCAGATCAAGGCACACGAGTTCCACTATTCGAGTCTGGAGAACCTTCCGCCCGACAGTCGCTTCGCTTACCATGTGGAGCGCGGTTACGGCATCAACGGGGATCGCGACGGCATCATCGTCAACAACCTGTTGGCCTCCTACACGCATCTGCGCACCATCGGCAGCTGCTATTGGGCCACCCGCTTCGTCGGATTCATCCGTCGTTGCAAGGGCGAGGCACTGGACTCAACTTCACTGAAAGAGAAAGCACAATGAACACCAGCCTGTATCAGGCCGCTATCGCGGCATTCGACAAAGCCAATTCCGAAGACCCCAATCTGGAAGTGTTCGAGGGCAAGACCTATCCCAAGGAACTGCTGTATGCGCAGCGCATGACCGAGATGCAGGAGCGTTTCGCGCCGGACGCATCCGAGGCAGTGAAACTGGCCTGCCGTGCACAGCACATCCAGCGCTGGAAGTCCGCCCGCAGCGACTACCCAATGGACAAGAAGGGCTACATGCTGTGGCGCACCAACCTGTACAAGTTCCACGCCGAGACTGCCGGTGCACTGATGAAGGAAGTGGGCTACGACGACGAGATGATCGCGCGCGTGAAGACCATCGTCGGCAAGAAGGACCTGAAGAGCAATCCCGAGACACAGCTGATGGAAGACGTGGTCGACCTGTGCTTCATCGAACACTACATGCTGCACTTCGCCGAGATGAAGCCGGACTACGACGAAGCCAAGTGGATCCTCATCATCAAGAAGACCTGGGACAAGATGTCCAACAGCGCGCACGAGTTCGCGCTGGCCGGCAAGATCAAACTGCCCGAGGCACTGGTGCCGCTGATCCTGAAGGCGATCCAGTAAATGGATTATCTGCCCGTATTCCAGAAGATCGACGGCCGCCTGTGTCTGGTGGTGGGTGGCGGCGTGGTCGGCGCGCGCAAGGCGGGCGTGCTGCTCGAAGCCGGTGCCCGGGTGCGCGTGGTCGCGCCCGAGATCGACGAAGCGCTGCAGGCGCAAGCCAACGTCGAAGCGATTCTCGCCCGTTTCGAACCGCAGCATCTGGAAGGGGTGGCGCTGATCATCGCCGCTACCAATGACCGTGCAGTGAACAAGCAGGTGTCCGAGCTGGCGCAGGCGCGCAACATACCGGTCAACGTGGTGGACGATCCCGAACTGTGCAGCTTCATCATGCCGGCCATCATGGACCGCTCACCGCTGATGGTGGCGTTCTCCAGCGGCGGTGCATCGCCGGTATTGACGCGCATGATGCGCGGCAAACTGGAGACCGTCATCCCGCAGAACTACAGCAACCTCGCCGGTTTCGCCGAACGTTTCCGCGAAGAGGTGAAGCAACGCGTGACCAATCCGGCCAAGCGCCGCATCTTCTGGGAGAACGTGTTCGACGGCGTGGTGGCGGAGAAGGTGCTAACCGGCGACGAGGCAGCGGCCGAGGCCATGCTGCAACAGATGCTGGCCGACGAGGACAACATCGTGCGCGGCGAGGTGTATCTGGTCGGTGCCGGTCCCGGCGATCCGGATCTGCTGACCTTCCGTGCGCTGCGCCTGATGCAGAAGGCCGATGTGGTGGTGTATGACGCGCTGGTGTCCAAGCCCATCGTCGAGATGACGCGCCGCGATGCGGAGCGTGTCTATGTAGGCAAACGCCGTGCCGACCATGCTTTGCCGCAGGAAGAGATCAACCTGCTGCTGGTGCGTCTGGCCAAAGAAGGCAAGCGAGTGCTGCGGCTGAAGGGCGGCGACCCGTTCATCTTCGGCCGCGGCGGCGAGGAGATCGAGACGCTGGCGGCAGAAGGCATCCCGTTCCAGGTGGTACCCGGCATCACGGCGGCGGCAGGCGTTGCGTCCTACGCGGGCATCCCGCTGACCCATAGAGACCACGCGCAATCCTGCCTGTTCGTCACCGGCCACCTCAAGGATGGCTCGATGAATCTGGACTGGGAGCAACTGGCCCGTCCGCGTCAGACCGTGGTGGTGTACATGGGCCTGCATGGTCTGGACATCCTGTGCGCGAAATTGATCGAACACGGTATGCCGGACACGACTCCGATTGCCATCGTGCAGCACGGTACGCAGCCCACGCAGCGTGTGTTCACCGGTACGCTGGCGACCTTGCCTGCCATCGCCGAGCGCGAAAAGCCGGTCGCACCCACACTCATCATCGTCGGTGGCGTAGTCACTTTGCGCGAGAAACTCGCGTGGTTCCATCCGGAATCCAATTAGATTCGCTTCGCAGTCCAATTACAAACAAGGGGAGACAGAAGATGAAGCAGGTGATGAGCAAGGTGTTGTTGTCCGTGGCGTTGCTGTGCGGCGCAGTGGGTGCGCAAGCGGCCGATGTGAAACTCAAACCGTTCGTGCTGGCTTCCACCAGTGCCGGAACCGTCGCCGAGAAGTCCGCACAGGTGAAGGGCGCGCTGAGCGCCGCCGGTTTCACCTTGGTCGGCGAATATGCGCCGTTCCCCACCGCCAACATCATCATCGTCACCAATGACGCGCTGAAGCAGAACGCCGCCGCTTCAGAGCATGGCGGGTATGGCGCAGTGCAGCGCGTGTCGGTGACCGCTGCCGGCAAGGATGTGCAGGTCAGCTATACCAATCCGGTGTACATGTCGTATGTGTATCGCATGAAGGGCGATCTCTCCGATGTGTCCGCTGCGCTGGAAAAGGCGCTGGGCCGTGTGGAGGAGTTCGGCGCCAAGGGACTGACCGAGAAGCAGGCGCGCAAGTATCACTATATGTTCGGCATGGAATATTTCGACGAGCCGAGCGAGCTGGCTGAATACGGCAGCTACGATGAAGCCGTGAAGGCGGTGGATGCAAAACTCTCAGCCAACCAGAACGGCGTGAGCAAGGTATACCGCGTGGACGTGCCGGGCAAACAGGAGACGGTGTTCGGCGTGGCGCTGAAGAGCGGGGACAAATACAAGGACGATACCTTCATCATGTCCGAGATCGACTTCCACGATGTGAAGTCCACCGCCCACCTGCCGTACGAGGTGCTGGTGTCGGGCAACAAGGTGTATGCCTTGTATGCGCGCTTCCGCATCGCCATCAATTTCCCCGACCTGTCCATGATGGGCAAGAACAGTTTCATGAACATCATGCAGACACCGGAAGCCATCCGTATCGCGCTCGAGGGTGCAGTGAAGAAATAAGCAGGAGGTAAAGATGACTGAATTGATGATTGCAGCCTATGCGGGCGACCTGGACAAGGTGAAGCAACTGCTGGCAGCCGGTACGGACGTGAACGCGACCGACGAGGCGGGCTGGACCGCGCTGATGAAGGCCTGCTACAACGCTGAACAGAAGTGCGGCTTCGCCGACGTGGTACAGGTGTTGATCGATGCCGGGGCCAACATCGAGGCGCCCATCGGCTACGGCGTGCGTCCGCTGATGCTGGCCGCAGGTTATGGCGAGACTGCAGTCGTCGATACTCTTCTCAAGGCCGGTGCCGATGTGCTGGCCAAGAACGAAGGCGGTTTCACAGCACTGATGATGGTGAAGCAGAAGTTCTATGTGGACGTCATCAACCTGCTGCACGAGGCCGAGCAACTGGCCGGTCTGGGCGAGAACAGCTGCGCCAGCAAGAACGCGCCCGGCAGCAATGTCGTCACCTTCATGAAACGACCTGAATAAGCGAGGACGCCATGCCCTATTACATCTACCGCATCACAGAGCGACCGATCCGTATGCTGGAGAAACTGGAACAGCACGAGGTCTACAAGGAAGCCTCCACGCGAGCCAAGGAACTGCGCAAGGAAGAGGTGTGGGGCGAGAACGGCCAGATCAAAATGATCCATGCCGAGAATGAACTGCAAGCCGAAGACCTGCTGAACGAGGTGCGCGAACCGGCGCCGCAACTGGGCGACGACTAGGGCGCTGTCCACAATGGACGAGTCGGCATACAGGCAGACTCTGGAAGCGACACATCCCTTGTTGTGTCCGTTCGGCAAGGCCTTGTTCTCGGGTTGCGTCGCCTGTACCCAGGCTGGGCGGATGAACCTTGCTGAGCGTGAGTTGATCGTGTGTCGTGCCACCGATCTGCAAGTGCGCTGTGCCAATATGCACGATGCCTTGCGCCACAACTTTGGTTTCGCCATCCACATGCTGCACGATGATGCTCCCATCCCGCATGGTCAGGAGATGCGCATCCAGTGCGGCGGGCTGCGCGGCTTGCAGGACGTGTTGCGCGACGATGCCGAGGTAACGGACGTGGACGAACTGATGCGTGCGGTAATGCAACGCTGGCCAGAGGAGGGGAGCATCCCATTCTCGGCCGTAGTACATGCCGCCCATCTGCATTACAAGGGCAGACATGGCTGAATTAAAGCCCCGCAACCGCTACAATCAACCCGACTTCGCCAACAACGAGCCACCCACTGAATGAACGACGCTGCCACATTGCAAGACCGCTACGGCCGCCGCATCGATTATCTGCGATTGTCGGTGACCGACCGTTGTGACCTGCGTTGCAGCTACTGCATGCCGCAGGGTTTCAGCGACTACGAGCTGCCCTCGGACTGGCTGACCTTCGACGAGATCGAGCGCGTGGTGGCCGCCTTCGCACGCAAGGGCACCTCGCGTTTCCGCATCACCGGCGGCGAACCGCTGCTGCGTCGCGACCTGAGCGGCTTGGCCGCGCGTTTGTCGGTGTTGCCGGGCGTGGATGACCTGTCGCTCAGCACCAACGCCACCCATCTCGCGCAGCACGCCGCAGCCCTCAAGACGGCGGGTGTCACCCGGCTCAACATCAGCCTCGATTCCCTGTGCGCCGAACGTCTGCAACAGATCACGCGCCGCGATGCGCTGGACGAGATACTGGAAGGGTTGCTGGTCGCCAAGGCCAGCGGCTTCGCGCCGATCAAGATCAACATGGTGGTGATGGCCGGTGTGAACGAGGACGAAGTGGAGGACATGGCCGCGTTCTGTTTCCGCCACGGTTTCGTGCTGCGCCTGATCGAGACCATGCCCATGGGCGAGACCGGCCGCAACGCGGCTTATGTCGATCTGCAACCCATCCGCCAGCGCCTGCAGACGCGCTTTGGTCTGGTGGACGGCATCATCGGCGGCGGCGGCCCGGCGCGCTACCTGGTCACGCCGGACGGCAAGTCCAGCATCGGCTTCATCACGCCCATGTCGCAACACTTCTGCGAGACCTGCAATCGCGTGCGCCTGTCTGTGGATGGCACGCTCTACCTGTGCCTGGGGCAGGAGAACGCCTTGCCGCTGCGTCCGCTGTTGCGCGCGGGTTGCAGCGACGAAGAACTGGATGCCGCCATCCGCGGCGCCATCGAACTCAAACCCGAGCGCCACGAGTTCAGCGAACAACCCGGCAAGATCATACGCATCATGTCGATGACAGGAGGATGAGATGAGCCTGACCCATTTCAGCGAATCCGGGCGCGCACGCATGGTGGACGTCTCGGGCAAGGAAGCCACCATCCGCGTGGCTATCGCCAGCGGCACCATCCGCATGCATCCGCAGACATTGCAGCGCATCCGCGACGGCAAGATCGGCAAGGGCAACGTGTTGGCCGTGGCGGACGTCGGCGCGGTGATGGCCGCCAAGCGCACACCTGACATCATCCCCATGTGCCACGCCATCAGTCTCTCCGGTGTGCAGGTCGAATTCAACGAAGTGGCCGAAGCGGATGCGCAAGGCTGTGTCGGCCTGCGCGCCCAGGTCACCGCAAGCTGCGTCGGCCAGACCGGCGTCGAGATGGAAGCGCTGACCGCCGTCAACGTCGCGCTGCTCACCATCTATGACATGTGCAAAGCCATCGACCGCGGCATGCGCATCGAGAACGTGCAACTCGACGAGAAACGGGGCGGCAAGAGCGGTGTGTGGAAACGCGGGGAGAGCAAATGATCAAGGTCCTTTTCTTCGGCCCGGTCGCCGACCGTGTGGAAATGCGCGAAATGGATATCGACTACTCCGACGGCATGACCCTGCACGATGTCACGCACAAGGTCGGCATGCTCTATCCCGGCGCACTCAGCATCGTCAGCTTCATCGCCGTCAATCAGGAACAGGTGCACGACAAGCAGACGGCACTGAAAGACAACGACGAGATCGCCTTTATGGCGAAATTTTCAGGGGGCTGAGATGCATAATGCAAACCACCAACCCCGTCATTCCGGCGCAGGCCGGAATCCAGTCCAAACAAAGATCCCGCGCAGCGGACAAACCCGAATGGAGTCCTGCTGCGCAGGGGTCATCTTTTCTATCTGGATTCCGGCCTACGCCGGAATGACGAAGGGGAATGTATGAGCGAACCTGTTCGCATTCAGATTGAAGACTTCTCGCAAGACGCCGAGATCGCCGCCCTCAAGGCATCTTCCAAACGTATGGGCGGCATCGCCACCTTCCTCGGCTGCGCGCGCGACTTCTCTGAAGGCCGCGACGTCAGCCAGATCAGCTTCGAAGCCTACGGCAGCATGGCGCTGGCCGAGATGCGCAAACTGCGCGAAGAAGCCATCAGCAAGTTCGACCTGCTCGATGCTCGCATCGTGCACCGCGTCACCACCGTGCAAGCCGGTGACAACATCGTCTTCATCGCCGCCGGTGCCGCCCATCGCGCCGCCGCCTTCGACGCCTGTCGCTGGATGATCGACGAACTTAAACAGCGCGTGCCGATCTGGAAAAAAGAGATCACGCCACAAGGGGAATCATGGGTCACACCCCATCCGTAATATCCATCGTCGGCCACTCCGGTTCCGGCAAGACCACCCTGATCGAAAAGCTGGTGCGCGAACTGACGCAGCGCGGTTTGCGCGTGGCGACCATCAAGCATGCGCATCACAAGGTGGAACTGGATACACCGGCCAAGGATAGCTGGCGCTATACGCAGGCGGGGGCGGCGATGAGTTTGCTGGTGACGCAGGGCGGCGTGCAGTTGGTCGATACGCGGACCGAGCAGCGTGAACCGCAGCAACTGGCCGAACGCTTCCTGGGTGAGGCCGATCTGGTTCTGGCGGAAGGGTTCTCGCATGCGCCGGGGGCGAAGATAGAGGTGTTGCGTCGTGCGTGTTCGTCGCAGCCGCGTTGCACGCTGGAAGAGGGCGTGGTGGCGCTGGTGACGGATGTGGACGAAGCGTATCCGCAGTTGCCGCATTTCGCGCTTGACGATGTAAACGGCATCATCGAATTCATCCTGCAACAGGCTCAACAATGATCACCGATTGCACTGCGCTCATCCTCGCCGGCGGCGATTCCAGTCGCATGGGGCAGGACAAGGCGGGATTGCTGCTGGAAGGCACGACCTTGCTGCAACGGGCGACGGTCAGCATGCAGCAGGTATTCCCCAAGGTCATCGTCAGCGTGCGGCAACCGCGCGCGGAGGTGGTGTTGCAGCAGGTGTGCGATGCCGAAGCAGACGGCGGCCCCTTGGCTGGACTGGTGGCGGGGCTGTCGCAGGTGGATACACACTGGATGTTTGCGGTGGCTTGCGACATGCCGTTCATCCAGCCTGCCGTCATCGCGCGCATGGCCGACTTGCGCGACGAACAGCAGGCAGTGGTGCCGATGATCAGCGGCCATCCACAACCGCTGTTCGCGTTCTATTCGAAACAGGCGCTGTCAGTCATGCGCGAAGCACAAGCAAGTGGCGAGAAGCGTGTGCGTGCCGTACTGCAGCAGCTGGACGTGCGCTATGTGAATGAGGCGGAGTTGCGCGACTACGATCTGCAGTTCCGCAGTTTTTTTGATTTGGATACGCCGCAGGATTATCAAGCGGCACAGGAGTTGAAGTGAGTGATCTGACCGTAGCAGCGGCGCAGCGATGCGTCATCGAAGCGATGAAGAGACTGGGTACGGAGTCCGTGCCCTTGCAGCAGGCGTTTGGCCGGGTGCTGGCGGCCGACATCAAAGCCAACCGCGACCAGCCGCCGTATGACGTGTCGGCGATGGACGGTTTCGCCATCCGCAGTGCAGACGTGGCGAACGCACCGGTCGTGCTGGAGATCATCGAGGACATCAAGGCGGGCGACATGCCGCGCAAGACCGTGCAACCCGGACAGTGCGCACGCATCATGACCGGTGCGCCGGTGCCGTCTGGTGCGGATGCGGTGATCCGTGTGGAAGACACGGAGGCGGTCAGCGAGACGCAGGTTCGCATCAACGTCGCGGTGAAGCCGCACAACGACATTCGCGACCAAGGCGAGAGCATGCGAACGGACGAGGTGGTGCTGACGGCAGGCACGACGATCACGCCGGGCGTGGTCGGCATGCTGGCGATGGTGAAGGCGGCGAGTGTCGAAGTGTGGCGTCTGCCGCGCGTGGCCATCCTTTCCACCGGTGATGAGCTGGAAGGGCTGGAGGAGCCGTTCGATGCCAACAAGATCCCCGATGCCAACAGCTATGCGCTGATGGCGCAGGTGCAGGCGTTGGGTATCGAACCCGTGCTGCTCGGTATCGCGCGCGATGAACCCTCACACTTGAAAGAGATGCTGCAACGCGGTTTGCAGTTCGATGTGCTGCTGGTCTCCGGCGGCAGCTCGGTCGGCGTGCACGACTATGTGCGGCCCACGCTGGAGGCGCTGGGTGTGCAGATGAAGTTCTGGCGCGTGCAGATGAAGCCGGGCCATCCAATGGCGTTCGGTGTGGCACCGCTGACCTGGGTGTTCGGTCTGCCGGGCAATCCGGTTTCCGGCATGGTCTGCTTCGAGGAGTTCGTCGGGCCCGCGCTGCGTTACATCACCGGGCACGCGAACCTGTTCCGTCGCACGGTGATGGCGAAACTGGCGCGCGATGTGAAACACAAGCACAGCCGCACCGAGTTCGTGCGCGTGATGCTGGGCAGGGATAGCGACGGTTTCACGGCCACGCCGACCGGCGATCAGGGTAGCGGCATCCTGCGCTCGATGGCGATGGCCGAGGGGCTGATGATCGTTCCTGCCGAGTGCAAGGGCCTCGTGGCCGGCGAGCAGGTGACGGTGCAGCTGCTGGATGGCACGGCCTATCAGGATGAAGCAGGGGAGTGAGATGAAAGCACGTATCGGTTTCGTGACGGTATCCGACCGCGCCAGTCGCGGTGAATACGAAGACAAGGGCGGCCCTGCGATGCAGGCGTGGTTCGCGCGCGTGTTGACGAATGAATGGGAAGCCGTGGCGCGCGTCATCGCCGATGAACAGCCGTTGATCGAACAGACGCTGATCGAACTGGCGGACAGGGAAGGCTGCAGCCTCATCGTCACCACCGGCGGCACCGGCCCCGCGCTGCGCGATGTCACGCCGGAAGCGACCGAAGTGGTATGCGAGAAGATGATGCCGGGTTTCGGCGAGCTGATGCGTGCCGAGTCGCTGAAGGTTGTGCCCACCGCGATCTTGTCCCGCCAGACCGCCGGCATTCGCGGTAAGAGCCTGATCGTGAACCTGCCTGGTAAACCCTCCGCGATAGACGATTGTTTGAACGCGGTTTTCCCCGCGATTCCCTATTGCATCGACCTCATCGAAGGCGCTTGGCTGGAAGCCGATCCGGCACAGTGCAAAGTGTTCCGCCCGGCGCACGCGAAACAGTCGAAGTAGAATCGCGCGGTATGCAGCAGACGTTCTACCTGCTGCAAGGACGAACGGCATGTCATGGAGGGATGGAATGGTGCGTATCAGTCTGCTCGCATTGCTGTGTCTATTTACCAACTCTGTGCAGGCGGCCACCTCGGTCGGCCCGGTCGAGTTCGAGCAGTTATGGTTGCTGAACTACCAGCGCAATCTTGCCGCCCGCTATCAGCAGCACTCAGACCTGATGCGGAAAGATCCGCGTCCTTTCTATCTGATCGGTCTCGATTCCAGCGTCAATCAAACGATCCGTACCTCGGCGGGGGACAGGGATGCGACTTTGAGCCGGATGAACCTCCATTTTCAGAATGATGACTATCTGTTCATGCTGGATTGGCTGTCTCTGATACCCCAGCCGCAAAGCACGGAAGGATTCACCTACGGCGATATGGTGCTGGCTCGCAGCTGGCAGATCGACGATCGGCTGGGCTTGACGCTGGGTGGCCGGATGCAGACACGTCCCAACACTACACAGGTGGTCGGACAGACGGCATTCAACCTGAGCGACAATGCCAGCCATGACACAGTCGGCGGCTTCGTTCACCTCCGCTATGGGGCGTGGAATCTGGGGAGCTACTATTCATCTCAAGATGGCAATCAGGCGAACATGCTCGAGTTCACCGTTATCGATACGGAGGCGCGCAGGTTGTCCGCCACGTTCAGCCACCTTACGGGGTTGGCAGAACGGAACATCCCTTCCCGCAACGAGTTGGGGTTCAATTTGAAAGAAGACCTCGATGGTCAGGAGATGCAAGTCGGCGCTACTGCATCTTCGATCAATGGCAGTGGACGAACCGGATTGGGGAATGCCTTTCTCGCATACCGATATGCGGCTGAGTCTGGATTCCGCTATAGCGGAGGGCTATATCACACGCGCATCATGGAATCCGATGAGAACTTACGCGGCTTCAAGCTTGGGCTTGAATATGTCTTTGAGTTGCAGGGTGAGGCCAGTGTGGGCATCTTCCTGCGCAAGAACGCGATGGGTGATATCGATGCCATGGCAATCAGGGATGAGAACGTGTTCTCTTTCAGACTGCAAGGCAGAGCAAACTAGCCTGGATTAGGGCGGTATTTTCAGAGCGCTCTTTCAGAATGACAAAAGGCCGCCGACTTTGCAGTCGGCGGCCTTTCAGTTCGAGGGAGCTGGATTACTTCAGCTTTTCGATACCCAGCATCTTCATGATGCTGCCTTCATAGAACGGCTCGGAAGTACCTTTCTTCATTTTGCGGATGAAGTATTTCTCGAACGCGACCTTGGCCAAATGTACCCACTTTCCTTCGGAGAACCAGTTCACGTTGCGTGGCGGGATCTGCGGGATGGCGACGAAGGCGACGCCGCTCTCGCCGAAGTCGGCCAGGCAGACGGCGTTCCAGGTGGCTTCCTGATCGGCCGGCTGGTTGGTGAGGTCGGCCTTGATGTTGTGCACGGTGGCGGTGACCATGGACTCGATCATGTAGCCGGTCTTGGGTGTGCCGACCGGAATCGGTGTCGGTTCCACCGGCGGGATCGCGACACATACGCCGACAGCGAAGATGTTCTTGTATTTCGCGTTGCGCTGGTGTTTGTCCACAGTGATGAAGCCACGCGGGTTGGTCAGCCCTTCGATGCCGAACACGGCGTCGATGCCTTTGAAGGCCGGCAGCATCATGCTGTATTTGAAGGGCAGTTCGTGCTTCTTCTTCTCCTGGCCCATGTCGTCATGCTCGGTGACGTACATCTTGCCGTCTTCGACCTTGGTGACCTTGGCGTTGCAGATCCACTTGATGTGCTTGTCGCGCATGCCGGATTCCAGGATGCCCTTGGAATCGCCTACGCCGCCCAGTCCGAGGTGGCCGATGTAGGGCTCGGAAGTGACGAAGGTCATCGGCACTTTGGTGCGGATCTTGCGCTTGCGCAGGTCCGTTTCCATGATGAATGCGTATTCGTAGGCAGGGCCGAAGCAGGATGCGCCTTGCACGGCGCCGACCACGATGGGGCCCGGGTCCTTGCAGAAGTCGTCCCAGACGTCATGCGATTTCATCGCGTGATCGACGTGACAGACGGAATGTGTGAAACCGCCGTGCGGGCCGAGACCTTCTACTTCATCGAATGCCAGCTTGGGGCCGGTGGCGATGACGAGGTAATCGTAATCCATCATGCTGCCGTCATTGAGTTCGAGCTGGTTCTGGTCCGGATGGACGCGCTTCACGCCGGAGGAATTGAATTCGATGCCCTTGCGCTGCAGATAGGTGCGCACCGGGAATTCGATGTGTTTGCGCTCACGCCATTTGACACCGACCCACGGGTTGGAGGGCGTGAAGTGGAAGTTCTCGCCGTTGTTGACTACGGTGACTTTGTGTTTGCTGTCCAGCTGCTCGCGCATTTCGTAAGCTGCCGGCATGCCGCCGACGCCTGCACCCATGATGACTACATGTGCCATGTGTGTTCCCCCGTTAGGTTGATGTTGAAGAAATTACCCCGGTTTCTTTCCGGATGTTGCTCTCTCTCCCGGTCCGTAATTAGGCGCAATAAGGTATGGGAGTGTCTATAACCCCATTGGGTAAAGTGGGTAACCCGTATGGGCACTGTTGCTTACTCGTCGTCGCTGGCGTGTCCTTGCTCCTTGGCGAACAGGACTGCAGCTTTGACGCGGGAAGACAGATTGAGTTTGTTCAGGATATGGCGCACGTGTTGCTTGACGGTGTCATAACTGATGGAAAGTGTCTGCGCGATGGCCTTGTTGCTCTCGCCGCGTGAAAGCAGTTGCAGGATCTCTTTTTCGCGTTCGGTCAGCAGGTTGAGTGAATGTCTGGGTTCGCTGCCGGGCTGTTTGCCTTTGAGCATGTCGATCATTTTCACCGTCATCGACGGGGCGACCACCATTTCTCCTGCGGCGACACGGCGGATGGCATCCACCACGTCTTCCGGTGCCATGTCTTTCAGCAGGAAACCGCGGGCGCCGGCCTTGATGGCATTGGAGAGATCGGTCTCGGAATCGCTCATGGTGAGGATCACGGTGGGGATGGTGCAGCCATCGTCGCGTATCTGCTGCAGCATGGCGATGCCGTCCATGGGCTTCATGCGCAGGTCCATCACGATGACATCGGGTTCCAGTTCGATCAGTTTCTGTAGTGCTTCCAGACTGCCGACCGCACCGAGTACGTCGAAACCGTAGCCTTTGCTCAACAGTTCACACAATCCCATACGGCAAAGGTTCTGGTCATCCACCAGGGCGATCTTCAGCGTCTCACTCATTCAGCGTTCTCCAGTTGGCTTCCGGTTCGGGGAAGTAAAATTGTACGCAGGTTCCCAGTCCTTTGGTGCTTTCGACGCGTATCTCGCCGCCGATCCGTTGTGCGCGTTCGCGCATGATGACCAGACCGTAATGGCCTTCGGCGGGTGTGAAGGTGCCGACTCCATTGTCTTCTACCATGAATACATAGTAGCCGCAGACATAATCGACGATCACTCGGGCATGCGACGCGTTGGAATGCTTCTCGATATTGGAGAGTGCCTCGCGCACGATGTTGTAGGTCTGTATCTCGTGCTCCAGCGGCAGGTCCAGATCGGCGATGCGCACCTTCCAGTCGAGCACGATATGGTTACGTCGGTTGAATTCGCCACACATATCCTGCAACGCATACAACAGGCCGGCCGGGTTCATCTCGCTGCGGAAGTCGGTGATCAGTGCGCGCACCGCCTTCTGGCCGATCACCAGCGCATCCTCGATATCGCCTACGTATTTGTTGGCATTGCCATTGTTGCTGCGCACCGCTTCGCGCAGCAGGGTGGTGTTCATGCGCGCGTAGTTCAGGGTCTGCGCCAGCGAATCATGTATCTCGTTGGCGATGGACTGGCGCTCCATCAGCAGTTCGGCGCGGCGCGCTTCGCGTCCGGCCTGGGTGTGTTCGATCAGCGCGGCCAGCATGTCGGCGAAGTTGACCGCCATCTGTGCGGACGGGCTGGAAGCGGTTTGTGGGGTATCGAAGAACAGGGTGAATACGCCCAACAAGGTGTCGGCCGCCGCCCGGCCTTCCAGCGGGATGGAGATCACCGATTGCATGCGCTGGCTGACCGAACCGCATTGCCGGGTCTCGCATTTTTCGATGGTGGTGGCACACAAGCCGTGGCGGAAGGCGTCGCGACTGCAATCCTCACAGGCCAGATCGCTCACGCGCTCGGAATCCAGTTCTTCGTTCGAGAGGCCGATGGTGCTGATGATGGGCAGCGTCTGCTCGTCCGGCAGCAGGATACGGATCACTCCCGCGCGTGCGCGCAGCATGCCGAGGGCGGATTCCAGGCAGTGGTTGAGCAGTGTTTCCAGGTCGCTGGCGCGCTGGGAAATGAAGTTCTGCTCCACGCAAGCATCCACGCCGCCGTCAAGGTCGGGCGGAATGAACTCTGGCTCACTCGTCCAGAAGAATTCGGTTTCATCCGAAAGCTCTGCAGGTATGGATAGTCGATTCATTGAGACTCTGCTTGAAAGGTTCGCTAGGTCCGGCTATGAAGACATCTGTGGTACTTGAAGTACTCTTATTCTTTTAAGGTTATGTCGCTTTGCGATAAATATCAACCGTTAGGAAATTGTGTCTGTACATTCCCACACTTGGGGAGGGGTGAGCCTACCCGATATGGTTATAGACCAGCAGCCTGTTATTCGGCCTAATGCGGCCTGATTTCCGACACATAACCAAGGGTATGAAGATCTGCATCGTTTCAGATAGTCACGACCGTTCCGAAGCACTGGTGCATGCCATCACCATAGCCAAAGACGAAGGCGCGCAGGCCGTGATCCACTGCGGCGACCTGATCGGTGCCAATACCCTGCGTGCTTCCCTCAAGCTCGGACTGCCCATCCATGCCGTACACGGCAACAACCTGGGCGATATCGCTGCGCTATACCGCATGATGATGAAGAACTCCGGCGTGTTCACCTATCACGGCGCAGAGGCCGAACTGGAACTGTGCGGGCGCAGGATATTCGTCACCCACATGCCGAACCACGGCCATGCCTTCGCTTGCACCGGCGATTACGACCTGGTCTGCCACGGCCACAGCCACACCGCGCATGTAGGCCTGCAAAGACACGTCAAGGACGGCGAATGCTGGCTGGTCAACCCCGGCTCGGTGGCCGGCATCGACGCGCCCGGCATCAACGCCATCCCCACCTGGATATCGGGCGACCTGTCCGATATGACTTTTGAGATACGCCAATTGGCGGAGGTGCGATGAACGCGCCTGTCGCCACCAGGCAGGACGTACTCGTCGCCCGCCAAACGATAGGGCTATAATCCTTCCATCTATTTACAGATCAGGAGCGACGACCATGCAACATCTGACCCCGAAAGAAGCCTACGACTTCCTGCAAGCCAATCCGGAAGCCGTGTTCGTGGATGTACGCAGCGAGATGGAATACATGTTCGTCGGTCACCCGCGCGGCTCTATCCATATCCCTTGGGTGGACGGCCCGGACTGGGAGATTGACCCGATGTTCGTCGCGCATGTGCGCAAGGCAGCCAGCGTGAATCGTCCCGTGGTATTGATCTGCCGCTCCGGTCGCCGTTCTGCTGATGCGGGTCTGGCGTTGGAGAACGCCGGGCTGAAGGATATCTACAATGTCACGCACGGCTTCGAAGGCGATCTGGACGATACTCACCATCGCAACTCGCACAATGGCTGGCGGTTTGAAGGTTTGCCCTGGGCCCAGACTTGATGGATGTTCCTGTTCTCGACGAAGCTGGGCAGGACTGAGCAATGCGATCCGGCCCGCGCGAGATCGTCACACCGTTCCGTCCCATCCCGCTCGACGTTCCCGAGGGCCTGAAACACAACGAGTTCTTCAACAGCACGGAGAACCTCAACGACCTGGCGAACAACAACGGCCTGCTGATCAACCCGGAGAACCTGCTGTTGTATCGCAAGGCATTGGGGCACAGCACCGAGTTCGACTGTTCCATCATCTACAACACATCCAAGACCATCCTCAACCCGCTAGGTCGCCCGGTGCGGCGCACGCAGGTGGCTGAGAACGTGAAGCAGATCTGGAACCGCATGAACCAGATCGTCATCGACTACATGCTGGAACAATATCCAGACCCGGACGAGGCGCTGATCCTGGCGGGCGAAGCCAGTCTGGACGCGACCTGGCCGCTGACCTCGCCCGGCGTGCCGAGCATCCGCATGCTGCACAACCATTTCGTCGTCTTCCCCAAGCAGGTGTTGCGCGATGCGAAAGCGGCCGATCCGAACGATCCCAACCTGACCGACGGCGGACAGCACAGCCTGTTCCAGGCGTATATGCGCGATGTGTACCGCGATTTCTTCGACCAGGCCTTGCACCTGCGGATACTCAAACCGGCCAGCGAAGCAGATGCGCGCATCGCCTTGACCGGTTACCCGCAGGGGCTGCCGAGCTGGGAGGTGCAGGGCGGCGCGGCGGCGCTCAAGGATGTGCGCTTCTGGAAAGAGTACGACGAGGTGCTGAAAGGCTTCATCGACTTCTACCGCAGCTTCTTTTCGCAGGTTTCCACGCACAACGCGCCCATGCTGCCCGACGTGTATTTCCCCGAGCAGGTGGAGAGCGTGCTGTTGTTCAACAACGACTTCATGAAGACGGCCAAGAAGGTGCGTGACCACTGCATCGTCGACGCGAAATATGCCAACGCCATCCGCTGGCAGCCCGCCTTCAAGCAGCTCATCTACCGCAACGATGAAGGCAAGCTGATCGTCACCATCAGCCAGAACTCCATCGGCAACGCTATCACCGAGTTGCTCGGCGTGGTGGTGAAGCGCATCCCGGATGCCGATGCCTACGCGTCACACGAACCCGCGCTGATCGCACGCCTGCTGGAAGTACGCCGCCGCCTGATCGAGGCGGATCTGGGCGAGGGCGTGGCGACGGCTTATTGGAAGAAGGAATGATAGGATCGGATGAGTGACGGCGATCACAAGATTAAACGAGCACTTCAAGACCGTGTTTTTCAACCACACTCAACAAACGAAGCGCCATCCCACTCGGGCGTTTCTGGCCAGTCTCCCACTTTTGGACGGTAGACTCACTGGTGTTCAAATAGCGCGCAAATACGGGTTGGCTAACGTGAGCATGCTCGCGAATACGTTTGATGTCCTCGGCATTGAATTCCGGAACCGAATCCAAGCAGAGCGCGTCGTATTCACGCAGTGTTGTTTTGGTGATAGCACCAGCGCGGTGCAATCCTTTTGCTGCACTATGAATGGCTGCAAATGCATCGCTCTTGGGTTTTGCTGTAGTAGTTTTAGTCGTCATGGCAGATCTCCAATAATTCCGTGTTTCTCAACAGTGCGGCAATTCTGTCTTCTCCGGCACTTGCATAGTCTTTCGCCAACTTCTTGAAGGCGGTCAATTCATTCGGCGTGATGTTCTCACGGTCTTTCTTGGCATAGAGGTAGGCATATATCCAATACTTACCTGCCTTGGCCAAAATGATAGATCGGTGCATGTTGTCGTTCAGTCGTTTCTTGAACACCCCACCACCAAGATCATCAGCCAGTCCTTGACTGGCTTGCTGGACGGCTCGACACAGATCCCCATCGGATATCTTCGCTTTGCGAGCTTCTTTAGCAAACCACGCCGTCTAAAAGGCTCGAACCGTTATTTGAGACTTTTTAGTCATGATAAATGGTAGTACCGAGTGCTACCTCAATCAACCATTCCTTTGGGCCGTTGGATTGCTGTCTGGTGCGTGACGGCACTATCCGCCGCCGCGCTTTTGCGGCTATATTGCGGCCATGGACCCGCGCTTTGATTCATCTCCCGATCGCCGGCACACAGCCAGCCTGAAATACGATGCACGACAGGCCGTGTTCGGCCGCGCCGATGTCATCCCGCTGTGGGTAGCCGACATGGATTTCGCCGTGCCGGACGCGGTGCAGCGCGCACTGACGCAGCGCGCCGCACATCCGGTGTTCGGTTACACCATCTTCCCTACATCGCTGAACGACGCGCTGATCCACTGGCTGGCCACGCGTCACCATTGGCACATCGCCAGCGAAACCATCCTGTTCTGCCCCGGTGTGGTGCCCTCGCTGCACGCCTGCATCATGGCGCTGACGCAGCCCGGCGACGGCGTGATCGTGCAAACGCCGGTGTACGCGCCGTTTCTCTCCGCCGCCGGGACTTGCGGGCGCAAATCGCTGCTCAATCCGCTTAAGTTCGAGGCGGGCCGATACAGCTTCGATCTGGACGATCTTGAACGCTGTGCGCAGGCGGGCGGACGCTTGCTGATCCTGTGCTCGCCGCACAACCCGGTCGGGCGCGTGTGGCAGCGTGAAGAATTACAGGCGCTGCTGGCGGTATGCGAGCAGCACGACATCACCGTGGTGTCGGACGAGATACACGCCGACCTGATCTACCCCGGCTACCAGCATGTGCCATTGGCCACGCTGAACGACAAAGTGAACATCGTCACCGCCGTCGCGCCCAGCAAGACCTTCAACATCCCCGGCCTCGGTTTGTCTGCACTCGTCGTGCCGCAAGCCGCAGATCGTAAAGCCATCACGCAGGCCTTCGACACCCTGCACGTCAGCGCCAGCAACCCGTTCAGCATCGCCGCATTCGAAGCCGCCTATCGCGAGGGAGCGCCTTGGCTGGATGATCTGATGATGTATCTGGCCGCTACGCGCGACATGGTGCGCGAATATCTGCAACAGCATCTGCCGCAGATCAAGATGGTCGAGCCGGAAGGGACGTATCTGTTGTGGCTGGATTGCCGTGAGATGGGATTGAACGACAAGCAACTTAAAGACTACTTCGTGCAGAAGGCAGGTGTCGGTTTGAGTCCGGGCGCGATGTTCGGCACCGAGGGCAGCGGCCACATGCGCATGAACATCGGCGCTCCGCGCAGCGTGATCAAGCAGGCGCTGGAGAATATCTCAGCCGCGGTGAGAGCCTGAATCAGCGCTTGCCGTAACGCAGTACCAGCCATATCCCGCCCAGTATCAACACCGACGACACCAGCAGGTCGCGCGTGACGGCTTCGCCCAAGAGCAGGATGCCCGCGATGGCAGCCAGCACCGGCGCGGAGAGTTGCACTGTCGAGGCCGTCATCGCGCGCATGTGTTGTAGTACGCGATACCAAAGCACATAACCCAAAGCCGACGTCACCGCGCCGGATAGCACGGCATACAACACGCCCTGTGCATCCAGTTGCAGCTGGGGCAGGGCGAGCAGCGAGAGTGCGATGGTGAGCGGCGCGGCACGCAGGAAGTTACCGGCGGTGGCGGCAGCGGGGTTGGCTTGGCCACGACCGAACAGCGAATACACGCCCCAGGCGACACCGCTCGCCAGCATCAGCAGCGAATCCAGCACCGATGGCGCTTCCACGCCGGGCGACACCAGGATCACCAGACCGATCACCGCCGCCACGAAGCCCGCACTTTGCATGGCCGTCATGCGTTCACCCGCGATGAATCCGGCGATGAGCATGGTCGCCTGCACCGCGCCGAACAGCATCAGCGCGCCCGCACCGGTGTCTATGCTGCGGTAAGCGAAGGAGAGGGTGACGGCATAGATGAATAAAGCCGTCGCGCTGCGCCAGTTGCCGTGAGCCAATGGAGCCTGTCTTTGCAAACTCATCAGCAGCCACAACATCGCCGCCCCGGACAACAGGCGCACGCTGGTGAAAGTGGCCGCGTCGATGGTGGTCTCTTTCAGTGCCATGCGACAGAACAATGAATTGCCCGCGAAGGCGATCATGGTCAGCGTGGTGTAGGCGGCGAGGCGAAGCTTGGTCATGCGGACTTTCCGGGAAATGCGGGTGTGGGATGCTAACCGAAACACGGGCGGCGTTTGCCGCCTCCTGTTCAGCGCGCCAGCTGCAGCGGTTCTGAGGCGGACTGGCTAAGGTAATGCACGTTGAACAACTCATTCTCATCGTGCCAGGTCGATCGCAGGTGCCAGCCAGCCGTGCGCGCCAGTTGCCGGAATTCCCGCGCGGTGTACTTGTAGGAGTTCTCGGTGTGGATGCTCTCGCCCGCGTTGAACTCGAACGATTCTCCGTTCAGTCGTATCACTTGTCTGCAGCGGCTGACCAGATGCATCTCGATGCGCCCGTGCGTTTCGTTGTAATACGCATGGTGCGAGAATTGATCCGCATCGAGTTGCGCGCCGAGTTCGCATTGCATGCGCGTCAGCAGGTTCAGGTTGAACGCGGCGGTGTGACCTGCTGCATCGTTGTAGGCGGCATTCAGCACATCCGGCGATTTCTTGGCATCCACACCGATCAGCAAACCACCGCCGGGGCCGACCAGTGCGGCGACGCGCTGCAATAACTGCACGGCTTCTTCCGGTGTGCAGTTGCCTATGGTGGAGCCGGGAAAGAACACCACCTGCCGCCGACTCGCATACCGCTTGAAAGCATGGCCGGGAAGCTGGTGGTAGTCGGCGCACAAAGGCAGCATCTTCAGTTTCGGGAACATCGTTTGCAGGCGTTGTGTGCTTTGTTGCAAGTGCGAGTCGCAGATGTCGATAGGGATGTAAGCGGCATCGTCGTCCAGGTGCTGCAGGATCAACGGCGTCTTGATCGCGCTGCCGCTGCCCAGCTCAATCAGCGTGCAGGAAATTCCAATCATCTCTGCCATCTCAGCGCCGTGACGTTCAAGGATGGCGGTCTCGGTGCGCGTGGGGTAATACTCCGGCGTGGTGCAGATCAGGTCGAACAGGTGCGAGCCATGCGCGTCGTAGAAATATTTCGGCGGGATGGTCTTGGGACGACTGCGCAGACCTTCGCGCACGCTGCAGAGAAAATCGTCTTCTTCCTGTTCTGGTGATGGGGTGGGCGATTCGTTTCTCATGTGATGTCCTCCGCCAGACGCAGACCGGAGAACATCCAGCGGTCCGCCGCCCGGAAAAAGTTGCGATAGCTGGTACGCATATGATCCTGCGCGGTGACGCAACAACCGCCGCGCAACACCATCTGATCGCACATGAATTTGCCGTTGTATTCGCCCAGCGTGCCGGGCAGGGGTTTGAAACCGGGGTAGGGCAGATAGGCGCTCTGCGTCCATTCCCACAGGTCGCCGAACATCTGCGTCAAGCCTGTCTGCTGCGCGGGACGCGGCACATACAGCCCGCTGTCGAAAAAGTTGCCAGAGATGGGCTGCGTGCTGGCGGCATGCTCCCACTCCGTCTCAGTCGGCAGCCGCTTGCCCGCCCAGCGCGCATAGGCGTCCGCCTCGTAATAACTCAGGTGCGACACCGGCTCGTCCAGGCGCAGTTCATGCGCGCCGGTCAGGTCGAAATGCATCCAGTCACGGTCTTGCCTGAACCAGTACAAGGGCGCTTGCCAGTGCTGTTCTTTGAGCGTGCGCCATGCATCGGACAGCCACAGCTCGACTCGCTCGTAGCCGCCATCGTCGATGAAGGACAGATATTCCGCATTGCTGACCAGCCGCGTAGCGAGACGGAAATCCTGCACGTAAGTCTTATGGCGCTGTCGCTCGTTGTCGTAGGCGAATGCATCGCCGTCATGGCCGATCTCGACAATGCCTGCAGCAAAATCCTGCCAGCCCATCTTCGCAAGAGGTGAAGCAGAGCGTAGTTTGATCTGGTGATAGACCGGATGCAGCGGATTGATGGAGAAGTTGTAGCATGTATCCATCAGCAGCAGTTCCTGATGCTGTATTTCGTGTTCCAGTCCCAGTTGCAGTCGCTGCATGATATCGGCCGCATGCTGCTCGGGAACATCGCTCAGCAGCTCCAGCAGCGCGCCATCGACATGATGACGGTAGTCGTATATTTCCTGCACAGTGGGGCGCGACAGCATGCCGCGCTGCGGGCGTGGGAAGAAGGTGCCCGCCGTCTCGTAATAGGAATTGAACAGGTGCGCGTATTCCTCGCGCAGCATGCGGTAGCGTTTGGCATACGGCACGAGGATGAACATCTCGAAGAACCAGCTGACATGCGCCAGATGCCACTTGGGCGGACTCACGCTCTCCATCGCCTGGATGCAGTAGTCCTCGACTTGCAGCGGTGCACACAACGCCTCGGAACGTGCGCGCACCGTGCGGTAACGCTCGATCAGTTCATCCATCGTCTCGGCCATCCTCTACCTTGACGCCGTGCCAGAACGCGACGTGATCCTTGATGCGGGCCGCCAGCGCGGACGGCTCGGGGTAATACCATGCTGCATCTTCGTTCACCTTGCCGTCAACCACCACGTCGTAATAACTGGCCTCGCCTTTCCAGAAGCAATGTGTGTGCGTCGCGCTTGGTTTGAGATACTCACGCTTCACCGCGCTGAGCGGAAAATAGACGTTTCCTTCCACACGGTGGATATCCTTGCTTGGTGCTTCGGCAATGACCTGATCGTTCCATATGGCTCTTGGCATGTTGCTCTCCTTGGAATTTTTCAGCGCAACTGTGTTGACGATTTACGCTGTGGGCATTGGTCGGTCAATGCAGCTATAACCTTACAACCATATTAAGGAGGTCGCGATACAGTGTGCGTGGTCTCCGCTGATGGGGTCACAGTTTGCGCGGCAGTTCGCGTGCCGCCTTGCGGAGGAAGGCGAGCTGCTTCTCGAAATTACGGCAGCCGCGGCACATCAGCAGATGCATGCGCATCGCGATGCGTTCGCGCAGCGTGATGGGGCGGTCGTATGATTGCGACAGCAGTTCAGTGTTGTGTTTGCAGTCCAGCATGATTACCTCGCATTTCCAAACCAGTTCATATCCAGGCACTCGCGCAATGCCAGCCGCGCACGGTGCAGGATCACCCAGCAGTTAGTCGACGAGATCCCCAGTTCCTGACAAATCTCGTCCGTCGTCATATCCATGAATTCGCGCATCATGAAGGCGCGGGCGGTGTTGAGCGGCATGCGCTGGTTGCATTGCTCGAAGATCTTCCAGAAATGCGCATTCTCCAGCGATTGCTCCGGCGCGTTCCAGCTTTGCGGCGGGTCGGCCCAGTGCCCGTTCTCCTTGAACAGCGCATCCACCAGTTCGTTCTCGTCCTCGCCCTCGGCCACATTCAGTTGCGGTTCGCGCGCACGCTTGCGCAGCAGGTCGATGATCTTGTGCTTGAGGATGCCCACCAGCCAGGTGCGCGGCGACGACTGTGCGGCGAATTTGGCCCGGCTCTCGATGGCGGCCACCAGCGTCTCCTGCACCACGTCCTCGGCCAGGTTCGGGTCGCGCAGTTGCAGCATGGCGTAGCGTATGAGGTGGCTGCGATGTGCTTGCAGTGCTTCTGGATCAATGTCGCTCATTCAATCTCCGGTTGGCTGGCGAGATGCACTGCATGGTAGCACTCGCGGAAACGCAAAACACCCGCCAGGCGAGGGCGGGTGCATGGGGAAGCTGAAAGGGATTAGTGGCGTGTCGCGGCACAAGGATTGGCCGCCGCGCAAGGGTTCATCGCGGCACATGGATTCTGCGCTGCGCACGGGTGCTTGGCTGCACAAGGATTGACCGCACGGAAACCTTTTTGCAGCGAACCGGTGTACGCGGTCAACGCAGCCAATCGTTTGCTGTTCCAGGGCAGTGGTTTGGCCGCCATCGGCACCACCATGCAGAACTGCACCATCTCATCCAGATGCACCGACTTTACACCGGCGCGTTCGTCGGTCATCTGCACATGATGTGGATAGGGTTCTGCGAACGAGTTCTGGAACGCGCCGTTGTCACTATGGCAAGTGTTGCAGCTCATGCCGTTGCTGCTCAGGCGCGTGTCGCTGAACAAGCGCTTCCCATAAGACAGCAACTCTTTATTGTTGCCCCGGTAAGGGCGATAGTTGACCGGGCGCATCACGCCCTTGATATCCATCTTCATCATCGCGGCGGCGCAAGGGTTGGCAGCCGCGCAAGGGTTCTTCGCCGCACAGGGATTCATGCGCGTGCTGCGCGGGGCGCAGGGGTTGGCGCGACAGGGCGCGGCCATCGCTATGCCGCCGACCGACAGGCTCAGCACGCCGGAGGCGATCAGGGTATGCATCAGGCGGGTGCGTTTCATTTTGTTCTCCTCGAATGATTTTGGATTTTTCAGCAGTGACATGTCTTGGTCGTGCGAGTCGTGCAAACCTTACGCAGTCGCCATCTGGTTGGTGGCAGGGCGTGAAGCCATGCCACGCACCGCGAACAGTTCCACGCGTTCCATCGGGATGTGGTCGCCAGCATCCTTTCCGTAGTAGGTCTCGACGATGGTGCCCTGTTCGTCGATGAGGAAGTCTGCCGGCATCAGGTTGCCGCTTGCCATGCCGCGCATGCCGACCATTCCCATGCCGCGCAGCATGGTGGGCATGCGCAGCAGCATCGCCTTGAGTTTGCCCAACATCGAATGGTTCACCTCGAACAGTTGATGCGCATCGCCTTGCGGGTCTGCCACCATGCGGAAGGGGCGCGGGCGACGGGCGATGAACTGGCGCACATCCTCCGCTTCGGATTTGAAGATCACCACGATATCCAGCCCGAGGCTGTTCAGGCCGGGATAGTTATTGGTCAGGTCATACACTCTGAAGTTGCAGAAAGGGCAGGTCGCTTCGCGGAACAGCGAGAGCAGCACTTTTCTGCCCTGACCGATCTGGATCGGTAGGCCGTGGATGTCCTGCAGCTGGCGCAGCGGGGATTGGGTCGGGGCAAGTAGCTGCATCATGGTTCTCCTGATCGGTCATGTGGTGGATGTGTGAGTTGGTCGAACGCAGTGCGGATTCCTTACAAACAATATTCATGTAAGGAAATGCGTGTTCGTTCGACCAAGATGTATCGGACCAACCGATGCCCCTAAGGAGATTGCCATGTTCAAGAAACTGTTCTTATCGCTGCTGCTGTTGCTTCCCCTGTTCGCCCACGCAGCCGGTGAACCCTACACGCAGAACAAACTGGACGCGTTGAACAAGTCCGGCCAAGCAGCGCTGGTGTTCATCCACGCCCCATGGTGTCCCACCTGCCGCGCACAGGATGCGGTGCTGGACAAACTGTTGCCGACGGACGAATTCAAATCCTTCACCACTCTGAAGGTCGATTTCGATGGCCAGCATGATGTGGTCAAAGCATTCGGCGTGCGTTATCAGAGCACGCTGATCGTGTTCAAGGGCGGCCATGAAGTGGCGCGCGTGACCGGTGAGACGGATCGCGACAAGATCGCCGCATTGTTGCGCAAGGCGCTGTAGAGATGGAACTGACCGCAGCCAGTTACGGCTTGTCCTTCCTCGCCGGCGTGCTGTCAACACTGTCGCCGTGCGTGCTGCCGCTGGTGCCGATCCTGATGGGTTCCGCGGCGGGTAAGCATTTTCTCGGCCCGTTCGCGCTGGTGGGCGGCTTGATGATCTCGTTCACCGCCATTGGAGTGGGTCTGGGTTCGCTGGGCGGCAGCATTGGTTTGGAACAGGACACTTTGCGTGTGGTCGGCGGCGTGCTGTTGTTGCTGTTCGGCGCGTTGCTGGTGTCCAGCCGGTTGCAGGATCGATTCAGCGCGGCGGTCAGCCGTCTCGGTGTGGGGCAGGGCATGCTGGCGCATTTCAATCTGGACGGTCTGCACGGCCAGTTCCTGCTCGGTCTGTTGCTGGGCGTGGTGTGGAGTCCGTGTGTCGGGCCCACCCTGGGGGTGGCGATCACGCTGGCGAGTCAGGGAGAAGCCTTGGTGCAAGTCGCCTCGGTGATGGCGGTGTTCAGCCTGGGCACTGGCCTGCCGCTGCTCGCGCTCGGTATGTTGTCCCGCCAGGCGATGGGCAAATGGCGCGGGCGTATGATGAACGCCGGTCAGAAGGCCAAGAAATTATTCGGAGTGGCTTTGTTGCTGATCGGCGTATTGGTGTTATCGGGCGCGGATAAAGGATTTGAGAAGTGGGCAGTCAACGCCATGCCCGAGTGGATGGTTAACCTGACGACGCGCTATTAACTCAGC